>DKEN01000150.1:6169-6406 GCA_002452515.1 Spartobacteria bacterium UBA6821 | reverse complement strand
AGACTTCCCCTAGAGATTTCGATCTCTTCCAGCAGTCCGTGACGGGTGTCGAGAAGAAGGACTCTCAGCGACTCGTACGGCAGGGACTGCAACTCTCCGGCTAGGAGATCATAAATCACTCCAGCCCGATCCACGCGGAGTTTTTCCTGTTCTGGCCGTGCCATCCGGGAGCCCATTTCAAAGGCTGCCTTCAACTCAGAGGCCTTTGCCGGGCCGATTCCGGAAACCTTGGCCAGC
>DKEN01000150.1:4460-6137 GCA_002452515.1 Spartobacteria bacterium UBA6821 | reverse complement strand
TTGGCCATGCTCAGGACATTCTGCCCCTTCTTTCCTGTCCTCAGAAAGATCGCCAGCAGCTCCGCATCGCTGAGCACCCCAGCTCCGTGCTTCCAGAGCCGTTCACGGGGAAGCTCTGAATCCGGGAGTTCCTCAAGTCGAGAGTCGCTCATAAACCTACAAACGGAAATTGGNNAATTGGACAGGATGAACAGGATCTACATGATTATAGGAAAGCGACATACGGAAAACAGTCTGCTCACCCAATGAGTGAAGGTGGCTTTCTTTGTAACTCATTCCTGTTAATCCTGTCTAAAATTCCCCACTATTGTTTCTAGGATAAAGTAACCGCTAATGAGCGGACTACTTCAGGGAAATCAGGACCCCGCGGAGGTAATCGGTCATGGAGTGCAGTGCGGCGGCGTGACGGTTTTCCTGAACATGAGCAAGCTCCGCTTCCGCCTCATCGACGAGACTCTGGGCGGCGGCAATCGTCGCGGCGAGCGCGCCACGGTTGGTGACGAGATCCAGAAGTTGCGCCGGGGGAATGCCGTTTTCCGAGAGAAGGAGGGCATGGAGTTCGTCACGCTGTTTCGGCGTGGCATTCTGGAGCAGGAGCAGCACTGGCAGGGTGAACTTGCCAGAGGCGATGTCGGTACCGAGGGTTTTGCCGATCATCTCTTCATCCCCGACGAGATCGATACAGTCATCCAGCACCTGATAGGCGACTCCGACCTTGGTGCCGTAGTTTTTAAGAGCGCTGATGACGGCGGGAGAGGCACCACTCAGAAATGCCCCGAGTTCGCAGGCCGAAGCAAAGAGAGCGCCGGTTTTCATCTGCACCATCCGGTAATATTCGGCCAGGGTGACATTGAGATCGAAGCGGCGCTGGGTTTGAAGGATCTCGCCCGTACAGACTTCGGCAGCAGCATCGGCGATCCGACGCGAGATTTCGTTGTTGGAAAACTGCGTGGAGAGTTTCAGCGCATGAGAGAAGAGGACATCACCGACCAGCACGGTCAGGGAATTTCCCCACTTGGCGTTAAGCGTGGGACGATCGCGACGCCTGTCGGCTCCATCCATGATGTCGTCATGCACCAGGCTTGCGATATGGATAAGCTCCAGGATCACGGCGAGATCGACATGGTCGGAGACGATCCGTCCCGTTGCACCACCCGCAAGGAGGGCCAAGGCGGGACGAAGGCGTTTCCCGCTACCGCCGAGGGCATACTCGATATAGTGTTCGATGCCGGGATCGACCGCCTTTGACTGCTCATAGAGCCTCTCCTCGACAGAGTAGAGTTCGGGGCCGATCAGTTCGATAGCGGAGGCAAAAGCCTCGTGGGATCTTGGATCAATTTCGTGTGTGGACCAGCGGGTGAAACTTTTCACTTTCAACACTTTCGGTGAAGAGTGTCGGTCCTGTCAATCTTGCGACCTAGGGAACCGCTGATTTAATCAGTGCTTCCCAGCTTTCGAACTTCTGGGTCCTGCACCAAGGCTGATCACCATCCTACGAATCGGAAACGGCAGCAGCAGTGCCCCCCTGATGAGTAGGGCAAGGAACCTGTTGGGAACGACATCCGGTTTGTTCTTTTCGAGGGCACGCAGGGCATCCCTCACCACTTCGGCAGCCGTGGCATGAAGCGCCGAAGGGCTCCGGTCCTCCGTGCGGGTGATCTCGCCGGGACGGCTGGC
>DKEN01000150.1:0-4415 GCA_002452515.1 Spartobacteria bacterium UBA6821 | reverse complement strand
AGCATGAGATGGGTCAGATGCGTGAGGGCGGTGATGTTCAGCTCCAGCATGGGGGCAATCCTCTCCCAAGGTGCCGTGTCGAAGGAACCGAGATCGCCAAGTCCTGCGTTATTGATCAGGAGATCCACCGGAATCTGCTCGCGAATCACCCAAGTGGCCAAACGTTGGCGTTCCGTCGCAAGCGAGAGGTCGGCGGGGAAACAGTCAATCCGGAGATGGGGAGCACCCGGTTGCAGTTCCGAGGCAAGTGCCCGCAGACGGGCTTCACGCCTTCCAACAAGGATGATGCGGGAGGCCTTGGGGGCAAGCTGTCGGGCGAATTCGGCACCCAGGCCGGCAGAGGCTCCGGTGATGAGTGCGGTGGATTTTAAGGGAGTGAAGGAGAGTCTCATGGATTGATAGCGGGAAGGTCTTTTCTGAAAATATCCCTCAGCGGATGTTCATCGAGTACATTAGCCTCGATTCCTCCCAGTTTGTCGGAATTGTACAGCTGGATGCCGACATAAAAGAAGAGCGGGGCAACCGGCGCCTCATCCGCCACAAGAAGCCTCTCGGCCTTTCGAAAAGTCTCAAAGCGCTTTCCGTTATCCTTCTCACTCGCCGCTTCACCGATCAGGGAATCGTAGGTGGCGTTGCTCCACCCTGTACGATTATTGCCACTGCCAGAGAGAAAGAGATCAAGGAAGGTATTGGGATCGGGGTAGTCCCCCACCCAACTGGAGCGGGCAATCCCATAGTCAAGCGAACCGAGGGAATTCAGATAGACCTTCCATTCCTGACGNNCCGCAAGAAGTTGACGGGCTTTCTCGGGATCTTCGGACAGGCCTTCCGGTGGTTGATAACCGGGAATACCGGGCGGCACCAGGCTCAGGGCCGTCGATTCGCCCGCGCGGGTGATCTTGGTCGTGATCCGCTTGCGATCAATCGCCATGGAGAATGCCTGACGCACCCGAGCATCGATGAAGGGGCCCTTGGCGCAGTTGAAGCGTAGAAAATAAGAACCGAGAAACGGTGCCGCATGGAAATCGGGACGCACCTTGAGCGCATCCAGGAGTGAGGGAGGGGCAAGCCCCTTGTCCATGATCAGATCAGCCTGTCCGGCGGCATAAAAATTATAGGCGACATTTGCCTGACTGATCGGGAGCACCTGCACCGATCTGAGTCGAACATGCGGAGCGTCCCAGTAGAGCGGGTTTTTCTTCAGCATCACGCAGTCGTTGATCCTCCACGCATCGAGCAGGTAGGAGCCGTTTCCGACGAGCTTCCCCGGCTTCACCCAGTCGTCACCATATTTCGCGATGAGATCGGTGCGTACGGGATAGAGTGTGGGAAAGGCGCAGAGATCGAGAAAATAGGAGGTCGGCTGGCGCAGCGTCACCTGAAGCGTATTTTCATCAAGTGCCTTCACTCCAACTTTTGAAAAATCCTTCGATTTTCCGTCCGCGAATTCCTCGGCCCCGAGCACGGAAAAAAGCTGATAGTTGTAGGCTGAGGCGGTCTCGGGATCGAGCGTACGCCGCCAGGAATCGACAAAATCCATGGCCGTCACACTCTTCCCATCGCTCCAACGGGCATCGGGGCGGAGATGGAAGGTGTAGGTGCGACTGTCGGCGGAAAGTTCCCACGAGGAGGCCACGCCCGGCACGCTGAGTCCCCGACGGTCAAACCGCAAGAGTCCTTCAAAAAGGGCGTTCACGATGCGTCCCTCGGGCTGGCCCGTGATGATCGCCGGATCGAGCGTCTCCGGCTCCGCACCGTTGATAAAAACCAGATCGGCCCGTTGCAGTTTGGATGAGCATCCCGTCGCCAACAGCAAACAAGCGGCGGCTAATACCGGAAGCAATCGTGTCACGGAGCGGGAATGACGTTTTCGCAGGGCCGACCCTCGGCAAACTCTCTCAGGCTTTGCACGGTGGTCTCTGCAATATTTCGCAAAGCGCGATCGGTGAGGAAGGCCTGATGGCCCGTCACGATGACATTCGGAAAAGTCAGCAGACGCGCAAAAGTGTCGTCGTTGATGATGTCGGAGGAGTGATCCTCAAAGAAAAGAGAGGACTCTTCCTCATAGACATCAATGGCGAGAAATCCAACCTTCCTTCGTTTCAGAGCATCGACCACAGCAGGTGTGTCCAGCAAGGCTCCCCGGCTGGTATTGATCAGAAAGACCCCGTCCTTCATCATTTCCAAGGCAGGAGCATCGATGATGTGAAACGTCGAGGGCATCAGGGGAACGTGAAGAGTGAGGATGTCGCAAAAGCGGAAAAGTTCGTCGCGCGTATCGACATACGAGGCCAGCAGCATCACCTCCTCGTTTGGTTCCTCATCATAGGCAAGAATCTTGCAACCGAATCCGCTCAGAAGTTTGACGACATTCGTTCCGATGCGTCCTGTCCCGCAGACCCCTACCGTCATGTCACGCAATTCGAATCCGCAGAGTCCCTCCAGATTGAAATCCGCACGGCGCACCCGGTTGTGCCCTTCGTGAATATGACGCCCCAGAGTCAGGATCAGGCCGATGGTGAACTCTGCAACGGCATTCGGGGAATAGGCAGGCACATAGGCAAGCTGGATACCGAGTTCATTCGCTGCCTCGCAGTCGATTTGATTGAATCCCGCGCTTCGTGTCGCCAGAAAGCGCGTCCCGCCCGCAGCTAGTTTTTCAAGCACCTCCCGGTCAGCGACATCGTTAACGAAAATCAGAACCGCTTCATGACCGGCTGCAAGCACCGCCGTCTGCGTCTCGAGTCGTGGCTCAAGAAAGGTGAATTCAATCCCTTGTCCATTCCCGAGGGTTTGGGCGGCAGCCTCTAGCGAGCGCTTCTCATAGCGCTTGGTATTGAAGACAGCCACTTTCATCAACTGAGTATGAGGGGGAAAAGGGGATCAATCCAGCCCCTCTTCATGGGAGAGGTTGAGACCAACTACCAGTAGAAATGGTAGTTGATACTAATTCATGCCTGGATTGACCTTCTGTTCCTTCTGCGAGGTCTCGATGACCTTCTTGTAATAATAGGCGGAAGGTTTGAAGAGGCGATCTCTCGTCACAGGATCCATCGTGGTGAGGCCGAACTTCGGTACATAGCCGTAGTGCCACTCGTAGTTGTCGGCGAGCGACCAGACGAAGTAGCCCCGGACATCATACCCCTCCTCCATCGTCTTTCGGATCTGGGCAATATGATCGTGGAGGTACTTGATGCGCTCCGGATCGTTCAGCGTGGCGATGCCGTTCTCGGTGATCATCATCGGCTTGTCATAACGCTTGCCGACATAGCGAATCTGCTTGCCGAGGCCCGCCGGATCAATCCTCCACCCCATCATCGTGTAATGATTTCCGTGGCGGTAGGACTCCGAGAGAAAACTGAGAGGCCCCGCCATCTGGCTGTAGTAGTAGTTGAAGCCGATGATGTCGCAGACATCGTAGATCCTGTCGAGATGGTCGAAATTGGAATGCTGAACCGTGTTATAAATCAAACCGCCTGGATCAAGCGGGCCGTGCTTCCACCAGGGAAGCGCCTCGACACTGACCACCTTGGCCGAAGGTTTGATCTCCTTGATGCGGGCAGCCGCATCACGGAACATGTCGGCACTGGCGATGGTTGCGGCCTTGTATCCTGTAAAATCAAGGATGTGGCAGGGTGGCCAGAGACCAATGATATAGGCGGTGAGCACCTGACCGTTGGGCTCGTTCTCCGGCGCGTAGTAGGTGGCATAGGGCGAGGTCGCCCGCACGACCTTGGAGACATAGAGATTCCAGCGTTCGCGTGCGAGCGGATGGAGCCAGTTGACCTTGTTGTTGTCCTTGGGATCAGTCAGCCAGGCTGGGAAACTGAAATGCCACAGGGTGACGACTGGTTCGATGCCGGCCTCCTTAAGCTTCCGACACATGGAGACATAGTGGGCAAGGGCCGCCTCGTTGTACTTCCCCGGCTCCGGCTCAACGCGCGCCCACTCGATGCTGAACCGATAATGGGTGACTCCAATTTTCTTCAGAGCTTTCAGATCCTTGTCAAAGTCGCTCCACGAGTAGAGAGCATGACCGATCACAGGGGCCCCTTTCTTTTCCACCAGCAGATCCCAATCCCTCAGGAAATAGTCAGGATTTCCAGGCTTCTCCGCTCGATTCTCATACTGCAGGCTGCTTGTGGAAATACCCCAGGCAAATCCTTTATAGCCGGTCAGTTTTTCCGCCTGATGGCGCGGAGCTTTGTCGAGTGGTCCGAGAGGATGGATGGCACATCCTGTGATCAGAAGTGGTAGCAGTAGGAACAGACAGTGACGAAGTTTCATCATAAAAAGGGGGGGTAGTAATTGGAATAGCTATCAGGAAAAACTGATTAATTGGGAGACGTGAGCAACTTGAGATTGCCCGCCTTGTCACGGTAAAATCCGCGCAGATCGGGCATCATCTGCGACCA
>DKEN01000076.1 GCA_002452515.1 Spartobacteria bacterium UBA6821 | reverse complement strand
CATCTAAGGTTTAGGAAACCTCTATTCTATCCGTTGAACTACGGGGTCGTTTGACTATCAGTGATAGCGATGAACTGCTTCACCATTGCTCATTGCAGAGCATCGTGCAGGTCAGGACTTCAACTATCTGTTGAAGGTCATGGAAGTCCATTTTATACAAAGTCTACTGCCGGTCTGGCAATCATTGAGCATGCAGGAGCGGCGAAGTGATGAGTGCAGAATCAAGTTCCATGGGATGTTCAGGCACTTGGCAGGACGTCAGAACTACGCTACTCGCCGTGAAAAAGAATTCTCCATCCCAAAAAAAAGGAACTCGCCTACCGCTTCTCCGGCAGGATTACTGATTCTTGGAATCCTGCTTCAGCAACCTTAGCGCTTCTTCGACAGTTGTCATGAATTGCGCGGGGAAGATGATCGTCGAGTTCTTCTCGGTGGCGATTTCAGCCATCGTCTGCAGGGTGCGCAATTGGAGAGCAACAGGGTGTGCCGTGATCACATCGGCAGCCTGCCCTAGTTTCGTTGCGGCTTGAAACTCCCCTTCTGCTGCAACAATTTTGGCGCGGCGTTCGCGTTCTGCCTCCGCCTCTTTGGCCATGGCCCGCTGCATGTTGTCCGGCAGGATGATATCCTTGATTTCGACAGCGGTAACGGAGGTGCCCCATGGCTCAGTGTGAGCGTCGATCACCGTCTTGATCTGCTCGTTGATATTCGCCGTCTCAGCAAGAAGTTGATCGAGAGAAAAACGCCCAACGACATTGCGAACGGTCGTCTGACTGATCTGGTTGATCGCATTGTAGACATTTTCGATCGCGATGACGGACTTTTCGGCATCGGAGATTTTGTAATAAGCAACAGCTGCGATATCGATTGAGACATTGTCTTTGGTGATGATTTTTTGTGACGGGATCTGCATCGTCACCGTGCGCAGAGAAATACTGGTCATCGTTTGGAACGGGGCAAAAATCATCGTGATACCCGCCTGACGGACTCCGGTAAACTTGCCAAGGCTGAAGACAACGCCCCGCTCATATTGCATCAGCACGCGGATCGAACTCAGCAAATAGACCACCACGAGCAACGCGGGAATGAGAATGATCATGGAGTAATCTTATAATCAGTATGACGTCTGTCGAGTGGCATCGACTCCGGTCACATGAAGTAAAAGAGCAATTTCTTCTAAGGAAACAAGGTTGATTTTGATCACCAGAAATCGGAAAACACGCTAGTTCCCTTCATCGTGATGAACACACCAAACACGATCCTCATCGGTGACATTCACAGTTGCAGTCTCGAATTCAGAAAACTGATCGACCTTCTCTCCCCCTCAGTCGGGGACAATTTGGTACTGATGGGCGATCTCCTGAACAAGGGCCCTGACCCCGAAGGTACTCTGGAACTCTTCGAATCGCTGCAGTGCCTCTGCCTGCAGGGTAATCATGACCTCAATCATCTGGAGGCATCCCGAGGGAAAGCCAAGCTCAAGGAGGAGGGTAAAATGACCAAGGAGATGATGTCTGAAAAAAGTTATCATCGATATCTTGAGGCTGTTAAAAAAATGCCTCTCTTTTTGGAAGCGGACGATTTTATCGCCGTACACGGGGCGCTTCTTCCTGGCATTCCCTTGGATGAACAGCCGAAAGGCGTGCTCACAGGAAGTGTCTCATTGGATCGCAGTTGGAAGGATCACTTAGATCTCGATCGTCCTTTGGTCGTGGGTCACAAGCGCTACTCCACGACCGAGTCTGAGCCATCGATCATCAAGGGTAAATTTTATGGAATTGATACCGGCTGTGTCTACGGAGGGAGATTGACCGCGCTTCTCTTGCCGGAAGGAAAGATTGTTCAGGTGGATGCCGCGAAAAATTATTCTGCGGAGATTTAGAGTGTATTAGGGAATGAGCAGAATCGGCAAACTAGCTCTGCTGGCGTGAGCCCGTGATTTCTTGGCATAGCAAGTGCTCACTAAAACAGTGGGGACTCCAACCGTTCCCATTCAACTCATGAAAACTGTTCCTGAAGAATACTTGGCTTTATTGGCTTTGATCTTGATGAACTTGATGTTCTTTGGATTGGGGTTTCTGCCAGAAATCCATCACTGACACACAGCCTTCTCCCTTGGTACCGGAGTGCCTGAGCGGGCTTTTAGAGCGGTTTAATTAATTCTATAGCCATTCTTTGCGGTGGCATAGGGCGTTTGGCGGTGTCTCATCGCTCGGGCTGTAGCACAGCGACTACAGCCGCTTCGCTTGNNCATGACACTCACAAATCGATGGCCACACTATTATTTAAAACGCTCTATTGTTATTATTGAGGCGATGAGAGAGTAGCCTTACTGATCTCACACCCCTCAACTTTCACATCAGCATTCTGAATCTCGTCGGGCTTCTCCACTCCTCCAAATTTCGAATTCAGGATCCTGATGCCGGTTACCGTCGCTCCGGGAAACGAGCGTGCATTGACGACTTGTGGAGCCTTCCCGGCGGAGACATTCTCGACAACCACATTACGGATCACGGGCATGAACGCCCCCTTTGCCCCCTCTTCGTAGAGGAGATCAATCGTNNTGCTCGATAAAGACATTGGTGCACCCGCCTGAGATTTCACTCCCGATACTGACACCACCGTGTCCATCTTTCATCACACAGTCACGGATGATGAGATTGCTCGAAGGAACATTAATGCGTCGTCCGTCGTTGTTGCGGCCTGATTTGATGGCGATGCAATCATCCCCGGTATCAAAGAGACACTTCTCAATGAGGACATCCGTGCAGGACTCCGGATCACATCCATCATTATTCGCTCCATGACATTCAATATCGACGCCACGCACCGTAACATTGGTGCAAAGGATCGGATGAATCTCCCACATCGGCGAGCGCCGAATTTTGACCCCCTCGATCAAAACATTCCTGCACCCGACGAACTGGATAAAGTTAGGCCGCAGAAAGGAACCATCGCCGAAGACCCTTTTTTCTAGAGGAACTCCTTGATTGACCATCGCATTGAGACGCGCCCTATCAGATGCCTGTTTCTTTCCCTTCCATAATAGCCAGGAGGAATCAGCCTGACCATCCAGCGTCCCCTCACCTGAAACAGCCACATTGGTCATGTCCTTGGTATAAATGAGGGGAGAGTAATTCATGCATTCCATTCCTTCGAATCGAGTCGGCACGACTGGAAGGTAAAGGGATGGATCCGTGCTGAAGGCTAGCGTGGCATCCTTGGCAATGTGCAAATCAACAGTGCTCTTCAGATGAATGGGACCGGTGAGGAATGTTCCAGCAGGAACCACTACATGACCGCCGCCGCTAGCAGCACAAGCATCAATCGCCTTGGTGATGGCCTCCGAGCAGAGGGTTTTTCCATCGGGCACGGCACCATAGTCAGTGATTTTGAATTCCTTGTCAGGGAATGCCGGTGGAACAATCCTTTTGAGAATCTCCGGGACCTGCGTCCAACCGCTTTCAGCAGCATGAAGATGCCAAGCAACGAAAAATGTACTGAAGAGAATAAGGAAACGAAGAGGGGAGTAGAATTTCATGGGGAGGTTTTAATGGATAAAGCAGCTTTAGCAGGATCCCAAAACGAGGCTTTGGAGAAAACCTTTTTAGGATCGGAAAGTTCAACGACTTCTTCAGGAGTAAAAATTCTCGCTATCGGGTTCCTTACGACGAGATCTAACGGCTTACCCGCAAGATCAGTTGTTCCAGATTCACCATACCGCAGGGAATTCGTGGAGCCCCCCTGAATGTTCCACCCAACTTTTGGAACATGAGGTCCCATGGCGCAGTTCAGGTAGGCAGCAGCGCTGTAGGGAAAACGGTCACATTCAATGCGGGCGAGCACATTGTTTGAAACGCCGGGTGCCGCAGTAAGTCTGCAGTTAAGAAAAACAAATCCGCCACCGTCATCACTTCGCGATTGGAGATAGTAGCCATCGTGCAGGGCACGCAGTTCGCAATCCTGAAAAAACGCAGTCCCTTCACCCCAGATGAAATCAACATCCCCGCTGACCAGGCAATCTTTCACATAGACACTTCCACTCAGTTGCAACGTGTCCTGAAAGCTGGAGAAATCGCATCCCAGGAGCAGAGCACGATCGGCCTGAATGCGCAGCGCCTCGGCCTGTGAGCCTTTATAAGGGGTGCTGTTCCTGAGCGTCAGATTCTCCATCCTGAAGTCGTCGGCTTCGACATCACACGCTGCCCGCAGGGAACTACTCGGGTTGAGCGTGTTATTATTAAAACCCTCGAGAACTGATTCTTGCCTCCCCTCACCCCGTATCGTGAGATGATTTTTCCCGGAGGGAATCACGATCAAACCATGGATAACCCCTTTTTTAACAACAATCACCGGATGCGTATCTGCAGCATTGGGAAATGCATCAACAGCGCCCTGCACGGTGGCAAAATCACAATCCGGCCCGGGGCCAACCGTACAGGTTCGCTTTCCCTTTGGAAGATTGGGTCTGACGGTGAAACTCCAACTATTGGTGCGTGCCGGCAGCGCTGATTTTCCATCGTCAAACAGGATCGCCTGCGGATCAAGAGACACCGTGTAGGTCGATCCTGGTGAAAGCACCCCCGAATGAAGCTGTATCAAGAGAGTATTCGTTTCTGAAATAACAGGAATATATCGGAGGCTCTTGCCTCCCACAGTGTTGGTCTGAATGGTGATACCCAGATCAAGAAAATCCACAATTTTCCCTTCCAAGTTAGAGACTGTGAGGGTTCCCGAACCTATGTGCAGTGCATGATCCGCATGAATCTCGATCAGAGTGTCCGGAGGGACATTCGTCGCACCGAATTCAGGCAGAAGAATCGGTTGCGCAGTCAGTACCGCCGCGTGAGCATAAGCCCCAACGAGCAAGAATAGAAGGGGTGCCTGGAAACGCCTCATCATTCTAAAATCAATATAGTTTGGTTGCGGTTTTCCGATGGCAATGCGGAGTCTGACAGATCCGGGGTACTATCGTCATCTCAAAGTCCACTGACATCGGCATTGGTAGTTGTGAGTTTTTTCCCCTTCTGCACAGCGATCGACGACTGATCAAAACGGATTCCCTTTGCATTGAGGATTGTCATTCCCGTCACAGCCTCAATCTCAACATTCTTGAAGGTGACATCCGTGATCGGAATTTTTGGGAGTCCCCAAAGGATACCGGCATTTGTAGAATCAACGGCCTTCAGGTTACTGATGGTGATGTTTTTCCAAACAGGAGTGCGTGAACCGAGCGAAAGGGAATCTTCCTCGGCAGGGTTGGAAGGCGTTTTAGGATAGTAGCTGGTGATCTGTACAGGCGTGTTGACATTTTTCATGGTAATCCGGTCATAGCTGAGGTTTTGAACCACTCCACCCTTCTCGCGGTTGGACTTCATCCGAATGCCCGCCGTGGTGCCTTCAAAGCTGCAATTGCTTACCCTCATCCCGTCAAGCCCTCCATCCGTTTCACTTCCGATCGAGAGTCCGTGGCCGTGCAGAAAGGTACAGGATGTCACCGTGAAATTTCCGCAGGATGCAGCTTTCCCCTCTGGAGGAGTTCCTTTGCCAGCTTTCACGGCGATGTTGTCGTCGCCCACGTCGATACGGCAACGGGTGATGAGAAAATTCCAGCCAGAGGGATCGATGGCATCCGTGTTCGGGGAATCCGCGGGAGCGGTGATCGTCACGCCGTCGATGGTGACATCCCTGCAATGCTGCGGGACAAGATGAAACGAGGGAGAATTCATCAACCGTACCCCCTTTACCAGGACGCGAGTGCAATCAGAAAGCACAATCATGAACGGCCTGTGTGGAAATCCGCTCTTGTCCACACGGAATGCGCTCCACCAAGGCGTACCCTGCCCGTCGATCGTTCCCTCCCCACTGATCTCAAGATCGTGGGCACCGTTGGCGGTGATCGAGTTACTGAAGCCCCTGCCCCCCTTGGGATAGGAGGCGATGTCATTCAGAATCCTGATTGTCGCCCCNNTGAATGATCGATTAGGAATGACAGGCAGCGCTGGAGTAACAAAACCCTCTCCGAGAAGAAGGGAGGGTTTTGAAAAAGGTAATGCCAAGGTGATGACGAGAAGTAAGGGGGGGGTCATGACTTTTAAGGAAGGTCATCCTAGCCAGTGAATTAAGAAACCGCTGATTTAATTGAACCGTGAAAGGAGGGCCCGTATGGAGACGAGAAGAATATTGTCCTTGGTTGCATCAAAGGCATGACGCGCGGGATAGAGGGGGTAAAAAATCGGATAGGCAAACCGATAGCCCCAGGAATATTGATTTTCGGCCAATTCCGTGATCCGTGAAACGCGATCCTGGGATCCCATCTCCTCCACATAGGCAATCACCTCGCTGTATTCTTTGTTTCCGAAGGTTGTCGGCAATTCGACGATGAGCGGCACCCTCTGCTTTGCGCGAAGCAGGTCGATCTCTTCGTGGTTGACCTTGAAATTCCAGGCGCGGATGACGATGAAATCAACTCCTTCCGGAATCAACGAAAGAGGGCCGTCGTAGCCGACCATCTGCCCTTCCGCATGGGCCTCGGCAATGCCCTCCTCAAAAACTTCTGGAGAAATGGCGCGGGTTTCTGGTGACACGTAAAACGTCCAGGAGTCGGGATGAATCCTCACGTTGAATTCCTTGATTCGTTGCACGAAGATCTCCGGCGATTGCTCTTCTCCTGCATTGATGAGCACATCGAAACGGCAGGTTTTGCTGGAGGCAAGAACTGTCGCGCGGACTGATGCATAAGCCTCCGCCTCGGCATCGGAAAGCTCGCCATGATCGGGAAGTCTCAGGAGTCCTGAGATGAAAGTTGGTTGAAGTGATGCCAGCGTTCTCGCGGCGGTCATCGTCGTCTGCGAATTATCGGCAAGGGTCCAAGTCCCGGATTGAAAAAGACGCGCCTGAACAATGCGTTGGAAAATGGCTTTGGTCGATGCTTTCAGGGCGAATGAGGAAAGCGGCTTGTTGATCGATTCCTCACCCTTCTCCATCGGAGAAGTTGCTGGGTTGCCATGTCCCCCACCCGCAGCATGGACAAATCCGGAGGTGACAATTGAGAGGAGAAGAAATCTAAAAAATCTCACCACTTGCTTCTGACAGATGGAAGAGCCTATGCCAATACCAGAGAAGCGACTGAACCCTCCCCATTAGTTTGAAAAATTGACGGGCTGGTTGGTATCGGTACGAAAGGGGGCGGCTGGAAGTCCCTCCTTGTTATAAAGATTTCCTTTGGGAAACCCTCCCCAGTTATACCGCACTGCCACGGGATGAGGCACGGCATCACTGGAGAGCAGAACCGTATCCCCATCAATCGCGCCCTTTGCCGGAAACCACTTGCCCTCCTTTCCCGAGACGGCAAATCCTGTGAGATGTGCGACCGTCATTGGAGAAGCATCCTCAGGTTGAAAGGGAGAAACGCCAAGTGTCAGGGTGCTCCCGATCACCTTGAACTTCACACGGATTTTCGCCCCTTCCCCATGCATCGACTCAAAAACCGGTCCGGAATCAACAACTTCCTCACCATAAACACGCCTGCGGGCGAGCAATGCCAGTCGACGCCCCACATCGAGCTTGTCCGGAGGATAGAGTTCATCTGGCAGCCCCAGATCAGTGGCGACGGCCATTCCTGTATTCGGGAGAGTGAGAGCACCGGCCACTGCCTCGCGAAGCCAGGGAATCGCCCTCGAAGGTTTTTGATTTTCCAACAAAAACTCCTCCACGCTCGACCCCTCTTCGTCACCGAATCCGGCCGGAGAGACAAAGTAAAAGGGGAGCGGTCCCGTGTTCCATTGCTTTCGCCAATCGCGAATCAAACGGGGAAAAAGTCTTCGGTATTCCAGAGCGTCCCGGCCTTCATTCGACTCGCCCTGATACCAGATCGTCCCGGTGATGGCATAGGGAATGAGAGGACTGATCATCCCATTGTAAAGGGCCGAGGGAGTTTTTTGATTCACGATCCCTGAGGGAGATTTTACGGGATCGTGTTGAAATGATGGTGCCGCAGCCAGCCCATCATGACTGATCCAGGACTGAATGGGTGAGTTTTTCCAGGTGCATTGAATCAT
>DKEN01000145.1 GCA_002452515.1 Spartobacteria bacterium UBA6821 | reverse complement strand
CGCGGAACAGTCACATCTCCGGTTGCACATCCATCCCCTCCCACCATGAACGTACTTTCCATCGATATCGGCGGCACCCATGTCAAAATTCTCCTCAGTGGGGAAAAAGACCCACGGAAGATGCCATCGGGTCCCGAATTCACTCCCAGCCAGATGGTAAAGGATGTCCAGAAGCTTGCCGAAGGGTGGACGTTCGATGTGGTCTCGATCGGTTTTCCCGCCCCCATTCATAACAATGCCCCTGTCATAGAACCCTTTAATCTGGGAAAAGGCTGGGTCGATTTTGACTATGAAAAGAGCTTCGGATGTCCCGTCAAAATGATCAACGATGCCGCCATGCAGGCGCTTGGCAGCTATAAGGGAGGCAAGATGCTCTTCCTGGGACTTGGTACTGGACTGGGCAGCGCAGTGGTCACCGACGAAACCCTCCTTCCATTGGAACTCGGCCATCTCCCGTTTAAAAAGAAAACCTTTGAAGATTATGTCGGCGTTCGAGGTATGGACAAAAGTGGCAAAGCCCGTTGGAAAAAACATGTCTTCGAGACCGTCGAAATCCTCACCGCCGCCATACTTCCGGACTATGTCGTCCTAGGTGGCGGCAATGTGAAAAAACTCAAGGAACTCCCACCAGCGTGCATTTCTGGAAACAATGCCAATGCCTTCATTGGCGGATTCCGCATGTGGGAAGGCCCTGCAGACAGCAGAACAAAGCCAGATCCCGATGTGAAAAAGGCCGCCCAAGCAACTCGTCGCAAAAGGGTGATTCACAAGAACAAAAAGCCGTAGCTTTGTTTCTTTGCTGAATTGCATTACCACTTGACCGTAGCTTTCCGCACTGATTACTTAATGCCATTAAGTAATCATGAGTGACGAATTCCTATCCCTAAATCAGGCTATCACCCCAGCCTCGCCGGACGTGATCACCTTGGCCGATGATCCGACGCCTCCCAGGCATCCAAAGCTGGTCTTTTGGATTTCCATTTCCGTGATGGTTGTTTTCGTGCTGGTGCTGGGAGGGATCAAAACACTTCAGATCACGCAAGCCATCGCCAAGGGAAAAGCCTTCAAAATGCCTCCTGATACCGTCACGTCACTGATCGTGAAGGAAACCGACCAGGTACCCGTGCTGGATGCAGTCGGCTCGTTGGCCTCTCCACAGGGGGTGATGCTCAGCGCCGATCTTCCCGGTATCGTCACGACCATTGATTTCGATTCAGGTAGTGCGGCAACCAATGGACAGCTACTGGTGCAGCTCGACACCCGCCAGGAAGAAGCACAACTCCGCACCGCAAAGGCAAAACTTGAGCTCGCACGTCAAAATCTGCAACGGGCACAGGATCTGAGTGAAAAACACGTCATTGCAACATCCGCTTTTGATGAGGCTAAAAGCGGCTATGACGCAGCAGTCGCCTCTGTTGATGAAACACAGGCGACGATCGACAGAAAGACCATCCGGGCCCCTTTCAGCGGAGCCATCGGGATCCGTCAGATCAATGTCGGACAGTATCTCAAGAGCGGCGATCCGATCGTTCAACTCGAATCCCTGGATCCCATTTATGTGAACTTTGCCCTGCCCCAGCAATATCTCGGGAATCTCTCCGTAGGACAGGAAGTGCGAATCCAGGCTGACGGGCTGCCTGACAAGGTTTTCATGGGGACCATCAATGCCATCAACTCAATCGTCGATACCTCCACGCGCAACATCCAGGTTCAGGCTACGGTTCGCAATACCGGACACCTGCTTCGCTCCGGCATGTTTGCCGCCGTGCAGACACTCCTTCCGGAGAAAAAACATGTTGTCCTGATTCCTGCCACCTCAATCCAGTACGCACCCTACGGCGATTCGGTCTTTGTGATCGAACAGATGAAGGGCCCCGACGGAGTCGACTACCTTGGCGTTAGAGAGCAGTCAGTGGTGCTCGGCAAAACGCATGGGGATCAGATTGAAGTCCTCAAGGGCCTCAAGGACGGAGATCAGATCGCCACTGCGGGAATCTTCAAACTTCGTCAGGGAGGTGCGGTCAACATCAACAATAGCGTGCAACCGGGAAATAATCCGGAGCCCAAGCCCGAGCAGAGCTAAGCGCTCTCCGGCTTGCCCTCTCTTTTCCCGATCATGCATTTCACCGATCTTTTCATTAAGCGCCCCGTGCTGGCGCTCGTGATCAGCTTTGTCATCCTGCTGGCTGGCGTGCAGTCAATCCGCATGCTCAATGTCCGCCAGTATCCGCGCAGCGATATTGCCGTCATCCAGGTCACCACCAACTATATCGGAGCGAATGCCGATTTGGTGCGCGGTTACATCACCACTCCGCTTGAACGCGTCATCGCGGCGGCGGAGGGGATCGATTACATCGAGAGTTCCAGCGCACAGGGCGTCAGCACCATCACGGTTCACCTGAAGCTCAATTACGATCCGAATGCTGCACTGACACAGATTCAGGCGAAACTCGCGCAGGTTCGCAATGATCTGCCCCCGGAAGCGGAGAATCCCATCATTGCGCTTCAGAACGCCGATGAACTCCGCGCCGCCATGTATCTCGGATTTTCGGATCCAAACATGGAACCGAACCAGCTCACTGATTTTCTCACCCGGGTCATCCAACCCAAGTTGACAGCCATCACCGGGATTCAGAGGGCGGATGTCCTTGGCGCCCGCGTGATCGCCATGCGGATCTGGCTCAAGCCCGACCGTCTGGCGGCACTCGGCGTCTCGGCTTCCGATGTGAGGGTTGCCCTTCAGGCCAACAACTATCTTGCCGCAGTTGGAAAGACAAAGGGGACAATGACCGCCATCAACCTTGTCGCTAATACCAACCTCACCACGCCAGAGGAGTTCCGACAGCTCGTTGTAAAACAGAAAAATGGTGTCCTCGTACGCCTTCAGGATGTTGCCGATGTTGACATGGGTGCTGAGGATTATGACTCCGATGTCCGCTTTGACGGAAAAAATGCGAAGTTCCTCGGCATCTGGTGTCTGCCGACAGCCAATACCCTGGATGTCTGCAAATTGGTGCGTGATCAGGTGCCGGAGCTGCGCAAGCTTCTTCCTCCGGGCATGACGCTGGATATCCCCTACGACTCCAGTGACTACATCAGCGATGCCATCAAGGATGTGTTCAAGACCCTCTCTGAAACACTCGGCATCGTCATTCTCGTCATCTTCCTCTTTCTCGGATCGGCTCGCTCCGTGCTGATCCCCGTCGTGGCGATCCCCATTTCGCTCATCGGCACGGCTTTCATCATGATTCTCTTCGGATTCACGGTGAATCTGCTGACCCTGCTGGCTGTTGTGCTGGCGGTCGGTCTTGTCGTGGATGATGCCATCGT
>DKEN01000147.1 GCA_002452515.1 Spartobacteria bacterium UBA6821 | reverse complement strand
ATAGTTTACAGCAGTCTTCATGGGATTAAATCAGCGGTTCCCCTCGAGATTGAAACGGAAATGTCACAAAAATCCAATCGACCTTCTCCAGGAACGGCCTAGAATTTGCTAAGGAGACCTTAACTATGGCAAAAAAAACCACATCCTCCACTGACGCCTCCAAGGCCATCACACCGAAAAAGGCAGTCAAGAAACCAGCTGTCCAAAAAAAAGTGGAGCCCACTTTTGAAAAGCCAGTTGCCGTCCGCAAAAAACGAACCGTCAAAGCGACACTCTCCAAACCCAGTGTCAGTGCTTCCCTCAATCCGAAGCCCTCATCGACTGAACCAGTCATCGCCCATGAGGAAATTTCACTTCGTGCCTACTACATCGGTGAACGCCGTCAGCAACTCGGATGGCCCGGAGATTCGGCAAACGACTGGCTGGATGCCGTGGCCCAACTCAAGGCCGAGGCCCTCGAAAAGCCGTTGAAGAAGAGGTAGATAGACTGAATCTTTTTGTAAGGTGACTCTGAATTGGCGTCTCACGCCAAAGCTTTGAGCTATAAGCGTTGAGATCACCGATCTGCTCCCAATCGTGTTTCTTGAAAAAAGTACTGAGCGTTCGTTCTCCCCAAGTCTCGCAAGCTTGGATGGAGAGCAAGGCGTGAGAGCGAAGTCGTAGTTGTCCTACGACGAGCGAGCAACAACGCAGCTATCCGCCAAAAACCTACGACTGGCGAGAGTAGGTAGGACTGCGCAGCAGCACAGCCCGATAGGGTGAGCGGCGTGGGCACGCCCCAGTTCAATCCCAAGCCTCGCTCTATGCCTTGAGCCCGGTGGCGAGTATCGTCTGAAAATTAGGCGCCTGCTGCTCTCTAGCCACAATACTGACTTCCAGATCTCGGAACCCTGATTTTTCCAGCATGGCATGGAGTTCCACTCCGGAGAAGCCAAGCCAGACATGGGCGTAGAGTTCCTTAGCCTGTTCGTAGGTGTGGCTGGCCAGATCGAGGATCAGAATTCGGCCGCCCGGCTTGAGGATGGAAAAGGCGCTCTCGATTGCTCTTTGGGGACGGGCTGCATGATGAAGTGCCTGACTGAAGAGAACGACATCGACTGAAGCCGGTTCGATGGGTGGTTCCTCAATGTCACCGAGCCGGTATTCCAAATTGGTGAATCCATTCTCCAGAGCAACCTTAGCACCGAATTCCACCATTTTCGCCGAGTTATCAATGGCGATGACCTGTTTGGCTGTCCGAGCCAGCAACTGCGAAAGAGTCCCCTCACCTGCACCCATATCCGCAATCACGAGCGGGGGGAGGAGTCTGAGCAGTCCGTGAGCAAGCGACTGCCATGATCGTCCCGGAATGTAGGTGCGACCGAATTTCCCGGCCAGTTTATCGAAATATTCCGCTGCACGGTCACGCCGCTTGTTGAGAACAAGCTGCAGCGCCTGCTGGTCACGAGTTGCCTCGGCGAGTTCGGAAACAGCCGAAGTCAGCACCTCCCTGAGAGGGGTAACGGAGGAGATGACCGCCGTGTAATAAATATTCTTCCCTACCCGCCGATCGAGTACCAGCCCCTGACGGCGAAGCTGCCCTAGACTCGCCGAAATGCGCGATTGCCCCATACCAAGTGCTTCCTGGAGTTCGGCAACGGAGAGTTCCTCATCCAGCAGGAGAGCCAGGAGGCGCAACCGTGTCGGCTCGGCCAGTGCGCGGAGGGATTGAAGAATTGACGCCATACCCATTTACATATACACATATATTAATAAGTAAAGACATCCACGCCGATGACTCTGCTTTTTAACATCACCACACAACCCCATCATCCCATGTCACGCAGCTATATCTTTTCCTCCGAATCCGTCGGCGAAGGCCATCCCGACAAGGTAGCAGACACTATTTCCGACGCCGTTCTCGACGCTTGCCTTGCTCAGGACAAATTCAGCCGCGTGGCCTGCGAGACCTATGTGAAAAGCAATATCGCCATTGTCGGCGGTGAGATCACCACAAAGGCGAAACTCGACTATGTGCAGATCACCCGAGATGCGGTTCGTGAGATTGGTTATGTGAACGATGACGATGTCTTCCACGCCGACAAGATTTTCGTCCAAAACATCCTCACCGCCCAGTCGCCCGACATAGCGCAGGGCGTTGATGCCAAGAAAGCTAAGGGTAAGAAGAGCGGCGAACAAGGTGCTGGAGACCAGGGCATCATGTTTGGCTACGCGAGCAACGAGACTCCGGAACTGATGCCAGCTCCAATCATGTTTGCCCACCGTCTGGGCCGTAAGCTCACCGAAGTCCGCAAGGCAGGCAAGGCCGCCAAGTGGCTCCGCCCCGATGCCAAGTCACAGGTTTCCGTGGAATATGTGGATGGGAAGCCAACCCGCATCACCAATGTTGTCATCTCCACACAGCACGCTGAAGGAGCCGAGCACTCCGAAATCGAAAAATTCTGCATTGAAAAGGTCATCAAGGCGGTGCTTCCCAAGAGCATGCTGACGAAGGAGACCGAGTTCCTGATCAATCCGACCGGTAAGTTTGTGATTGGCGGCCCTCAGGGTGACACGGGCCTCACAGGCCGCAAGATCATCGTCGACACCTACGGCGGCATGGGCCGTCATGGCGGCGGAGCCTTCTCCGGAAAGGACCCTTCCAAGGTTGACCGTAGTGCCGCCTACATGGGCCGATGGGTAGCCAAAAACATCGTCGCGGCGGGACTCGCAGCGAAGGCAGAGGTGCAGTTCGCCTACGCGATCGGTCATCCGAAACCCGTAAGCGTCCATATCGATACCTTCGGCACCGGATCGGTTGCAGACGAGGCCATCCTGGCTGCCGTACTCAAGATCTTCAGCTTCAAGCCAGCGGACATCGTGGCTCAACTCGACCTCCTCCGCCCCATCTATTCCAAAACCACCAACTACGGCCACTTCGGCAAAGAAGATTCAGCCATCACCTGGGAAAAAACCGACAAGGCCACAGCACTCAGGAAAGCCGTCAAATAACCAACCCGTCACTAACCCTAGGAGCATCAATATGACAACCGCAACTTACGAAGAAAAGCTTACTAACGACACAAAGAAGGAAGCTGTTGAAAAACTTATCACTCCAACCACTCCCACAGACAAAACTATGACCACAACCACCGATTACAAAGTCGCCGACATCTCCCTTGCCGAATTCGGCAGAAAGGAGCTCTCCATCGCAGAGCACGAAATGCCTGGCCTCGTGGCCACCCGCGCGAAATACGGTAAAGCCAAGCCCCTCGCTGGAGTCCGCATCACCGGTTCCCTGCACATGACCATCCAGACAGGTGTCCTCATCGAGACCCTCAAAGAACTCGGAGCCGATGTCCGTTGGGCTTCCTGTAATATTTTTTCCACACAGGATCACGCGGCAGCCGCCATCGCAGCGACTGGCACCCCGGTCTTTGCCTGGAAGGGGGAATCACTCGAAGAATATTGGTGGTGTACTTGGAAGGCCATCATCTTCCCTGGCGGCAAGGGCCCTCAGCTCATCGTCGATGACGGCGGCGATGTCACCCTACTCATTCACAAGGGGTATGAGATGGAGAACGGCGACACCTGGGTCGATAGCCCCTCCGACAACCATGAGGTGAAGGTCATTAAGGACCTGCTCAAGCAGATCGCCAAGGATACTCCTGGCATCTTCCATGAAATCATCAAGGAATTGAAGGGTGTCTCCGAAGAGACTACCACCGGCGTCCACCGTCTCTATGAGATGGCCAACGCAGGAAAGCTCCTCTTCCCCGCCATCAACGTGAACGACAGTGTCACCAAGGCAAAGTTCGACAACCTCTACGGCTGCCGCGAATCCCTNNACGGCATCAAGCGCGCCACCGATGTCATGATCGCCGGCAAGGTCGGTGTCGTCTGCGGTTACGGTGATGTCGGCAAGGGCTGTGCCGCCGCCCTGCGCGGTATGGGTGCCCAGGTTATCGTCACCGAGATCGACCCAGTCTGCGCCCTCCAGGCCGCCATGGAAGGGTATCGTGTCATGCCGATCGAGGATACGCTCGGCTTTGGCGACATCTATGTCACCACGACTGGAAACAAGGACATCATCCGCGTCGAGCACATGGAGAAGATGAAAGACCAGGCTATCGTCTGTAACATCGGTCACTTCGACAACGAGATCCAAGTGGACAAGCTTGAAAAACTCCCTGGCATCAAGAAGCTCAACATCAAGGCACAGGTGGATAAATACACCTTTCCTGCCGGTAATGAGATCTTCCTCCTTGCCGAAGGACGCCTCGTGAATCTCGGATGCGCCACTGGTCATCCAAGCTTCGTCATGAGCAACAGCTTCACCAACCAGACCCTCGCCCAAATCGAACTCTGGCAGACACGTGAGACTCGCCCCGTCGGTGTCACCGTCCTGCCCAAGAAACTCGACGAGGAAGTTGCCCGCCTCCACCTCGGCAAGATCGGCGTGAAACTCACGACCCTCACTCAGGAACAGGCCGACTACATCGGCGTGCCGGTCGAAGGGCCTTACAAGGCAGATCACTACCGCTACTAATTGAAAAATCGGGATTTTGACGCAGATCGGCGTTGCCACTCGGTTGGCGTAGCTCTACTACGCCCGCCCTCGTGCGCCTTGCCCTGCATTCAAACTTCCGATTCTTCTCGTGAATAAAGCCGGGTGTAAAAGGTAGAAAAGTTTCGGCACTCAATAAAAAGCCCCGATCAGCAATGATCGGGGCTTTTTCTTAGAGTAAGCAGGATGTTAAAACTCACTTCCCAATCAGACTCACCACCACCGTCCTCCTATGCGGAGCACGGCGATGTTCGAAGAGGAAGATTCCCTGCCAAGTGCCGAGTTGGAGTCTGCACTCTGAAATCGGAATAGATTCACTTGTGCGGGTCAGAACCATCCGGAGATGACTGGTGGAATCATCCGGCCCTTCGAGCGTATGCACGAGCCGGGGATCATCCTCGGGTACCAGATCCTCAAAGAAGCGGTGGAGATCGGCCCGCGCCGTAGGATCGGCATTCTCATAGATTACCAAGCTTGCGCTGGTGTGCTGAATGAAAACCGTGGCGAGGCCTGTCGTGATCCCGCTGCGTTTTACAAGAGCAGCCACTTCATCCGTAATTTCGTATGTTCCTTTGCCGCGTGTCGGAACAAGAAAGCTCTCGGTGAGAGCGATCATTGCTCACTCCTTTCTGCTCTCCACGCTGCAAAGGCGATCCAGAGCCAACCTGCCATGAGTAAGAGTCCTCCAAACGGAGTGATGGCACCAAGCCAGTGAAGAGTGGTCAAAGCCAGTGCGTAAAGGCTTCCAGAGAAGAGCAGGATGCCTGAGCCAAAGAGGAGGATGGGCGTTGTGCAAATCAGACGTCTTCCTGCTAGCCAGAGGAGCACGGGGGCATGGATGAGGTGATAGAGTACCGCAGTATTCCACACGGCACTCATCTGATGGGCCTCCAGCACTACTTTGAGCGCATGCGCACCAAAGGCTCCAAGGGCAATCCCAATAAAACCTGTGATCCCCGCCACGAGGAATGCTGCGCGGCGGTTCATCAACTTCTGCGGTTATTTCGCTCTGACAGCAAACTCCTCGGGGAATTTCGCCAGGAAGCTCTGAACCGGCC
>DKEN01000146.1:3285-3511 GCA_002452515.1 Spartobacteria bacterium UBA6821 | reverse complement strand
GGTTCGCCCCCTTTCTCATGAGTGCGAAGGTGTTGTTGTCACCGTAATATTTCCAGGGACCATCAGGAACACTCGCCGCATCGACAAATTTCCAGTCAGTGATGTCATTTTTATCCATGTGCAGGTAGTCGCGCACAGCGGGAGAGATATCGAGACCCGCCCCCCTGTTCAGATTGGGACGGGGGCGTTCATTACCGAAGACATATTGCCAGTGATCGGTGCGGAA
>DKEN01000146.1:0-3185 GCA_002452515.1 Spartobacteria bacterium UBA6821 | reverse complement strand
GGGTTGTCATAGCCGCCATAGTTTCTGGCCCAGTTTGCATCCCAGGCGCTCCGGTTATTGGGGACTGGATTTCTGGCTGTGGGGCGTTCTCCAATCCAGAAAATGGTCGTCATGATACTCCGATGCCATGGGTACTTGCCAAAGCCGATGACCGGGGAGGTGGGAATGGTTACTGTGGGAGGACGGGTTTGCTGAATGGCTCTTTCCCGAATCTGCATGGCCATGCGTTCAAAATCCTTTTCGGACATGTTCCCGGAGTCACCCTGATTGGAATCCCCTTGAACCAATGACTTGAGGGCATCCGAAACGGATGCCATGCCGAGAGTAGGCAGAAGCAAAAGCAGCATCAGGAAAAACCGCCGTAAAAAATTCAACATCGAACTATAAAAATAGGGCAGGTTGAAGCTTGAGCAAGGTGAAAAGGTGCCTGGGAAAGCAGCTTAGTCATTCGAGGCTATTGGCCGAGAAGTCCGAGAATCACAAGGTTTGAGGATGCCTGGTCGGGGACGANNACGACCGGCAGACAAAATTCACCTAAAAACAGGTGTGCGGTAAGGAGTACCCTTCTACCTCCACTTCTCATAAGGCACTTCCGCCGATCCTCCTTTTAAGGAGGGATCGGTGGAACAAACCTAGGCGTTGTACGTGGTCGAGGCGGTGCTGCCGCCCTGTCCCGTCCAGTTCGTGTGGAAGAACTCACCTTCGGGCTTGTCAACACGCTCGTATGTATGGGCACCAAAGAAGTCCCGCTGGGCCTGAAGCAAATTAGCCGGGAGGCGGGCGCTGCGGTAGCTGTCATAGTAGCCGAGACTCGCAGTAAAGGCGGGAGCTGCAACGCCACGCTCGACGGCTGATACAATGGCCCGGCGCCATCCGGCCTGGGATTTGGCGAAGACATCGGTGAAGAAGGGGGCCAACATCAGGTTTTCCAGCGACGGATTGGCCTCGTAGGCCTCCTTGATACGATTCAGGAAGGCTGCACGAATAATGCAACCACCGCGCCAGATCGTGGCAATATCCCCGAAGTTCAGGTTCCATCCGTAGAACTTGCTGGCAGTACCGAGGAGATCGAGCCCCTGAGCATAGCTGACAATCTTGCTGGCGTAGAGGGCATCGCGCACATCATTGATGAACTGCTTACGGTCACCGGTGAAGGGCGGGGCTTCCCATACAGGTAGGATCGCGCTTGCGGCAACGCGCTTGGTCTTCATCGAGGAGAGGATACGGGCCTCTACAGCGGCATTCACTGTGGAAAGGACGACACTGTGTTCGACAGCGTTGCCAACGGTCCATTTACCGGTTCCCTTTTGGCCAGCCTTGTCGAGGATGAGGTCGACGAGCGGCCTGCCGGTCTCCTCATCCTTCTTGGCGAAAATCTGCTCGCTGATTTCGATCAGGTAGCTGTTGAGCTCGCCCTTGTTCCAATCGGCAAAAATCTGATGAAATTCCTCTGCTGTGGGATAGATCGCAGCCTTCAGGATCGCATAGGCCTCGCAGATGAGCTGCATATCACCATACTCGATGCCATTGTGGATCATTTTGACATAGTGTCCGGCACCGTCGGTTCCCATGTGACGGCAACATGGCTCACCTTCCACGATCGCGGCGATCTTACGGAAGATCGGTCCGACCGACTTCCATGACTCCTCGGAGCCTCCGGGCATGATGGAGGGGCCGTTGAGAGCTCCCTCTTCGCCACCTGAAACACCCGCGCCGACATAGTGTAATCCCTTCTCCTTGAGGGCTTTTTCACGACGCTGTGTGTCGGTCCAGAGGCTGTTGCCGCCGTCGATGATGATATCGCCGGGTTCCAGTAGCGGAATCAACTGCTCAATGACCGCATCAACAGGACCTCCTGCCTTCACCATGATCATCGCCTTGCGGGGACGAGCAAGTGAGGAGACGAAATCCTCAAGGGACTTGGCGGGGTAAATATTTTTTCCCTTTGCGCGTCCTCCGGCAAATCTCTCCGTCACCGCAGCCGTGCGATTGTAAACACTGACGGAAAAGCCTTTGCTCTCCATGTTGAGGACGAGGTTCTCGCCCATGACGGCGAGGCCGATCAGGCCGATGTCGCTTTGTTGTGTGCTCATAGAAAATTATTGAATTTCAGATTGTCCAAAGAAGTCGGAGACTTTATCTCCCATGAGCGCTTGATGGCAATCGTGATCTGCGCCAACTTCCCTGCTGATGAACCTCCCGAACCGCCTGACGCTAGGCAGACTTTTATTGACTGTCCTTTTTGTCGGCTTCCTCACCACCAGCACCCATTGGGGGGATGTCATCGCCCTGATCCTCTTTATCGCCGCTTCCATCACCGACTGGCTGGACGGTTATCTGGCCCGTCGCCTCAACCAGATCAGCAATTTTGGAAAATTGATGGATCCATTGGCTGACAAGGTCCTGGTCGCCTCCGCATTGATCTGCCTGATTCCACTGCAAGCACTCCCCGCCTGGGTCGTCATTGTCATCATCACCCGTGAATTTCTCATCACTGGCCTGCGGCAACTGGCTGCGGGTCAGGGACTCATCCTTCCCGCCGACCCCCTAGGAAAACATAAAACGGCCTGGCAACTCATCACGATCCTCTTTTTTCTCCTCCTTCTGGCTGCGGGAGATTGTTTCGGTGACGAATCCCGCTGGCTCCGCTTCTTCTGGGTTGAAGTTGGTCCGATCCTCATCGGCATTACCGTCCTGCTGACGATCTATTCCGGTTTGGCCTATCTCTGGAAGAACCGGAATCTACTACGCTGATTGGAGATGAAGGCACAGAAACCAGAAGTCGGAGGACAGAGATCAGACTGACTGAATATCTCAAAGCTCGGAGATGAAAGGAACACCCTTCTAAGAGCCTGTCTGAAAATTAGGAAACGTCGCGAGAGAGCAAGAAAGGCTGGGTGGCAAGGCACCTGCGAGGGAGAATCCCCTCAGCGGGCTTGGACCGAGCAGGTAACGCTGCCAGACGGCCTTTCTTGCTCTCGCCCGAAGGGTTGCATGTCTTTTTCGTCTGGCCTGCGTTGATCGGGCGGGACAAGCCCGCTGCGGGGATTGCCGCCGCCCTCCCGCCTTGGCCAGGCAAAAAATCCCCAGCAATGCGGCATTTCCTAATTTTCAGACAGGCTCTAAACACGAACCTCTGATTTCTGACCTCTTCGGCTTCCCTTTACTCCTTCGGCACCTCTTCC
>DKEN01000151.1:4364-9750 GCA_002452515.1 Spartobacteria bacterium UBA6821 | reverse complement strand
CCATCCTCGACCCATCGAGCCTCCCTGACCCAGTGAACTGACGGGCCTTGCTCCCGCACCCAGTCAAAGGCGATTTTGTTGGAGGTCGCCCGATGGCCATCGAGCAGGCCTGTTTTCGCAAGCAGGGCACTCCCTGTACAGACGGTGGCGACAAGGCGTGCTTCGCGTGCTTTTTCACGGAGGAGATCAATAAAGCGATTTTCCAGCACCAGTGGTCTGGTGCCGATTCCTCCTGGGATGAGCAAGAGATCGAGAGTTGATGCCTCCTTGAGGGAGGCCTCGGCATAGCCCTTCACGCCAGCGCTGCTTTCGATGGTGCCGGGAATTTCGGAGAACAGTGTGATGGATACCTGGTCACCAAGCAGTCCCAGCATTTCAAGCGGACCGTAGAGATCGAGGAGTTCAAATCCGGGAAAGAGAACCGCTCCGACTTTGAAAGAATGGGAGGGAGGTTCCATGAGAGGGATCAGGGTATTTTTGATTCGGGCTGCAGCATCCAGGAGCAACTGTCGGAAATGGTCGTCTTAACATCTTTGCCGGTTGCCTCAATGACATTGGTGCCAGGAGTGAGCGTGACACCTGGGAAGCGGCAAACATGGATAGAGTCGGGATGCACGGCGCCGAAAATCTTTCCATTCACCTTCAACTCCACTTCGTTGCAGTTGGAGTAGATTTTTACTTCTGTGCTGGAGAGTTTACGGGGAGTCATCCGGGCGGAAGTGATATGCACCATCGGTTCGGGATTCCAATTCGCCTTGTAGAAGAAGAAAGCATCTTTCCTGAACTGCCGGTCTTCAGTGACAAGCCCCTTGTCATTCAGGGCCGGGGTGTTTCCCTCATGGCGCGCCTTGCAGGCGAAATCAAACATGCACCAGATAAAGGTGCCCCAGAGTTGAGGGTTATCCTTCATCGCGGCCCAATCCCCTTCGTGGACAAAGGCCTGCCATTCTTCCGGATGGAAGGCGCCCTGATGCACGGGTTGTACGAGATTGCCTTCCATGTGGTGGGCGATATTGGCTCCCGCCCCGTATTCGCTGACAGCGATCCGTTTGCCGACCTCCTTTGAGAAGGAGGCGATCAAGCCGCCCATCGCGGAGGGGGATTTTTTGTCATACCAAGCAGGATACGCATTTAGCCCGATCTGTTCGGGGACATGATTAAAGGAGCGGTTCATGTGGCAGGAGGCAGCGACGATGAGTCGGTTCGGGTCGATTTCCTTGGCCGCGGACTGAAGTTCTGCAAGACCGGTGTCGCTGGGAGGCATCGGATCATTGCCGAGTTCATTGTAGATGCCCCACCAAGCAATGCTCGGGTGGTTGTAGAGTTGGTGGATCATCTCTTGCAGATACTCCTCGCTGTTTGCCCAGAACTCCCTCGTGGCACGGGTTTCATTGACCAGGGAAACTTCATCCCAGAGCAGGACGCCCTCGCGGTCATTGATCAGGTGCCAATTCTCACTTTGGGGATAGTGGGTATTCCTGACGGCGGTCACCCCCATCTCCTTCATCAACTGGGCATCATTTTCCTCATCCTGTGGAGAGATCGCCCAGCCCTTGTTACGCACATCCTGATGTCGGTTCACTCCGTGGACCGGATAGGGGTTCCCGTTCAGCAGGAATCCCTTCTCTTGGCTGATCGCCACAGTGCGAAGACCAAGTGGTTGGGTGACGGAATCCACCACCTGGCCGGCGTGCAGCAGGCTGACCGTGACGGTGTAAAGATAAGGATCCTTGCGCCCCTCCCAAAGATGGGGGGTAGGAATGGAAAGTGTCCGGATGACGGCCTGGGTTTCCTCGGGGGGAACTGATTGATCGGAGCTGTCGCTGGCGACGATCTGACCTGCGGCATCCTTGATCTCACTCCGAACGGTGAAATTGGTTGGCTCGCCCGATCGATCAGTCACTTTCGGATCCGGGGCTCCCGCGATGGGATTCGTCGTAGCAGCCTTGGCCTTCACTTGTAAGAGGTTTGTTTTGGTCCTGTTTCCGTTGGAGACAATCGAACGGATTTCCACAACTGCTTCCTTGGGATTGAGAGAACGGGTGGTGAGGTAGACCCCGGGGGAGGCGAAATCAAGAGGTGAGATGCAGAACTCGTCCGTCACGATCAACTCAACATCACGGTAAAGTCCGCCATCGAGATTGAAATCCCCGGAGAGCGGGGGGAGATCCTCGCGGTGGGTGTTGTCAACCTGCACACGCAGTTCGTTGCTGCTTCCATACTTGAGATAATTGGTTAGCTCGTAGCAAAACGCCGTGAATCCTCCGCGATGTTCTCCGAGGAGCGTCTTGTTAATATAGGTCCTGGCCACTGTCCCGGCCGCTCCGAATCGGATGAACACCCGTTTCTTTCCCTTCCACTCCGCAGGGATGTCCAGGGAATGCTCATACCAGCAGGCACCCCGGTAATAACCGCTTTTCAGATGAGGGTCGGAGGACTTGATTTTGGCTGCATCCCGTTCTTTGGTTGCCGCCTCTGCTGCTGCGGGAGTTTCCAAGGTGGCGCTCACTGATGCTGGTCCCTCCTGGCCATCCTTCGCGTTCCAAGTGTGGGGAACGCTCACCTTTTCCCAGGAGTCGGACGGAGTTGCCACACCGACATCATCCTTGATGAATTTCCAACCGTCGGCAACGGGAGTGATAGTGCGGTTGGTATCCGCATGGACTGCCTGGATCAAGGCAAGACAAACGAATGATGTGAAGAGAGTGAGCAGGGGGGCTCTGTGCATGATTGGATGATGGTGAACAAGTTAGGTTCACCTGTCAGCGAAATCTCACCCGCAAGGCCGTTTCAATTCCTGTGCGGTCTGCAAAACCAAGATCAATGGATCTTCCTTCGAATGAAACAAAAGTAGAAGATGCCGCCTTCTGTCGCTTGCTGGAACGATTACGCGGATGCGTCCAGACCGAAGGCCGTGTGGGCTAGCTTTGCTGCTTCGGCGATCTTTTCCTCGTCGAGGATCACCGCGATCTTGATCTCCGAGGTGGAGATCATCTGGATATTGATGCCGCCCTTGGCGAGTGCTTCAAAAAGTTTGGCCGCCACACCGGAATGGGTGCGCATGCCGATGCCGACGACGCTGAGTTTGGCGATGCCGTCCTGTTTGCGTACTTCACCGGCACCGATTTCCAGGGCAACTCTGTCGAGAAGATCGCCAATTTTTTCCAGTTCATCCCGATTGATGGTGAAGGAAATATCGGTGGAGCCGCTTGCCGAGACGTTCTGGACGATGACATCGACCATGACATGAGCATCAGCGAGTGCGGTGAAGAGGCGTGCCGCACAACCCGGTTTGTCGGGGACTTGGGCAACGGTGACCTTGGCCTGGTTGCGCTCGATGCTAACGCCGCGCACGACGACCTGCTCCATTCCTGCGGATTCTTCTTTCACGATGGTACCTGGGTTATTGTTGAAACTACTGCGGACTTCAAATTCGACACCAAATTTTTTGGCGAATTCCACAGAGCGGGACTGCATCACTTTGGAACCGCTGCTGGCCATTTCAAGCATCTCGTCGTAGGAGATGGCCTCAATTTTCTTGGCGGTTGGAACGATGCGAGGATCGCAGGTGTAGACCCCGTCCACATCAGTGAAGATCTGGCAGGCATCGGCATCGATCGCCGAAGCAATGGCAATGGCCGTGAGATCGGAGCCGCCGCGTCCAAGCGTGGTGATCGCTCCGTCACTCGTCTCGCCCTGAAATCCGGCGATGATGACAATGGCCCCATCGCTCAGGTGTTTCTGGATCTGATCTGGGGTGACATTGCTGATCTTGGCCTTGGTGTGAACGCCACTAGTGACAATGCCAGCCTGTGCTCCCGTGAGGGAAACGGCCTTGCCTCCCATGTGCTGGATCGCCATGGCGGCCAAGGCCATCGTTGTCTGCTCACCCGTGGCAAGCAGGACATCCATTTCTCGCTCTGTCGGCTGATTGGAAACTTCCTTTGCCAGTTTGATTAGGGAGTCGGTGACCCCAGACATCGCCGAGACAATCGCAACCACTGAATTGCCTTCACTCTGAGTGGCAAGTAAGCGTCGGGCGACATTGAGGATCCTTTCGGGAGTGCCGACGGAGGTGCCTCCATACTTTTGAACGATCAGGGCCATGGAGAAATTAGTGAGTGTTCAGCAAGGCGTCCCGCACTGCTGCAGAGGTTGCCTCGGTCTCGATCGGATCGGAGACGGCATGCTTCGCCGTGTCGGGATCCTTAAGTCCATTACCGGTGATCGTGAGGACAATTTTTCCGCCTGGTTTGAACTGATGGAAGGGGCATGACGGGCAGCGTTCTGATCCCGTCCCCTGTGCAAAGCACTTGAGCAATGCTGCCACTGGAGCAGCGCTGGCGGGCTCGGCGAAGACACCCTCGTTGCAGGCGAGCCATTTCTGTGCAGCCAGAATCTCGGAATCCTCGACGATCTCGAAGCAGCCTCCGGAATCAGCGACGGCAGTGATCGCGCCATCCCAGCTGGCGGGACGTCCGATCCGGATGGCGGTCGCCACTGTCTCGGGATTTTCCACAAGCTTGCCGTGATAGAGGGGGGCGGAACCGGCCGCCTGCACACCGAGCATCTTCGGCAGTTTGAAACTGCGTCCCAGATCCTTGAACTCACGGTAGCCCTTCCAGTAGGCGGTGATGTTTCCCGCATTACCAACCGGTAGAATGTGAATGTCGGGGGCGTTGCCGAGTTCCTCGATGATTTCAAAGGCGGCGGTCTTTTGGCCTTCAATCCTGTAGGGATTGATCGAATTCACCACGGCGAAGTCACCGCTCTCGCCGAGTTCGCGAACAAGCCGCAGGGCATCATCGAAATTTCCCTGGATGGCAACCACCTTGGCCCCGTAGATGTAGGCCTGAACGAGCTTTCCGCCGGCGATGCGTCCGGCCGGGAGCAGAACGGCGCATTTCATTCCGGCGCGGGCAGCATAAGCGGCAGCAGAGGCGGAGGTGTTGCCCGTGGAGGCGCAGAGAACGGTGTGGGCACCCTCTTCGGCAGCCTTGGAGATGGCCATCGTCATGCCGCGATCCTTGAAGGAGCCGGTGGGGTTCATGCCCTGGTGCTTGGCGAAGAGCTGNNCGATCCTTGAAGGAACCTGTCGGATTAAGCCCCTCGTATTTCAGATAAACTTCGCCGCCGGTGATCGCGCTTAACTTGGGGGAGTAAATGAGTGGCGTGGATCCCTCGCTGAGAGAAATGACGGGTGTGGCGTCCGTGACAGGGAGATACTCCCGGTAGCGCGAGATCACGCCGCAATCATTGAAGTTTTTATTCATCGGGATATTGGGAGCTAGCTCAGTGTCTCCACATTGAAGAGAACTGGGTCGCCTTTCACGCAATCAAGGGCGCTGATCGTGGAAAGCGCTTCACGGACTTTGCCGTAGGCGGC
>DKEN01000151.1:4058-4204 GCA_002452515.1 Spartobacteria bacterium UBA6821 | reverse complement strand
TTGACCGAGGCGAGGACATTGCTTTGGGGAATGAGTGTGGGAGCCATCCCGATTTCCACAACATTGTCGAGAGCGCGGATGGAACCGAGCAGTTTGATGCAGTAGCCAAGGTTCCGTGCAAAATGAATATCCGCGGCACTGACCTT
>DKEN01000151.1:0-4034 GCA_002452515.1 Spartobacteria bacterium UBA6821 | reverse complement strand
GTCGGATCGGCTTCGGCGTAACCGAGTTTCACCGCTTCTTCCAAAGCTTCAGGGTAGTCGAGTCCCGCCTCCTGCATCCTGGTCAGGATATAGTTGCTGGTGCCGTTGAGAATGCCGTGAATCGATGCGATTCTGTTTCCCACAAAGGCATCACGGAGAGATTGAATGATTGGGATTCCTCCGGCAACGGCCGCTTCAAAGTAGACCGGCACCTTGTGTTCAGAGGCCAGGGCAAAAATTTCTTGTCCCCTTTCCGCAAGCAGGGCCTTGTTTCCCGTCACCACGATGCGACCCGAGCGGATGGCAGCGGTGGTCAACTCGAAGGCTTCCGTCGTTCCGCCGATCAATTCGACAATGATGCGGATCTCAGGATCTTCCAGCAGATCCTGCCAGCGGTTGGAAAAAAGGGAGGAGGGGGCGGCGACGTCACGGGTCTTCTTTAGATCGCGTACAACAATCCGGCGGACATCGAATGCATAGCCGGAGCGCTCCGCGATGAGGTCGCGGTGGCGTTCCAGATTTTCATAGACCCCGGCACCTACTGTGCCGAAGCCTGCAAGGCCGATGCCGATTTGCTTCATAAAGAGCCTTTCAGTATCTCGGTTCGAGGGCTTCAGGTAAAGCCGGGAAATGGCTTCCTGAAGGAGATTTAGGCGATTATTGATCCGCAGTGGGACCGGGGTTAAACAAACTTGCCTGGGTTCAGGATATCCTTGGGATCCAGTGCCCTCTTCACTTGCTTGTGAAGGTCTCGAAGCTCTTTTGTCGTGGCCTCAGGCCACCAGCGTTTTTTGGCGAGGCCGATTCCGTGCTCNNGCCTCGATCTGCTTGGGCTGTTTCTGCTGCTGCTCGGCGGAGACCATGATGTTCACATGGATGTTGCCATCTCCGGCATGACCGAAGCAGGCGATCTGAAATCCGGTCTTTTTTTGCAGTTTCTCGGCGAAGGCGATGAGATCGACCAAGCGCCCACGGGGAACGGCAATGTCCTCGTTGAGCTTGGTCAGTCCGGTGGCCTTGAGGGAGGCGGAGAAGGCACGGCGCAACGCCCAGATTCGCTCGCAGCGCTCCGGTGAGGTGGCAAGTTCGACTTCCAGCGCCTTGCAGCCGCAGAGTAATTTTTTAAGAATCTTCCCTTCGCTGACAACACTGGCTTTCTGTCCATCGAGTTCGACCAGCAGATGGGCCTTGCCGGGAGGGATGAAAGTTCCCTTCACATCTTTGTGGGCGTCGCGGGCTGCCTGGAGGGTGAAGCTGTCGGCGACTTCCACCGCGCAGGGGAGGAAGCCTGCCTTGAAGATGGCCTGAACTGCTGCCGAGGCTTCCTGCATCGAGGCGAATCCTGCCGAAAGAGTCACCCGGGCCGGGGGAAGTGGAAGAAGGCGGAGCGTGGCTTCGGTGATGACGCCGAGCAGTCCTTCGGAGCCGACAAAGATGCCCACGAGATCGAAGCCGGTCTTATTCTTGTGCGTGCGTCCACCGACGCGCACGAGTCGTCCGTCGGCCAGAGCCACCTGAAGGCCGAGGACATAGGGGCGGGTGACGCCGTATTTCAGGCAACGGGGGCCGCCGGCATTGGTGGCGATGTTGCCGCCAAGGGAGCAATCCTTGTAGCTTTGTGGATCGGGTGGATAAAAGAGCCCCTTTTTCTTTACCTCCTCCTGAAGCACGCCTGTGATGACATTCGGCTCAACGACAGCGACGAAGTCCCGATCATTGATTTCCTTGATCCGGTTCATCCGGTGCATGCTCATCAGGATGCCCCCCCTCACTGGCACGCACCCGCCGACATAACCGTGACCGGCGCCGCGTGTGGTGACGGGAATGCTACGTTTATTGGCGTAGCCGAGTACCGCCGCGGCTTCCTCCGCCGTGCCGGGGGCAACTGCGATTTCGGGAAGCGCCGACGCGAACCATTTATCGCGTCCGAGTTCGGCGAGACGGGTGGGATCGGTGATGACACCCGCAGGAGTGGGTATCAGTTTTCGAAGATCCCGCTCGAGAGAAGGATGAGATTTGAACCGTGAAACCTGAAGAGGTGAGGAGTGAAGACGTTTACTAGCCCCCTTCTGTTTCTTTTCAGCTTTCAACTTTCAGCTTTCAGGTTTTTCAAGCCTACATCCCCATGATTTCGTAGCCACCATCGACATAGATCACCTGGCCGGTAATGCCGCTGCCGCCATCGCTGGCGAGGAAGACNNCGGGCGGCGAGAGTATTCATCGGGCCGGCACTGATGCAGTTGACACGGATTTTCTTCGTGCCGAGATCATAGGCGAGATAGCGGGTGCTGGCTTCCAGCGAAGCCTTGGCGACTCCCATGACATTGTAATGGGGGACGACCTTGGCTGCGCCGTAGTAGCTCATGGCGATGATGCTGCCGCCGTCGGTCATGAGTGGGCTTGCTTCTCGGGCAAGTCCGACCAGAGAGTAGGCGCTGATGTTGTGAGCTGTCAGATAGGCCTCGCGTGTCGTGGAGACAAAGTCACCTTCCAGGGCTTCTTTCGGGGCGTACGCTACGGAATGAAGCAGGAGATCGATTTTGGGTGTGACGGCGCGCACCTTGCCGAAGAACTCGGCGATCTGCTCGTCACTTCCGACATCGCAGGGGTGGAGGAAGGTGTCAGGGCCGAACTCAGAGACGAGTTCCTCGACATTCTCCTTGAGGCGTTCCCCCTGATAGTTGAAGAGGAGGGTCGCTCCCGCCTGCTTCCAGGCGCGTGCGATATGCCATGCGATGCTGCGTTTGTTGGCGACGCCGAAAACAACGCCGACTTTACCTGCGAGGGGTCCTTGACTCATCCCAATAGAAAGCCTGCTTCATCCCCTTCCTGTCACGAAAAAAGGTGTCTGAAACCAATGTTCGATATCCTTCATGGGGCTGACATTAACCCCGCGGGTGAAATTTTTGATGAACCGACTTCAGTTGGCCACGATCGACCTGTGTGTAGATCTGTGTGGTGGCGATGGAGGCATGGCCTAGCATTTCCTGAATAATGCGAAGGTCGGCTCCTCCTGCGAGTAGATGCGTCGCAAAGGAGTGGCGGAGCTGATGCGGATGGACAGCCTCCTCGATCCCAGCGCGCTTGGCATAATAGCGAACAAGCTGCCAGATACGTGCCGGTGTCAGTGGATGCCCCCTCACGGAAAGGAAGATGGCGGCCCCGGAGCGAGGAGAAAGGAGTTTTGGACGTCCTATGGCTAGGTAGGTCTTGAGTGCTTCCAGCGCTGAGCGCCCTACCGGAACGAGCCGGGTTTTGTTTCCCTTGCCCGTGACACGGAGGATGCCTCCCTCCTCGTCGAGATGTTCCAGCCGGACCGAGCAGGCTTCCGCAATCCGCAGACCGCAGGCATAGAGTAGCTCAAGCAGGGCCCTGTCGCGGATTTCCAACGGGCTATCTCCAGCGGGGGCGGCAACAAGCCTGGCCATGTCGGGCTGGGAAAGTGGCTGCGGAAGCGTGTGGGGGAGCCGGGGCAGGGGAAGCTTTTCGGCGGGATCGCTTGGAATGTGTGCCCGCGCGGTGAGGAAGCGGAAAAAGATTCTCAGGGCAACCGCCTCCAGTTTGATCGAAGTAGCGGAGAGTCCCCTTTTTTTCTCAGCGATCAGAAAATCTGAAAGGAGCGCCGGAGTGACATCGTGTGGGGAGGTGACATCCCGTGTGCCTGCCCAGGCGACAAAACGTTCCAGCGAGGCACGGGTCGAGATTTGGTAGTTGTCCGAAAGTCCTCGCTCGGTTGCGAGGTAGAGCAGAAAACGTTCTATGCTTTCCTGCATAAGAAAGTGCTCCGCATGAGACTTTCCAATGGACACATACGAATTTAAGCTCCTGCCTTGGTGAGGCGAATCAGTGCCTCATGGTATTTCTCGGAGGTCTTGGCGACAATTTCAGGCGGAAGCTCGGGGGCGGGAGGTTGTTTGTTCCAGCCGCAGTTTTCCAACCAGTCGCGGACAAACTGTTTGTCAAAACTCGGAGGACTGCCACCCGCTTGATACTGATCCGCTGGCCAGAAACGGGAGGAATCGGGTGTCATGCAC
>DKEN01000084.1 GCA_002452515.1 Spartobacteria bacterium UBA6821 | reverse complement strand
ATCTGATTTCGGGATCGGCGGGTTCCGGCGTGAATGAATTGGCCGACGAACTGGCCGGTCTTTTTCTGGGAAACGGGGAGTTGCAGGTACAGCTTCACCCTGATTTCCATGCCATTGAACCGGGTTCCAAATCTCGCCGTCTGCTGATCGAACAGGTGCGTGGTCTGGAGGAGTCGATTCATCGCACTGCGGATCGGGGAGCCCGAAAGGTGGCCGTGATACGGGATGCTGACCGCTTGATGCCGCAGGCGGCGAACGCCTTTCTCAAGACACTTGAGGAGCCCCCCGCCGGTTCCTTGATCCTGCTGACCAGCGAATTGCCCGAGGCATTGCTGGACACAATCCGATCGCGCTGTATCTCAGTGCATCTTTACTCGAGGACCCGTCCTCCTGCCGATTCGCGTGAAGAACGGCTTGCCGCCGAGATGAAGAAGGCTTTTGGCCCCGATTCCCGTGCTGATGCCACGGCGGCCTTTGGGTTCACTCGGATCTTTCGGGATCTTCTGGACGAGGCACGGCAGATTGCAGCGGAACGCACCAAGGAGGAACTGGCTTCGGAAAAAGCCCACTTTGGCAAGGCGACCGAAGGGGATTGGGAGGACGAGCGCGAGGAAGTACTCAAGGCGAGTGCCGAGTCGGAGGCCCTGCAGGAACGCACGCGTCTCCTGGGTCTCGTGGCAGACTATTTTGGCACGTCGCTCCGACACCTCCATGAGGGGAGTGTTGCCACCGATGCCAACGAATCATTGCGACTGATCCGCTGTCTGGATGCCGTGGAGAAACTTCGCACCTCGCTTGAGCGCGGAATTCAAGAAGCCCTTGCACTGGAAGCAGGTTTTCTGGAACTCATACTTGCAGCCAGTCGGACTTAGCACGCACGCCTGCGAAAATCGGGGGCTTGGCCAGAATTTCCCCGTGCTTTCGGCATTTATGTTCACATAAACTTCTCAAGCCCGTGAAAATTCTGACTCAAACCGCGATCCTCTCGCCTGCACGCTCTAAGTCCGACAGGCTGCTCGCCACTCGGACAGAATAGCCGGGAGCTTCTCTCACTCACTCATTCATGAAACTGAAACCTGTTGTTTTGAAATTCGGAACCGGCATCCTTGCCTCGGAAGGGGGCTGTTCTTTAGACACACTGCAATTTCGCAGACTCTGCTCCGAGATCGCAGAGTTGGTTGCTTCCGGTATTCCCTGTGTGGTGGTCTCCAGCGCGGCGGTCGCTGCCGGTGTTGATGCGCTCAAACTGCCGAAGCGTCCGACCGACCTTGCCGGAAAACAAGCATGTGCCGCTGTCGGACAGCCTGCACTCATGGGTGCTTATACCCGTCATCTTGGACGACATGGACTCAGGCCCGCGCAGCTTCTTCTGACGCATCATGACATCTTCGATGAGGGACGCGCCCGCAATGCCAGCGTGACGCTCGGGAAGCTCCTCTCCTCTCCGGGCATCATTCCAATCATCAATGAGAATGATTCCGTGGCTGTCGAGGAGCTCCGCTTTGGCGACAATGACCGTCTTTCCGCCGAGGTGGCCAAGTTGCTTGGAGCGCGGCTCCTGATTCTTCTCACGAGTGCGGACGGCTTACTTGCCAAGGCTTCCGGAAAGGGGGGAACGCCTGTCAGGATCCCCGTGGTGACCGACATCAGGGAGGCATTTCGACATGTTACCCCGGAGAAAGGGGAACATTCCACCGGAGGGATGCAGACCAAGCTCCAGGCGGTTGAAACGGCGGTAAATGCCGGAGTGGAAACCGTCATCGCCCATGGGAGAAAGAAGGCGCAGATTGCTGGAGCTGTTTCAGGCCAGGATGTGGGAACGCGCTTCCCGGCTCACAAACCTGCTAAAAAAATCACAAAACAATCATGAGTGCTTCCTTCCTGCTTCCAGTGAGAGTGATGGCCATTGGTAGAAATACCTTCACGGAGCTCGTACGCCAAAAGGTCTTTTATTTTCTATTGCTCTTCTCCCTGATCATGATCGGAAGCTCTTCCTTCCTGGCCAAGATCTCGTTTCAAGGCGAGTTCCAGATGCTCAAGGATGTCGCGCTCGGCGCCATGTCTGTCTTTCTTTGCCTGCTGTCCATTCTGGCGACGGCGATGCTCCTGCCACGCGATCTGGAGGACAGGACCATCTTCACGATCCTTTCCAAGCCGGTGCCCCGATTTGAATACCTCCTTGGCAAGCTCCTTGGAGTGGTCTTCATGCTCACTCTCTCAACCATCCTCATGGGAGGGCTCTTTCTCGGTGTACTCCTGCTACGCGAGCAGTCTGTCTTGATGGAAACCCGCCAGTCGTTTCCTGCATCCTCCCCGGAACTTGCTTCCGCCCTGGCCGAGGTGAAGCGTTCCGCCTTCACTTGGGATCTGATTCCAGGCATGGGGATTTTGCTGATGAAATCGATCCTGCTTGCCTCGCTGACGCTGCTCATTTCGACCTTCGCCACCTCAGGCATTTTCGCCATCCTTGTTGCATCCTCGGCCTATTTCATCGGCCATCTTCAGGTTACGGCTCGTGAATACTGGTTAGACGGGATTGGGGTTCATTGGTGGACGCGCATTTTCACCGCACTGATTGCGCTCGTTTTTCCCGATCTACAGGCCTTCAACCTCACCGATGACATCGTGGCGGGTGTCCATTTGCCGATGGGGATTTTCTGGCAGACCATGGCACTGGGTGGTGTCTACACGGCTGTCTATTATGCGGTGGCCTGTTTCCTCTTTCAAAACAGGGAACTCTGAGATCCAAGGAAAAATGAAACCTGAAACTGGAAGCCTGAAAAACGGCGAGAGTCGCATGACGAGTGACGAGAGTTCAGTGCCAGCGGTTTCGACTTTCGACCTGCTCTCACCTAACAGCCTAGAGTCTAAACTGCTAACAGCCTTTCTCCCATGACAGGCCGACTTTCACCGTATCGCTTGATGGGGGGGCTCGTGATCGTGACCCTCGTCGGGGCTCTCCTGCTTCCCTGGGAAATTAGTCTTCAGAGGGAGGGTAAGGATGCCGGCTTCCGCAGCGTCGCTTTGAATCTGAGTCTGAGGGAACAGATCGGCCAATCGGGATTTCTGGCAGCATTGAGCGGTTTTCGTGCACCCGTGGCCGCCTTCCTCTGGATCAAATCCCATATCGCCTGGGAGCACACTGAGTGGGGAAAGATGGCTGCGCTCTTCGATACGGTGACCACTCTTCAGCCTCACACACTTCTCTACTGGGATATTGCTGCGTGGCACATGGCTTGGAATGCCAGCTTGGCCGCACAGCAGGATACCAGCCAGCAGAGCGAGCTGCTGCGGGATCGCGCCAGTCGTCAGTATATTGATCTGGGACGTGATATTCTCGAGCGGGGCATTCGGAACAATCCCAAGGATTACTATCTCTACGAACGCTTGGGGATTCTGCTGCGCGAGCGGGCAAAGGATGCAGCCGGTGCAGCTGATGCTTTTGCCAAGGCTTCCAGCTTCCCTGAGGCACCTGCCTATATCAAACGCTTTGCCGCCTACGAGATGGCACAGGTTCCCGGCAGGGAACGTGAAGCGTATGACCGGCTCAAAGCACTCTACGACGAAGGGGAAAAACAGCGAACCCCCACATTGCTAACGCGCCTGCATGAGCTGGAAGTGAAGCTTCAAATACCAGAGAATCAGCGGGTGACGCCNNAAATGCGCTGCGCCATCATTGCCGATATTCATGCAAATCTGCATGCCCTGGAGGCGGTGCTTGCCGATGCGCGTGAATATGGCTGCGAGGAGTTCCATGTGCTCGGTGACATCGTCGGTTATAATGCCAACCCCTCCGAGTGTTTGCAGATTGTGAGGGATCTTCCCGGAGTCTTCGTGCTTGGAAATCACGATGCCGCAGTCGCTGGCATGGAGTCTCTTGTTCACTTCAACCCCGTTGCTCGTACCTCCTTGGAGTGGACGCGGGAGCAACTTGATTCCGAACAAAAGGAGTGGCTCTCCACGCTTCGTCCCGTGCGTCAAATTCGCCACAACACCTTAGTCCACGCAACACTCGATTCCCCGACTTCATGGGCCTACATCCGCAGCACTGCCTCCGCGGAAATGAGCATTGCCTGTCAGCGCACACCGCTTGCCTTCTTCGGACACACCCATGTGCCGGGAATTTTTGTGCAGGGAGGTGAAACGATGTCTTTGTATGATGAGGTGGAACTTCCCATCGGGAAAAAGCTCTTCATTAATGCAGGCTCCGTAGGACAGCCCAGGGATGGCGATTGGCGGGCCTCCTATCTGATCCACGATGAGGAGAGTGCCGGGCTGTGGCTGCGACGCGTGGAGTACGATGTGCAGGAGGCAAGCGAAGCCGTGCTCGCGGCGGGACTGCCTGCAAAATTGGCTGAAAGGCTGCGCTCCGGTTCATGAACGCAACTGCCTCTCCCAAGCGTATCCTTCTCGTAAAGCCGAGTTCTTTCGGCGATGTCATTCATGCACTCCCCGTGGTAACGGCGATCCATCGGCACTGGCCGGAGGCAGAGATCCGCTGGCTGATTCATCCCGCCTGGCGGTTTCTTGTCGAAGCGCATCCTGGTGTTACCGAGACGATTCTTTTCCCCAGAGATAAATTTCGTGGTCTCTCCGGTTGGATGCGCTCCGTCGCCTGGACACGACTGTTGCGTGACTGGCAGCCCGACCTTGCAATCGACCTTCAGGGGTTGCTNNGAGGGATCCCGCCTGCTCTATCATGAGACGGCGCGGGTCAGTCGGCACGATCATGCGGTGAAACGCTATCTGTCCGTTCTTGATCTGCTTGGTATTTCTCAACCGCAGAAGCCCGAGTTCGAATTACCCGAGGGTAAACTTCCCGCAGGTTTCGATGTCTCTACCCCCTACATCCTCCTTCATCCTTATGCCAGAGGTGAGGGGAAGAGCCTCAGTGATGCTCAGATCACAGCCTTCGTCAGGGGTGCGGGAAGCAAGCGCGTCGTGATCGTGGGACGAGGCAGGGTGTCTGCCAATCTCCCTTCGAATGTCGAGGACTGGAGTAACAGGACTGATCTTCTCGAATTAATCGGCATCCTGCATGGTGCAGCCTTCATCGTAAGCTCTGACAGTGGTCCGATGCATCTCGCGGCAGCGCTGCATCCCTCCAAGACACTGGCAATCCATCTCTGGAGCGATCCGTTAAAAGTCGGTCCCTGTTTCCCCGAGGCTCTTGTTTGGAAACAAGGCCGGATTGCACGGGTGGCTGCGATTGATGATTCCTGGCGTCCAGAGGGAAGGGCTCCGACAGAAGTAGAGATGGAGGAAATCGGGAAGAAGATCGTTGAGGGAAGTTTCAGNNAAGGTGGGAAGGTAAAGACGACTGAAATCTGAGATCAGCGATTGAATTTCATAATCTCTAACACCGTCCGCTGATTTCTGACCTCTTTCAGCTTTCAGCTTTCAGCTTTCAGCTTTCTTCCCCATCCTTGAGTCGTCATGTCTTTCTCGACGCTGATTGATTCCACGCTTTCTGCTCCACCGCAGGAACTCCGTTCCTTCATGCGGTTGATCGAACCGTGCAGTGATCGGGCCTTGGAGGAGATGGCCCGTCGCTCGGCCTCGCTGACTCGTCGTCACTTTGGCCGGACGATGAGGATGTTTGCCCCGCTTTATCTCTCCAACGAGTGCATTAACAACTGCGCCTACTGCGGCTTCTCNNAGAGGGTATCTCCAGCACTGTCTGGAACGACTGAGTCAGGAAGTGCCGAGCCTCTCGTTAGAAGTGGCACCGATGGAAACAGAGGATTATATCCCTCTCGTGAATGCCGGTGCGGAAGGGCTCGTGGTCTATCAGGAGACTTATGATCGGGAAGTCTATAAAGAACTCCATACTGCAGGACCCAAAAAGGATTACGATTGGCGACTCGACACGGCGGAGCGTGCCCATGATGCGGGATTTCGCAGACTTGGCGTCGGCGTGCTCTTCGGGCTTTCGGAGTGGCGCCGCGAGGCGATGGCTCTGGCCGCCCACCTCTTTCATCTCCAGCGCGTTTGCTGGACCTCTCAACTCACGGTGAGTATGCCGAGACTCCGACCTGCGGCTGGCTCCTTTGAACCCCGCTTTTCCTTCAATGACCGGGAAATGACCCAGTTGCTCTGCGCTCTGCGCATCACTTTTCCCCAGGTTGGCATTGTTCTCAGTACCCGCGAACCTGCGTCGCTCCGTGATGCTCTTGCTCCCCTTGGTGTAACGATGATGAGTGCCGGTAGTCACACCGAACCGGGTGGTTACACCGGACAGGGAAGCGATCAACTGCACCAGACCGTGCGCGGACGGAAAATCGAAGGATCCTCCTGCTCGGGATCGACGGCCACGGAACAATTCGCCATCAGTGATGACCGATCGGCGGAGAGTGTCGCTTCCATGCTTCGGGAACGGGGATTGGAGCCTGTCTGGAAGGACTGGGATGCAGCCATCTTGGGCTCTCAGACATTTGAGCGTGTTGCATGAAGCGTCTGATCATCAATGGGGAGGTGCGGGAGACGGCTTCCGAGACACTGCCGTCCCTCTTTTCCGAACTTGGACTCCCTGCACCGCTGCTGCTTGTGGAGCATAACGGTACTGCACTCACGCGCTCGGAATGGGATGACATCGTGCTTGCCGAGAATGATCGTCTTGAGGTGATGTCCGTTGCGGCCGGAGGCTAACGATGGAACATCCCGAACTACTCGCTCCGGCTGGGGGATGGGACTGTCTCAAGGCCGCTGTGGCCAATGGAGCCGACGCCGTCTTCTTCGGACTGCCACGATTCAATGCCCGCATCCGTGCTGACAACTTCACCGAGGAGGAATTACCCGAGGTCATCGACTTCTGTCACCGCCACGGAGTGAAGGCTTATGTGACGCTCAATACCCTTGTCTTCACGGGAGAGTTGAATGATGTCTCCGACTACCTCCGTCTGCTCAACCGCTGTGGTGTCGATGCCCTGATCGTTCAAGATATCGGTCTGGTACGACTGGCGGCCTCCATCGTGCCGGAGCTTCCCATCCATGCCTCCACGCAGATGACGCTGACTTCGCCACAGGGTGTGGAAGTGGCTCGGGAACTCGGAATCACCCGATCTGTCCTGGCTCGTGAACTCTCGTTGCGGGAGTTGAAACGGTTTGATCCGAGCCGGATGCCACTGGAAGTTTTCGTTCATGGGGCGTTGTGCGTCGCCTACTCCGGTCAATGCCTCACCAGTGAATCGCTCGGCCAGCGCAGTGCCAATCGAGGCGAGTGTGCCCAGGCCTGTCGGATGACCTATGACCTCATTGTCGATGGAGCTTTGCGGGATCTCGGCGACCGCCGTTATCTCCTCTCTCCTCAGGATCTCGCCGCAGTGAATGATATTCCGAAGCTTCTGGAATGCGGCGTCACGAGTTTCAAGATCGAGGGACGGCTCAAATCTCCCGAGTATGTTGCCGCCGTCTGCCAGGTCTATCGCAAGGCCATCGANNCGGGAGAGGATCACGATGCCCATGCGGGACATGTCGCCGAAGCCGATGCTGCCGACCGGTATCAGCTCGAGATGGCCTTCTCGCGCGGACTCTCTAGTGGCTGGATGCACGGGGTGAACCATCAGGAGCTGGTCCATGCCCGCTTTGGGAAGAAACGCGGGGCCTTTGTCGGTACAATTGCTGAAGTGCACAACGACTACATTGCCTTTGAAACCAAGGTGCCGCTCCGACCCGGCGATGGTGTGGTCTTTGACACCGGAGAGGATACCGATCGGGAACAGGGAGGGCGCATCTTTGAAATCCGTGGCAGTCGCTTCTATTTCCGTCACGGACATCTCGATCCCCGTCGTCTCAATGCGGGCGATCGTGTTTGGAAAACCAACGATCCCGAACTCGATAAACGCCTCCGCAACTCCTACGCCGGACGCATCGAACCGCGCAGGGCCGAGCCATTTGATGTCACCGTCTCCGGACAAGTTGGAGAACCGCTGGTGATCGAATCCTCCGGGATTGTTGTCCGATCGGCGATTCTGCTCGAAGAGGCACGGACGGCTCCGTTGAGCAAAGAGAAGATCCGCACCCAGTTGGGAAAGACCGCAGAGAGTGGATTGGAGCTTCGAGAGATGACTCTTGAAATTACGGGAAACGTCATCCTGCCACTTGGAGAGCTGAACCGCATGCGCCGCGATCTGATCGAGAAGCTGTTGATTGAGAAGAAGGTTTCGCGGCCAGAGCTTCAGGGAACTTGGAATGAACTGTTTAAGAACTCCCTAGCCTTACCATTACCCGCACCTCCTCAGAAGGCTACGCTCCGTGTGCTCTGCCGTTCTCTGGAGCAGCTGGAGGCCGCGCTCGATGCCGGGATTGGGGAACTCTATGCCGACTTCGAGGATATCCGCCGATACAGGGAGGCCGTGGCTCTCGTGCGGGCAAAGGGAACCGCCCGTATTCTGCTCGCCACACCGCGCATCCAGAAGGCTGCCGAGGAGGGTTTCTTCAAGCTGATCGAGAATGCCACTCCCGACGGTGTCCTGATCCGCAATCTCGGAGCGATCACCCACTTCGCGGGAAGCAGTTTGCCGTGCGTGGGGGACTTTTCCCTCAATGTGGCCAATCCGCTTACGGCACAGTTCTTCATGAATCGGGGGCTGGAACGGGTCACCATTAGTTACGATCTGAATATTGCTCAGGTACTCGATCTCCTGCGGGCCGCTTCTCCCGAGTGGTTCGAACTCACGATCCATCAGCACATGCCGATGTTTCACATGGAGCA
>DKEN01000012.1:7509-14708 GCA_002452515.1 Spartobacteria bacterium UBA6821 | reverse complement strand
TTCTGGGAGATGACAACAAGATCGCTGTCATGGATCCCGTCTATCCAGTCTATGTCGACACGAATGTCATGGCGGGTCACACGGGTAAGGGCGGAGAGGACGGATCCTATGAGGGAATCACCTATCTGGAGTGCACGGCAGAAAATGGTTTTGTCCCTGCGATTCCCGCAGAGAGCGATGAGAAGGTCGATGTGATCTACCTCTGCTTCCCCAACAATCCGACGGGTGCCGTCGCAAGTCGCAAGCAACTGACCGATTGGGNNGAGTTTCGTAGTTTCTCCAAGAACGGTGGTTTCACCGGAACCCGTTGCGCCTTCACAGTGGTTCCCAAGACGCTGACCGCGTTTTCCGCTGACGGGGAGCGCCATCCTCTCCATCCGCTTTGGCACCGTCGTTTCACCACCAAGTTCAATGGAGTGAGCTATGTCACTCAGCGCGGAGCCGCAGCTCTCTATAGTGAGCAGGGCAGAGAGGAGGTGGCTTCCCTGATTGCCTCTTACATGGGGAATGCCGCAATTTTACGGGAAGCCGTCACCGCCAGTGGACTGAAAGTCTACGGTGGTATCAATGCCCCCTATATTTGGGTGAAGGGATCGAAAGAGGCGACCAGCTGGGAGATCTTTGACCGGATGCTGACCGAAGCGAATATTGTCGTGACTCCCGGCAGTGGCTTTGGTCGCGCAGGGGAGGGCTATTTCCGTATCTCCGCTTTCAACAGTCGCGAGAAAGCCTTGGAGGCAGCAGCCCGGCTGAAGGCATTGGCTTGGTAAAAACCGCCAGTCAAAATGACTGTTGCTTTTGGAAAGTTAGATTTCGATTCCCTCTTAGCAGACTTCCAAGAATTGCCAGCACACCGAGTCCAAGAAGCCAGCAGGTTCGCGGTTCCGGTACGGCGGTGATGATGGGATCAATCTGGGAGTAGTAGGAGCTGAGCTGGACATAAAATGAGGAATCCACACCGATATATGTGCCTGTAGCTTCGTTAATGCCTTCCAATTCCCAGATTGCATTTGTTCCCAATCCCACTTTCACAAAGTCACCACCGCCTGAATCGCCCAAGACGATGGCCCCATAGCTGCTCCCGATGTCGGCAGTAGTAAAATCAAGACTGGCGAAGCTGTTGACTGGGGTGATGACGCTAGTGTGGGAGATTGTATTATTTCCCCAAGTTTCAGGTCCCTGTCCATTGGTATAACCATAGCCAATCATGACGAGTGTATCACCGAATGAAGGGACGGCGGAGGCTAGTGTTAGCGGGGGAAGCGAGATCGGGGTTCCCAGCGTGGAAACGGTGGAAATCTGGAAGAGGTTGATGTCGGCATTGGTGGTGCCTGTGTTGCTATTGGTGAAATCGGTGTAGGAGAGGCCTGTGGCATCATATGTGTTCCCGTTAATGGTGAAGGTCGTCGGACTGTTCACATGGGCGGCGGTGAGTACCCATCCATTGCCAAGGTAGACACCACTTGCATCGCTGACTTGACCGACATAATTCCAACCGGTGTTGGTATTTCCTGTTCCCCATCCAGATGACCAGCCGGAGACAGAGGAAGCGATATTGTTGTTCGTGTTAAAGGTCGGGGAGGAATAAAGCACTGTTTCCACAGCCCTCACGGGGGAGATCGAAGAAATCAGCAAGCAAACTGCAATTAATCTGGGGGGGATCATGCAAGTCTGGGATCCTGGGAACTTCCAAAATGAGAGGGTGTGTTTTGGAATAAATCTGCCACAGATTCTCCCTTAACCCATGATGAGGGGTTACGCCACCAAACTATTGAGATAAGCTGAGGGCTCGTAGTTCTCAATCAGGATTTCTTCTTGAGTGCCCCGTTTCATCCGAACCTGCCTGACGATGATCTCGGGTGTCTTGTGCGGGGCAAAGAGGATGTCATCGTGGGTGGCATTTGACTTTTCAGCGAACATCGCCGGGACAAGATGGCCGCCAAGATGGTCGCTGCGACCCGTGGCAACATGGACGGTGCCCCGTACCTTTTCATCCTGAATGTCGCGTCCGCTGAAAGGAAGAAGCTGGGTGCCAAGACCCAATTCCCCAAGTTCACCGGTCACAGGATCGGAGGCGAGCTTCTCATTATGAGTGGCGATAGTTTCGGGGTTTCCCTTAAGGAGGGTGGCCGTCACAATGCGGCCCCCGGAAACGCTCATCACGCCGAGAGTTCCATCTACATACTTATGGGGAAAAGCTCCCTCGGCTCCCTCGGGAACAAAATAGACTTCACCAGCGGGAAGGTTGGCCACGTCGGGTTCCTCACCACGACAAAGCCCATGGCTTTTCTGTGCCTCCTGGCCGTTGAGTAGCAATCGGAGGGTATAGTCGCGACCTTCGCATCCAAAATCGATTTCCACCCAATCCGCCTTGGTCACGCCCAGTCGGAGTTTCTCCGCTTCGACACTGACTTCATCGTAATCCACGGCAAGCCCGCTTCCGAGGATGATCTCGTTGACTCCGTGAAGCGTCGCTCCACGAAATCCGTACTGCTTGGCGAAGGCTGTCAACGGTGCCGTGGCCGAGAAAGTCGAGATGCAGAGAATGATGTCATAATTGGGATAAACATCCTTGGAGAGTGAGAATTGTTTCCCAGTCGGATCAAATGCCTCGTCGGGCAGATCGAGATTGCTGCCTCCTGTCAGCTTATAGGCAAAAATTTCGCCACCACGGAGACCCATCTTGGAAAGAAGCCCTTCCTGCAGAGGTTTGTAAAACGATTCGATGGCATGCCGCTGGATCGTGAGGGCTGGAATTTTCAAAAAGTTGAAATCCTTGATTTCCGAGGGATCTGCCAGATCAATCAGGAGGGCAACCCGTTGGCCAGCATTCGGGGCAAAAGTAACGGTGAGCAGCCGTTCCAAACTGAAGGGGGGAAAGCTGCGAGCGGCGATCTGTTCGGCAATGGGGATGGGCATGGCAGGGAGGGGTGAGAGGGTTCCGAAAGTTTAGTTAATGAGATTAACTATCACGGTTCATGGGTAGCCAAAAACCCGGCTGCCTGCAACCGATCTTTTCCCTACCGGACAATTCCCCGGTCACTCGACGTGATGAAGGTGACGAGAGCGCCGACAGTATCGGATTTTGGAAACTCCTCGCGGAGCTGTTCCAGCGCCTGCGCGGTGTTCTTGTTGCTGCGGTAGATGATTTTATAAGCCTCGCGGAGTTCACGGATGGATTCGGAGCTGAATCCCCGGCGTTCCAGTCCGATCATGTTGACCCCGCGTACTTCGGCGGGATTCCCGTCGGCGATGAGGAAGGGAGGGACATCCTGGACGATCTTCGTGCAACCCCCGATGATCGCATGATCCCCGATGCGGCAGAACTGGTGGACCCCACTCAGACCTCCAATCACGGCATGATCCCCGACGGTTACATGTCCCGCGAGGGTTCCGTTGTTGGAGAAAATGACATGGCTGCCAACGGTGCAGTCATGGGCAACATGGGCGTAGGCGAGGAAGGTGCCGTGGCAGCCGATTCGTGTGACCGATTCGGGAGCCGTGCCTCGGTTGACCGTCACAAATTCCCGGAAGGTATTGTGATTGCCGATTTCCAGATAGGTCGGTTCCTCCTTGTATTTCAAATCCTGGGAACGCTGGCCGATCGAGCAGAAGGGATAAAATTCATTCCCATCGCCGATATGCGTTGGGCCGGCAATGGAGACATGATTGTGCACCCGGCATCCCTCTCCAAGAGTCACTCCTGCGCCGATGACGCTATAGGGACCGATTGTTGTCGACGGACCGATGACGGCCGTTGGATCAACGACGGCTGTGGGATGAATCGCGGGCATAGTGGCTTATTTGTCGACGATACCGAAGAGCAGGATGCCTTCGCTGACGACCTCACCGTTGACGAGGCATTTGCAGGCGGCTTTGCCGAGGCGTCGTTTGGCGCTGATCATGTCGACATGGATGAAGAGGGTGTCACCGGGGAAGACGGGCTTGCGGAATTTCACCTCATCGGCACTCATAAAGTAGCCGATTTTTCCCGAGTTCTCGGTTTTGCGCATCATGACAATCGAGGCTACCTGGGCCATTGCCTCGACCTGTAGGACACCCGGCATCACGGGATGTCCCGGGAAGTGACCCTGAAAATACGGTTCATTGATTGAGACGCTCTTGACGCCGACGGCTTTGGTTTCTCCGTCAAACTCCACCATCCGATCGACCATCAGGAAGGGATAACGATGCGGCAACACGCTCATGATCTCATTGATGTCCATGACGGGAGCCGAGGAGGTGAAGGGGCGAGGGGCTGTCGCCACAAGATCGCGGTAGCGTTTTGCGATCGCGCGCGCCAGTTCGGTATTGGGACCATGGCCCGGTTTGACGGCGACGATGTGTCCGCGAAGGGGACGCCCGGCCAGCGCCAGATCGCCGATGATATCGAGAATCTTGTGACGGACGAATTCATCGGTGAATCGCAGCGGTTCCTTGCTCAGCACGGAATCTCCGCGGATCACCAGAGCGTTTTCCAGACTCCCTCCCTTGATGAGTCCCTTTTCCATGAGATCCTTCACGTCCTCGTAGTGGACAAAGGTACGCGCCGGGGCGATGTCGCGGGCATAAACCTCGGGAGTGATCTCGAGTGAGAGATACTGGGTGAATCGCCCGTCGGAACCGGCCTGTGTGCAGGAAATGCGCAGTCCGTTGTGGGGGAAGATCGACATGATGGATCCCCCGGGGGTCTCGATGTGAATCGGTTCATCGATTTCCAAAAGTGTTCGGCCTGCATCCTGATCCACAATGCCTGCCTCTCGGATCAACGCGACATAGGGGGCGGCGCTGCCGTCACCGATCGGGGGTTCGTTGGCATCCATGTCGATAAGGGCATTGTCCACACCAAGGCCGGCGAGTGCTGAAAGGATATGCTCGACGGTTTGAATCTTGGCGTTTCCCTGAACGAGCGTGGTTGCGCGCTCAACAGTCTTCACATGGTCGGCCAGCGCGTCCACAATCGGCTCATCCGGCAGATCGATCCGACGAAACTTGTAGCCGTGGCCAACAGGAGCGGGATGGAGGGTGAGGGTGACATTGCCGCCATTGTGCAAGGCACCGCCTGTAAGACTGACGCTTTTGGCGAGGGTGCGCTGATGTTCCATGAAATTCTCTATGTTTCGATGATCGGTTTTTCCAAAGCTCCATGTTCCAACATGATCTGCCCATTCATCGTCCGGATGGTTGGGGGGAGCAGTGGCGGACACGGCATTGGACGGGTGCAACCATACTGACTCAAGTAGTGCTGCGGGAAGCAAACTTTAAGGAAACGCTGATGAAATCGTGTCTGTTGAGGCTTTGACGGGAGGGCTGATGGCGTTCACAACTGGTGAACTACGGATGCTGGAACAAATTCCCTTCACCATTTTGGGAGAAACGCCCGATCTTCTCGCCATTGAAAAGCCGCCATTCCTTCTTGTCCACCCGAGCAAGCCGGGTGGCCCGGTCACCCTCTGGGATCATCTGAAGGAACTTCTTGCCTATGAGATAGCCAGTGGTGGTCAGGTCTCGCTCATCAACCGTCTGGATCGTGAAACGAGCGGGATCGTTCTGGTTGCCAAGCATCCCCGTGCCGCGAGGGCCTGTGCCATGGCCATGGAGAGAGGGGAAATTGGCAAGGAGTATCTGGCTGTCGTCACTGGCTGGCCGGAACTGGAGCAGTGGAGCGTCAGGGAGCCCATCCTGCGTCTTGGCGAAGTGCAGGACTCCCGCATCTGGCTCAAGCGGGGTGTGCATCCACGAGGTGTGACGGCACGCACTGATTTTCGCATTGAGCAGCGACTCATGCACAAGTTTCACGGGCCACTGAGCGTGGTGCGTTGCTGGCCCAGAACGGGCCGCACCCATCAGATCCGGGTTCACCTTTCCCACTCAGGCCATCCTGTGGTTGGCGATAAAATCTACGGCAACCCTCCCGCTGGGGAGGAGTGCTATCTGGAGTTCATCAACACCGGCTGGTCGGCTGAACTGGAAGAGCGACTCTGGCTCCCGCGTCATGCGCTCCATTCCTGCCTGCTAAGCCTGAATCTGGACGGGGTCTCTCACCAGTGGACCTCGGAACTTCCCGAAGATCTGCGGAATTTTCTGAAAGATACAGATAAGATCTAGCTTGCTTCGGACTATTTTTTTGCCGGAGGCGCTGAAAAAACCGCCAACGTTGTCTTTTCAATAAAGCACTTATTGGAAGCGATCATTCCGGTGATGGTGTCATGCAGCGGACAGGGGTCGCCGACGCCGCACCAATGTTCACCGAAAGGGCAGTTACTATTGGTGGAGGTCTGTTCAAAAAGAGAGACGATATCGAACAGGCAGATTTTATCTGCTGGCTTTGCAAGCGTGTAACCACCACCTGGTCCCGGCTGCCCGTTGACCAGTCCCGCGGAGGCAAGCTGGGTGAGCAGTTTTGCGGTCAAGGCTCGCGAGATCCCTCGGGATTCGGCGATTTCCCCAGAACCGGAGCGTTTGGTAGGATCTGCTGCCAGATAACTCATGACAGAGATCGCGTTGGCGGCTGTCTTTCCGTAAATAAACATGATTTTAAGTGGTGACGGGAGATGATTTCAAAAGAATGAAGAGGGAACTATCCATAAATAGCCCGTAAGGTGAAAGAATTAAAGACAACTTTTTACAGCATCCCTTTTCCGACTCGGCTTTTAGGGGTTCCTTAGCCCAACAGCGAATGATCCGAGAGTTCCCTGGCAAGCAGAAGTCGTTTACGTTCAAGACCCCATCGATAACCGGTGAGCTTCACTTTTGAAACCACTCGATGGCACGGAATCACCACAGCTATATCATTGGCTCCGACAGCCTGACCCACCGCCCTGGCTGCCCTAGGGTGGCGAATGGCGCTGGCGACTTCGGCATAAGTCATGGTGGAGCCTGAAGGAATCGAGCGAAGGAATTCCCAAATGGTGAGCTGAAAAGGAGTTCCTATGGCCATGACGGAAATCATTTCGGGCGAAGCAAAAGCTTGGGTGATGAAGTGAGCGGCGTGTGACGAGGGAAGCATCGTCACCTTGGGCCAATCCACCCGCAGTTTCGCCAGTCCTTCAAGGTGATTTTCCACGAATCTCAGGGAGAGAAGGTGGGTTTCATTGGCCAGCGCCAGGCAGTTTCCGAGTGGCGTGGAAGCAATTCCGTAAGCGAGCTTTCCAAGAGAACGCACCCGGAAGTCATGAGGTGGAAGCCAGAGATCCATA
>DKEN01000012.1:0-7484 GCA_002452515.1 Spartobacteria bacterium UBA6821 | reverse complement strand
CTCTGGATATCGAGAAAAATTATCCCATCTCATTTTTTGAATCAGAGTCATGATGTCACTGGGCCCTTTTTCAGCACGCTCGGAACAGTCTATGGGATCTTTCTCGCCTTCGTGGTTTCCACCACCTGGCAGGAATTTTCAACTACACAGACCAATCTTGTGCAGGAGGCCCGTTATCTCGGAAATCTCTATTTCGCCTCAAAGTCATTTCCCGAATCCATGAGGGATAAATTACAGCATCTTCTCGCCGACTACCGGGATTCCTTGGTGAGCGGCGAGTGGAAGACCATGGAGGTGGGGGAATCGAATCCTCAAAGTACCGACCTGCTTGAACAAATCGGTTACACCTATATGCATTACAGAACCACCGATCCCACGGAGGGTTCGTTTCTGCAAGAGTCTCTGGAGAATTTTTCCAGCATGACCGGCTTGAGGGCTTCGCGGATTGACGACTCCTCCTCGGGGCTCCTGCCTGTGCTCTGGTGTGTCTTGTTAGTGGGAGCCACGGCGACGATCGGGTTTTCTTTTCTCTTCGGGGCGCATAATTTCAAGGCTCAGGCCGTGATGACCATGCTCCTGACCGGGGTGATCAGCATGACCTTTTTCACCATCATTAATCTGGATTTCCCCTTTACGGGAGCGACCATCGTTTCTCCCGAGCCTCTCCAGCGGCTGGAGATGAAGTAATCCGGGAAACTCCCTCGAATTTTTACCAACAAGCACCCATTGAAACATAGTTTGCTGCATCAACTCATCGTCTCTCTGTCGATCCTTGCCTCTCTGTGCGGTGCACTTCCATCACAAGGGGCAACCCCTGTGCCCGCTGGTGAAAGCAGTGCGAAGACGACGCAAGCGATGCAACCGCAACCCGATGAGGATCGGCACTCTCTGGAACATTTTCAGCGACTCGTCATGGATTTTTCCGATGAGTACATGGCATCGGTCGGGGAGGTGATGGATGAGTATGTGATCAACGAGAGTGATCCTGCAAAGCGCGTGGCGGCTGAATATTGGAAAGTGCGCTGCACCTCCGCGTCGATGAGTATTGCCTCTGCCCGGGATCCCAGGATGAACCTGCTGGACATGCTGGTCTTCATTTCTGCCGGCAAATGGGCCGTGAACAACTACTGGATTCCCAAAGTTTTTGGCAGCAAGGCAGAGCCGCTTGCCAAGGTCTACAGCGAGATGGATGTAAAAATCTGGGCCATTGCAGCTGAAATACTTACCGAAAAGCAACAGGTCGATCTCCGGCAGCTACTGATCAACTGGGAGCATTCCAACCCACGCTTTCACGAAATATATTTCATCCGCTTGCGGAATCTTGACGGGGTGCATCTCGACTCATTCGATGACGGGCACCGCGCCTGGGGAATTCTGGGTGCCATTAGGGGGCTTCTCAGAAGAGTGGACAAATCACTCCTCTCCGGGGAAAGGCTTATGTTCACCCTGGATCACACGCCTGAGATACTTGCCCAACAAGGTGATCTGACGATAGCGCAAGTCGGACAGGCATTTCCCCTTGCGGCAGTCCGACCTGAAACGATCACCGAAGCCGTGAAGGGACTTCCAGCTGTTTTGCAGGAGGGGTTGGATCGCAATGAGGGGTCTCTGAATGAGTTGCTGCCCCAGCTTGGAGCAACTCTGAAAAGTGCGGATTCACTGGCCACTACCTTGAATGCAACAGTGCAGACACTAGGTAGCGGCACAAAAACGATCGACCCTGTCTTTGCGCTTCAGCAGGCAAACCAGGCCCTTACCCATCTTGATGCGAGTATTTCAGGGATTAACCAACTCCTCTCCAACAATGTCTCAGGTGGATTGCAGGCTTCTGAGTTGACGAGTCAGATCGACACACGTGTGGGCACTCTGATTGATGCTGCGTTCCGCAGCATACTTATCGTAATTGGCGTATTCTTCGTTGGAGTAGTGCTCTTGCTTGTACTCGTAAAGGCACTCTTTTTCCGTAAGCCTTGAAAATTATCCGACAGGAGTTAATCGGCATCGATTGGGCTAATCCCCCTGGATATCTCGGGCAGCAAAAATGAGTGGTCAGGATTCTTCCGGTTCCCGTAATGTGCCGTAACGCTTCGGGTTCGAAGCTGTTGATTTTTACTCCCCCAATCACCACCCCTCCAGAACACGATGACATTTCCTACATTCCCCCACCTGCTGATCCTGGCAACACTTGCCCTGCTGCCTGCACTTTCAGCACAGCAAAACCAAACTCCGGGTGCCTCAGAGGATTCCCCCAGAACGCGTGCCCTTTTCAATGAGGGTTGGCGTTTTCAAAAAGGGGATTCCCCGGATGCGAAAGGAGCGCTCTCCTATGACAAACTTAAGCCATGGTTGCTACCCAACGGAAATGAGTTTCGCAAGCAGGCTGTCGCTCCTGCCACCGGCACCCCTCCGGGTGAGGGGATTGCCTATGTGCAGCCCGGATTCGATGACAAGAGTTGGCGCTCGCTGACGCTTCCACATGACTGGGGGATTGAGGGTCCTTTTGATCAGGCACTTCCCGGCGAGACGGGTAAATTACCTTGGTCCGGCGTAGCTTGGTATCGCAAGTCGTTTGAACTGCCTTCCTCTGATCAGGGAAAGAGCGTGGCCCTTGAGGTTGACGGGGCCATGTCCTACGCGACGGTCTGGTGCAATGGGAAATTCGTCGGAGGCTGGCCCTACGGCTATGCCTCTTGGAGGGTTGATCTGACTCCCTTTTTGAAATTCGGAGGAGAGAACACACTGGCCATCCGCCTCGATAATCCTCCCAACTCTTCCCGCTGGTATCCGGGCGGTGGCATTTACCGAAATGTCTGGCTCACCACAACCTCGCCAATCCATGTCGCCCACTGGGGCACGACGGTCACCACGCCCTCGATCAGGACGAATTCAGCAGAGGTCTACGTGAGTACCCTCGTAAAGAATGACTCCGCGCAAGAGGCCGAGGTCAGTGTCTCGACTAGTATTGTTCCTCTTGATGCCGATGGAAAATCTGGGGAAGCAGCCCTCGCCCGCCGACCCGCCACGGTCAAGATACCCGCAGGGCAGAGTAGGGAGGTTAAATATGCGACCACCGTGGTCTCTCCCAAACTCTGGGATCTGGAGCATCCCAATCTCTATGCCGCTGTCACCACGATCACGCAGGGTTCAAAAGCTGTCGATGTCACTAGGACAACCTTCGGTATCCGTTCGATTGAGTTCACGGTTGGGGATGGATTTCATCTCAATGGGAAGAGGGTGCCGCTTCAAGGTGTCTGTATGCATCATGATCTGGGCGCACTAGGTTCTGCAATCAACACGCGGGCACTTGAGCGCCAAATCGAGATTCTCAAGGAAATGGGAGTGAATGCCATCCGTACCTCTCATAACCCACCGGCACCGGAGTTGCTCGATCTCTGTGACCGGATGGGGATTCTCGTGATGGATGAGTCGTTCGATTGTTGGAAACTGCAAAAGAAGCCCAATGGCTATAATCTGCTCTTTACCGATTGGTCGGAGGCCGATCTGCGTGCCGAAGTGAGGCGCGACCGCAATCACCCGAGCGTGATTCTCTGGAGTATCGGTAATGAGATCCGGGAGCAGAGCAAGCCCGAGGGAATCGCCATGGCAAAAGCGCTGTCACAGCTCGTCCATGAGGAGGATCCCACCCGTCCGACCACCATCGCCGTAAGCGATATCAATGGTGGATATAACGGTTTCCAAACGGGGGTCGATGTTTTCGGTTACAACTACAAGCCGTGGGAATATCAGAAGTGGCGCAAGGCCAACCCCTCCCAGCCCATTTTTGGGAGTGAAACCGCCTCCACACTAAGTTCCCGTGGCGAGTACTTTTTCGACACGCCCGAGCAGCTGGAACAGCGCTATGACCGGGACGTGAAGAAGGCTCAGGCCGCCGGCAAGCCGATTCCTCCCAAGCCCACTTTCCAGCCCGTCGCGGAGTCCAAGTCAGAGGGAAAATCCGATTTTCAGATGAGTTCCTATGACCTCTACGCTTCCTCGTGGGCGACCCGACCCATGGATGAGTTCAATGGACAGGATCAGAATCCGTTCGTGGCGGGAGAGTTTGTCTGGACAGGGTTTGACTACTTGGGCGAACCGACCCCCTACAACAACGACACCACCAACCTACTCAATTATCACACCCCTGAAGAGAAAGCCAAGGCCGAGGCGGAGCTGAAGGCGGTGGGGAAAATCAAAGTGCCATCACGCAGTTCCTATTTCGGCATTGTCGATCTGGCCGGATTCAAGAAAGACCGCTTCTACCTCTATCAGTCCCGTTGGCGTCCTGACTTTCCCATGGTGCATATCCTGCCTCATTGGAACTGGCCGGATCGCGTGGGGCAGGTCACGCCTGTTCATGTCTATACCTCCGGCGATGAAGCGGAACTCTTCCTCAACGGCAAATCCCTGGGGCGAAAGAAAATGGTGGCTGGCGACTACCGCATTCGTTGGGATGAGGTGATCTATCAGCCCGGCGAACTGAAGGTGGTGGCCTATAAGAATGGGAAAGAATGGGCAACCGAGACGATCAAAACCGCTGGAGATGCTGCCAAGCTGGTGCTTTCTGCAGACAGGAATGCGATTCACGCCGATGGCCAGGATCTCTCCTTCGTGACCGCCACGGTGGAGGACAAAGAGGGCAATCCGGTGCCGAGATCTCATCCGCAGCTTAGTTTCTCGATTTCAGGTCCCGGAGAAATTGTGGCGACCGATAATGGCGATGCCACGGATCACACCACATTCTCTTCCCCCGAGCGGAAAGCCTTCAACGGACTGGCTCTGGCCATCGTCCGGGCAAAAAAGGACGCTGATGCCCCGATCACGCTTCGGGTGAAATCGGAAGGACTGGAGCCAGCCGAGGTCGTGATCAACCCCTCTCATTAGGTTTCCGCTTCGCAGAAAGAACTGGGCAGGAATGGATTCGAACCATTGAAGGCGTAAGCCAGCGGATTTACAGTCCGCCCCGTTTGGCCACTTCGGTACCTACCCGTTATTTTTCAACCTCAAGCGATGAGATGAGCTAAGAAGGATGCAATTTCTCGGATCAGTCGTCCACCAGAAAGTGTCGTGGAGTGCAGGAAAGCGCTTCCGTGGTAAATAGAGATGATTTTGGATTTATGAAGTGAGTCCCAACGGGTAGTCTCCGATTCGTGCATGAGGAAAACATTCAGGAACTGCCGGGCAGACTGCCGGTGATGGTACTTCCAGGGGTGACGCTTTTTCCCAATGCCCTGCTCCCGCTCTTTATTTTTGAACCGCGGTATCAGGCAATGCTGGAGGATGCGCTGAATAATGGCCGCATGCTGGCGGTGGCCATGCCCCGCGATCAAGCGGAGGAGTTGACGGAGCCAGTGGCAGGTGCGGGACTTGTCAGGGCTTGTATCCGCAACTCCGACGGCACTTCCAATCTGATCTTGCAGGGAGTCAGTCGCGTGCGTTTCACCGAATGGGAACAGCGGGAGCCTTATCGCATCGCCAGGATTGAGCCCCTGCCAAGCCTTGGAGGGTTGCAGGCCGACGAGGAGGAGTCGCCGGAGACGGCGCTTCAACTCACGCAACTCCATGCCCTTTGCTCGCGTTTCAAGGAGCAGGGAATCGAGTTGCCCGCGCAATTTGAATCCTATCTCAGTCAGATCACCAATGTAGGGGTGATCACGGATCTCGTTGCTTCAACCCTTATCGTGGATCCTGCCGTGAGGCAGGAACTGCTTGAGGAGTTGGATATTCCCAAACGTCTCACAAGGCTCCTCTCGGGTCTGCGTGAGCAGCTTGCCTAAATCAGCGCTTCCGCAAATGGCACGTCGCACCTCCAAGGATGATGAGACACAGCTTGGGTTCGACATGGGGATGCTGCTGCCGAAATTGGTTCAAAAGAGTGTAGGGGCAGAAAAGCCCTCCAAACCAGCAACGCCAAAATCACCGGCACTCTCTTTTTCGGCAAAGCCCTCTCTGCCGGAAAAACTGGCCGATGAGTCCGTGATCGAGGTGCCGATGGAGGTCACAAACACGGTCTTGAGTGTTGGCGAATTGACGCATCGCATCACCGATCTTCTGGAGGAAGGAATCGGTCTGGTTTGGGTCGAGGGGGAAATTTCCAATCTCCGCCGCCAGGCCTCCGGGCACTGCTACTTCACGCTCAAAGATGAGACGGCACAACTCTCGTGCGTCCTCTTTGCTCGCACCGCGGTAGGGAAAATCGCGGCGTCGCTTCGTGACGGACTCCAGGTGCAACTTCATGGCCAGATCAGCGTCTATCAGCCGAGGGGGCAATATCAGCTGATGGTTCGGCTTGTGCAGCCCAAGGGCGAGGGGCTACTTCAGGCCCGCTTCGAGGAACTCAAGCGACGGCTTGCCGCTGAAGGACTTTTTGATCAGGAGCGCAAGCGCCCGCTTCCTCGCTTTCCCCGCAGGATCGGTGTGGTGACTTCACCCACCGGGGCGGCGATTCGTGATTTTCTGCAGGTGCTTCATCGCCGCCATCCCGGACTCCAGGTGGTGATCAGCCCCGTCCGTGTGCAGGGGAAGGGGGCTGCCGCTGAGATTGCCTCAGCCATCAAGGAATTGTCGTTAGGATCTGAGGCAATCGGTTCCGTGGATGTGATTGTGGTGACGCGTGGCGGTGGAAGTCTGGAGGATCTTTGGGAATTCAATGAAGAGATTGTTGCCCGCGCGATTGTTTCTTCGGCCATTCCCGTGGTGAGTGCGGTGGGGCATGAGATCGATTTTTCGATCGCTGATTTTGTCTCCGATCTGCGTGCCCCCACTCCGAGCGCTGCGGCGGAATTGCTGGCTGTGGATGGAGGGGAGTTGCTGGAGAGAGGCCATTCACTCGTGGCCAGAATCGGACGAGAGGCAGTCGCTTTCCTTGAGCGTTATCGGGCACAGGAGGATCGCCTGAGCGCTTCCGCTCTCTTTCGTGAACCATTGCGCCGTCTTGATGAGGCGCGTCAGACCGGAGACAGGATGGAGGAGACTCTCTTGATTGTCCTGGAGCGCAGAGTCGAACAGACAGCCTCACGCATCGCCACCACGGCGGCCCATCTTGCAGCAGCCCATCCCGGTCAGCTTCTTGCTGCGACGCGGCAGTCGTTGGATCGGTTTTGGAATCAACTGGAACGCACGAGTCTTCATCGACTGGAACGCGACAAGGGACGCTGGAGTCGTATCGAGGCAACACTTTCCGCACTCAGTCCCGAAGCGACGCTAAAAAGGGGTTTCAGCATCACTCGTGATGCGCAGGGTAAGGTTCTCACATCTTCTCAGCAAGCTAGGACGGGTGATCTGCTCCGAACTCAGTTGGCCGAAGGAGAAATCCAATCGGAGGTCAAAGACCAGGCTTAAAAAATCGGCGGATCAAAGAATCTGACTGAGTAGGAACGGCAGGAGCTCGGCAATCGGAATGCGGCGCTGCTGCATGGAATCACGTTCGCGCAGGGTGACCGTATTCTTGAACTCTGGTTTTTCCTCGCCGAGCGTGTCGAAGTCAA
>DKEN01000026.1 GCA_002452515.1 Spartobacteria bacterium UBA6821 | reverse complement strand
CGAAGGCAATGGTGGCGCAGATCACCTTGGTCTCATCCCGCAGAAAGAGTTCCTGATTCTGCGCCCGTTCGGCGGGGGAGAGGCCGGCGTGGTAGGGGCGGGCGGGGAGGCCGTCGGTGGCGAGTTTGCGGGCCAGCTCTTCGGCTCCCTTGCGGCTCTGGCAGTAGATAATGCCGGCCTCGGTGCGGCGGGCTTGGATGAAGCGGAGGACTTTATCGTAAGCCTTCTCCTTCGCCACGACCCGGTAAGTGAGGTTTGGGCGGTTGAAACTGGCCACAAAACGGCGGCCCTTCTCAAGGCTGAGTTGAGTCACGATGTCCTCCCGGACACGGGGTGTCGCCGTGGCGGTCAGGGCGAGGAGTGGGGCCTTTGGGAAGAGGTTGCGCAGCGCTGCGATCTGTCTGTATTCAGGCCGNNCTGACGCCCCAGCGTTGCAGATCCTCTAGGACGCCCGAGAGCATCAGCCGCTCCGGGGCAAGGTAGAGCAGCTTATACTGGCCTGCATGAAGGCCTCGGAGCCGGGCGGTTGACTCCGCACTGCTGAGCGAGGAATTCAGGTAAGTTGCCGCCACACCCGCCGCATGGAGGGAATCGACCTGATCCTTCATCAGGGCGATGAGGGGCGAAACGACGACTGTCAGTCCCGGNNGGGCCGGGAGCTGGAAACAGAGGGATTTTCCACCCCCTGTCGGCAGGAGCGCAAAGGCATCCCGGCCCGCCAGGATTTCTTCCACGATCTCCCGCTGGAGCGGGCGGAATGTGTCGAAGCCGAAGGTCTGCTTGAGAAGGGCAGTAAGCGGATCGGGAGAACTACTGGGCATTACGGGATTTTAGGAATAGATATGGCCACAAGAAAGCACAAGAGGGTGAAAGGAGCATGATTCTCGCGCAGGGACGCAGAGGCGCAGAGAAAGAAGGAATGGAAGGTGAAAAAGGCCAGAAGCCGGATGAGCTGGGACAGCCTTACCCATCTCTTTCCACGATTCTCTCCGCGTCCCTGCGCCTCAGCGCGATAACTCTCTGTTTTTCCTTATGGCTATGATTTTTACCCTTCCGGAATCTCCGCAACGACGCTCTCATATGCTGCCTTCGGATCGGCTGCCTCCGTGATCGGACGCCCGATTACCAGCCAGTCGGAGCCTGCCCTGACAGCCTCGGCTGGGGTCATGACGCGCTTCTGATCTCCTGCGCTCGCCCAGACAGGGCGCACGCCGGGGGTGACCAGACGGAGTTTTTTCCCGAAGGTTGCTCTCACCGTGCTGATCTCAAGGGGACTGCAAACGATGCCGCCGATACCGGCTTCAGCGGCGAGTCCCGCCAGTCGTAGGACCTGGGCTTCCGGATCGATTGTGATACCAGTGGCGGAGAGTTGCGCCGCATCCATGCTGGTGAGGACGGTGACCGCGAGAAGGAGAAGATCCTTATTGCCGGAAGCCTCGGCTGCCTTGGCAGCAGCTTCCAGCATGACCGGACCACCGCAGGCATGGAGTGTGGTCATGGCCACGCCAAGTGCTGCAGCGGAGTTCACGGCATGGGCGACGGTATTCGGGATATCGTGAAACTTGAGATCAAGGAAGACAGCGCTACCCCGGGACTGAACGGCTTTCACGACCGAAGGCCCCTCGGCGGTGAAAAGCTCCAAGCCGATTTTGCAGAGAGTGGGGGCTTCCCCTAGAGAATCGAGCAAGCGGAGGGCTCCGTCGGTGTCAGGAACATCGAGGGCAATGATGATTTTGTCTTGGGGTCGGGACGGGAGTTTCACACGATGATAAAAATTAAAAAGTGACTGAACTCATCTCACTCGCCGCTCCGGCCAAGATCAATCTTTCTCTCCGCATTCTTGGGAAACGTCCCGATGGTTTTCATGAAGTGGAGACGCTCATGGTGCCGCTGGCCCTAGCCGATGAGGTCGAGGTGGCGCACGGCAGTGGGACGGGTATTCGTTTTACCTGCAATGATCCCGAGCTTCCAACAGATTCGGAAAATCTCTGCGTGAAGGCGGCGGAGGTCTTTCTTGCCGCGACGGGCATCGAGCATGGTATTGCAATTTCATTGATGAAGCGCGTTCCGCATGGTGCTGGTCTTGGAGGGGGAAGCAGCGATGCCGCAGCTGTGTTGCGCGGACTCAATGAGCTTTTTGACGATCCCCTGGTCTCCGAAGAACTCCATCAACTGGCCGCCCAGCTAGGTTCGGATGTCCCGTTTTTTTTGGAAAAGGGGCCAGCCTGGTGCCGGGGGAGAGGAGAGATTCTGGAATCAACGGACGCACTTCCGCATCGAAGACTGCTGCTGATCAAGCCTCCGTTTCCCGTGCCGACGCCGTGGGCTTACAAACGGTATGCCGAGATGCAGCAGGCTTCGGAGACTCATGCCGAGATCGTGCAATCACTCGAAGGAATCAAACTCGTCAACGATCTTGAGCCCCCGGTCTTTGAAAAATACCTTTTGCTGCCTGTGATGAAGAGCTGGTTGCGGACTCAACTGGGCGTGGAGTCGGCCTTCATGAGTGGCTCAGGATCGACGATGGTAGCGATCATCGCACCTGATGCACAGGAGGAATCCGTGACTGTTCTTAAGGAAAAACTAACCGTCGAATTCGGCCCGGAACTCTGGATTCACGAGACGACCTTTCTCAACGGCTGAAGATCGATCTTTATCTCTGCAGTCCCTCGGGATCGATTTCAACCCGGCCAAAGCCACTAGCTGAGAGCGCCGCGACAAGAGTCTGACGAACCGGGTCAATACGATTCATCTCCTCGATGGAGATTTGCACCTTTGCTCCCGGACGGGAGAGGGGCGATTGATCGGGAGGCAGGTAACGGACGCGGAAAGTGCGGAACCCAAACTGGCGAACGATGGCTTCGCCGCGCTCGACAAAATCGAGGGCATCGCGTGTGACCCTCGTGCCGTGGGGAATGCGCGAACTAAGACAGGGTTGCGCAGGGGCATCGGCAGTCGGCAGATTCATTTTGCGGGAGAGTTCCCGGACATCCGATTTGGTCAGTCCAGCCTCTTTGAGCGGAGCGATGACAGAAAACTCTGCCGCCGCCTGCGAACCGGGTCGAAGATTCGCGGGATCATCGGCATTTTCCCCGTAGGCAATCGTCGTGAAACCTTTGTCCTTGGCGATTTCCTCCATGCGGGTGAAGAGCTCGGCTTTGCAGAAGTAGCAACGGTTGGGGGGATTCTCGGCGTACCGGGGATCCTCGAGTTCCGTCGTGGCAACGACCTCGACGGGGATATTTCGCGCTCCCGAGATTCTCATGGCTTCGTCCAAGGAGGCTCGTGGAAGGCTGGGGGAGTCGGCAATGACACCCGCACATTCCGCGCCCAGGGTTTCATGCGCAATGGCAAGCAGCAGGGTGCTATCGACACCCCCTGAGTAGGCGATAAGCAGCGGTGCCCGGGCGCGAAGTAGCGCTCGAAGCTGTGACTCTTTGGACTCAAGACTCTGCTCTGAACTCATGGTTTCATTTTGACCGGAAGATGAATTTTAGCAATGCAGTGAAAAAACCGTTGCAATCAGAAGTGGTGATCTTAACCTTCCTCCATCATGGCTGATGTATCCAACAAATATCCCGAGAATGTCGCTGGTGCCTTTTACTGCGACGACCAGTGCATTGACTGCGACCTGTGTCGCGAAACGGCTCCTGCCAACTTCACGCGCAACGACGATGGTGGTCACTCCTATGTCTTCAAGCAGCCCGAGACTCCTGAAGAGGAAGCTCTCTGCAAGGAAGCCATGGAAGGCTGCCCTGTCGAGGCAATCGGAAGCGACGCCTAAAAGAAGGCGCTCATAACGGGCACTCCTCCTCTGACGGAAGAAAAGACACCGTCGGCAAAGACCCTCTCTCAGGAGAGTTCTGATCGTGCTAAATCTGGGCGTTTTCATAAAAAGAAAACGCCTGCCGAGAAATTGCTCGAAGAGTGGCGTGGATTACCTGCCGAGCCCCGTCCTGATCGGGCCATGTCGCTCGGCGATGTCCTTGCCAAGCTCTTGCCCAAGCTTGGGATTGCAACGCGCATCAAGGAATCAGACATCCTGGCGGCCTGGAGTGGCATCGTCGGCGATTTCATTGCCCAGCATTCCCAACCCGAGCGTCTTGTGAACGGCACGCTGCAGATCCGCGTGATGCAGCCAAGCGTGCGTTATGAGCTGGATCGTGTCTGGAAGCCGGAGATCATCCGCAAGTTGCGCGAGCAATTCGGCGAACGCACGATTCGTGACATCAAGTTTATCCTGTGAAATCAGAACGCGTGATCGGGATTCAGGGACTGGAGGTGATGGCACATGTCGGTGTTCCCGAGGAGGAGAGGGCTGCGCCGCAGCGTCTGCTCATCGATCTCCGCTTCGCAGCGTCAGTCCAGCCGGAGGTGCTCAAGGATGACTTGAGTTTGACGGTCGATTATGCCGCCGTGCATCTCCGTGTGAGCGAGATCGTCTCCGAATACCCACGCAAACTGATCGAAACATTGGCCGATGAACTCTCAGAAATCCTTTTGCAGGAATTTTCCCTAGGGTGGATCGAACTCACGATCCGGAAATTTATCCTGCCCCAGACCGAATGGGTGTCGGTGACGGTGCGAAAGATGAAGGATGAAAGCTGAATTAGGGAGAGGAGTAATCCAGAGGATTTTCATGCCTGATCTCTTTCAACTTTCAGCTTTCAAGTTTCATCCCT
>DKEN01000082.1 GCA_002452515.1 Spartobacteria bacterium UBA6821 | reverse complement strand
GTGTTGGCAGTCACGCTGGCCCTGGTTACGGGAACGCTGGGCTTGTTCGCTTTGTGCAAGCGGGGTAGAGGGTAAAATTTTGTGAATCTGTTCTACCCGAGGTTCCCATGGCGGCTTTTGCCTCGCATGCTATGGATCACAGTTCTCGGTGCAATGGTTGGAGGAGTTTACGGGGTTCTACATGATCAGATCACCTATTCGATTTCTCATGAGTATTTCACCAAACTAAAGTTTGATCAGTTCAAGTACGCCAATTTTGGATTTCCGGTTCGCATCTTTGTCTCCGAAGTCGGATTTCTCGCAACCTGGTGGGTGGGATTCTTCGCTGCTTGGTTTCTGGCCCGGATAGCTGTTACCGGTTGCTACGGGAGAATTGTTTTTGTTCGTGAGACTGCCCCTAGGAATCTCCGCTCAGCGATTGGATTTAACAGATTTGCCAGACTGATTTTTCAGAAAAAGCATGGGAAAGCATGAGGTTTCCAGCTAATCCGTGTCTTGAGCGAATATCATCCCCCCAATGAAGACGATCGGAATCACGCGAACTACGTTCCTGCTCTCAGTCGTGTGTTTGCTCCTGATCATGGACGCAAAGGCGGAGCCGGGATGGGATGGCTGGGGAACCCATTTCGCCGCCGGTGAATTACTCGATAAAGGGGATTTTAGGGGGCTGGAGTCACTGGCAATGGAAATAAAAGGCAAAGGCTACACGATTGAGCAGCAATTTCCCGAGTTAGCCGCCCTTTACGGAGGACTGAAACTTGGCGATGGATTTCCTCAAAATGTATGGCTTGACCGCCTGAAGGCACTCAAAAAATGGCGCGCGGCGTATCCGGATTCTCTCACAGCAAAGATAGCAGAAGTGAACTGGTATCTGGAATACTCGGACCAGGGTTATGAATTACCTCCTCCGGAAGAGGGACCACTTCGGGATCCTGGAGAGTGGGCGCCGGAAAAAACCAACTTGGATAAAGCCGCTGAATTGCTCAAGTCCGTGCCTATGGATAAAGTGGACGATCCGGAATACTACGTCGATTGGTTGAAAGTTTGTTGCGAGCAGGGAAAATCCAAGGATGAAACCTATTGGTACATGAACAAGGGGACAGATCTGGCCAAGGAATACGTGCCAATTTACACGACAATGGCCCACTATCTTTTGCCAAATGTCAAAGGATACGGGGAGCATGGCAAACCAAAGGAGTTGGAGGAAGCTATCAAGGAGTGGGCTGACAGATTTCCGGGGGATAAGGGAGATATCCTCTATGCTTATTTGCTAAGCACTGATGCGGGCTACTATGGGGCTGATTTTTTTAAAATACCCAATACTGACTACGGACGTGCAACTGACTACGGACGTGCAAAAAAAGGGTATTCACTACGATTGTCTGGCAACGATCCCGAGAAATGGTGGGATGAAAATTCGTTGGCCTACCTTGCTGGCTCGAAGGGGGATAAGAAGACAGCCAAGAAGATGCTTTTGGATCTGGAGGGCTCCGCTGATATCGATAGGTTCTTCTCTCAAAAAACCTACGAGCATTTCCGCGATATCAGTGGGGCAAAGGGCGAAATAGAAGCAGCACTGGCGCTGGAGAAATCAGGAAAGCTTGCGGAAGCAGAAGCAAAACTCCTCTCCTTTACAAGCGACCCGTCGATTTATCTGCCGCTTGTGTCATTTTATGAACGCCAAGGGATGAAGGAAAAATTGCTCGGCATGAAGATGAAGTTTGTCGGAAAGACAGTGAAGGAGATGAGTGAGATCGATCCTAGAAGCGCTCCTGCCGACCTCCTTGGAGAAATGGCAAGTTATTACCCGATGATGGGGGACTGGAAGAATGGGGAGATTGCGGCAGCCAGGTTCGACCAACTACGCCCTGAGAATCTAATCGGTAAAAACATGCTTCTCTTGGGCGCAATCAACCGAGGGGATGCAGAGGCGGCGGAAAAAACGATCATGGCGATAGCCAGCATGAGGACAGACAAGAGGCCGTACCTGACAGCACAGTCGGTGCTTAGAGGAGAGAAGAAATGGGATGATGTGGTGAAATCGATGAAAAAGAGCAACGAGTATACTGGTCAGGCGACTACAGCAATTGCTCTTTATTACTTGGCAAAGGCCGAGAACGAGATGGCTAGCAGGGTGATTGACGAGATGTTGCCCCATTGCGCGGAGAACAGCGGAAAGTCGCTCCTGGAGAGTTTGCAATTTGGCTCCCTCTCCCGCTCCTTGAAACCGGTCGCGTTGCTACCCTCTGCTGAGGCAGCCACTGGAACCACGCTGACTAATCCCACGTTGCCGAACAATACCGGGACAAACTAACCATGAATGATCAGCAACGATTGAATCCGGCGGAGAAATTTGGTTGCTCTCCGATAACAAATTCCGAGGGGTTGCCAATTGAGCTGATGACAAACTTATAAAGTTCTGATGAAAAGAGCGATTTCCAACGATGCGGTCGTGGTGGTAGCGGTGCTCGCTTTCCTGCTGCTCTGGCCCTCCTGGGCACACGGGCAACAAAGCCAAAAGGAAGCAATGGCTTCGCTGACGACAGGAGCCTGGCATGCAGATCAAAGTGCGGCGGATCACGTCATGATCTTTAAGCCGGACGGAAGCTTTACCCAAGGCACAGTAGACTCGGGTGGCACGTTTACTACGATGGAAGGGGCGGGCGGAATGTGGCTCATCAGACAGAACTGCGTGATCTTGAATTACTGGCAATGGCCCGATCGGCGCGACACCTACGATTTTCCAATCGATCCTCAAGGGGCCCATGGAGTGGATGAGAAGGGTCACCCCGTTAACATGAGGCGACAGAGCGCACCCTCAAAGAATGTGGAGCATTCCGAAGAAGCGGAGCGCGGCGAAGCTCGGCAGTTGCTATCAGTAGCAGCTCCGACACCTGCATTTTCTTCTGAAATGGAACAGAGAGGCAGGGATGCGGTTAAAAAATACCGGGATAGCATTGTGTTCGTTACGGGTAAAGATCGGGCAGGAAGCGGCTTTATTGCTCATCAAGGCGGCACTGATTATTTGATTTCCAATGCGCATGTTGTGGCGGGGATCAAGGATGCGAATTTCAAGGCGCTTGACGGCGCTGTAATCAACAGTGGTAAACCCTCGATAGCGCAAGGTGAGGATCTCTTCCGTATGGAATACCCAAGAGGAAATAATCGCTTCGAGATCATGGAAGACGTTGATAAGCATGCAGCAATTGGCGATGAAGTGGTGGTCTTGGGCAACGCAGAGGGGGAGGGTGTGGTCAATACGTTGTATGGGAAAATCGTTGGCATAGGTCCTGATCTGGTTGAGGTAAGCGCTCCCTTCGTCCCCGGAAATAGTGGGAGTCCCATCATTCACCTCAAAAGCGGCAAGGTGATTGGGGTCGCTACGTACATGAGATGGAATAGATTTGCGATGCTCTTTGACGGAACTATGAATGTGCGCCGATTCGGGTACCGGCTCGATTCGGTCAAAACATGGGAACCCGTGGATTGGGCAACCTTCAAAAAGGAGGCTGGAGTACTTGAAGAACTCAACCGGCGGACCGATGAGATATTTAATGCATTTGCGAGCCTTAGCTCAAATAACTCGAAAGGCTCAACTCCGAAAGATGATGATCTCCAAAAAGCAATCTCTCTTTGGCGCAGTGTGAAGAAGAAACCTTGGAAAAAAAAAGCGAAGGCTAATGAAGTGCTCGCCAAGATTCTCCATGCAGCGTGCGTGAGTGATGTGAAGGAGGCAGAAGGAGAGCTTACCTATGACTATTTTAAGCAGGAACTCACTGTCATCAATAAGGAACGAGATCAATTGGCTGGGCAAATTTGGTCAGCGATTTATTCCGGAATAAAGTGATATATGCCAATTCCCAACTCTACCGCCATTGAGACTATAGAACCTGATGCCTATCTCTATTAATATAAGACTATATATAAGATATAAAATAATACGGTCGTGGTCATCTCCCACAAATCATGTGGGTGATAGCCACATTCAATGATGACAACTCCCACATTCCTCACAGGCTTCTACCGCCGATCCACCCCCTTAATGCTATGCTATGTGTTATTGCAATATAATAGCACATGCTATCCTAAAATACGTTAGATACTTTATGATACCACACGAAATTATACAATGGGGGCTTGGGGGCCTAGCGGGTGCATACCTCATATGGAGCATCATTCGATCAAGGAAGTCGCTTCGATTACAGCAAGAGGCAGCAATCCGGGCGAAGACTATTATTGAAAGCGACACTGAAAACCAAAAGCGATACAATGATGCTATAGATTTACAGAGAGAGCAGATACAACTTACCAAAGACCTAATAAAAGAGATACAGGGATTGCGTGATGATATTAACAAAAAAGGTATCTAACCAATCACTGGAGCGAACACCATTAGGTCTGCCGGTTTGCATGGGCGTACCGTGCATGGTGTCGCTCAGTTCAAGCCGTTAGACCTTAGTACACACACCCTATGAATAAACGAGAATGGACATGGTTTGCTATCAGAGTAATCGGATTCTATTTGCTGATAGATGCGGTTAGAGCATTACCGAGAGTGATGTCATCGGCATATTCTATCACTCATCAGTTTTTCCTACCCGGCATTGCAGATCACGGAGACTTAGCACATACCGTAGACACTGCACAAATTTTGCGGAGCACCATGGGTTCTCTTTTTGTCTCTTCAGTGAGCGAGTTGATTATCTACTCAGTCGCAGGGATTTATCTGCTTCGAGGAGGAAACTTCATTTTCAAGCTGATTTGTCCACCGGATGAGCCATGAGTTCTCATCACTGGAGCGAACGCGATAAAATAGGGGCAGTCCCTAGTATTATCGCTTTTTAGGCGCAGCATATTTCGATGCACCGCAAGGCCTGCAAGCGAAGTAGGTAAGACGCACTGCTCAAAAAACCTGCGACTGGCGGGAGCAGGTAGAAATGCCGAAGCCAGCCCTGAATGAATATGAAGGGCGAGCGACGTGGGCACGTGAGAGTTCAATCGCAAGCCCCCTTCCTACGTCCGAGATTTTCTGGACTAATCCTTCGATAAAACCACAATCCGTCCTATGCGACAGATCAAAACAGGCTGTTGTGTGGTCGGAGGCGGACCGGCGGGCATGATGCTTGGTTTCCTGCTGGCGAGGGCGGGAATCGAAGTGGTGGTTCTGGAAAAACATGCCGATTTTTTCCGTGATTTTCGAGGTGATACGATTCATCCCTCCACCTTGGAATTGTTGCATGAGCTTGGTTTGCTTGAAGAATTTCTCCGATTGCCTCATCAGGAGATGCCCAAGCTCAAGCTCTCCATCGATGGTCATATCTTTGACGGGCCGGATTTTTCCCATCTGCCGGTAACCTGCAAATTCATCGCCCTCATGCCACAATGGGATTTCCTCAATTTTCTCGCGGAGCATGCCGGGAAATTTCCAAATTTTCACCTGCGCATGAAGCATGAGGTGACCGACCTGATTATTGAACAGGATCGGGTCCTCGGTGTCCGTGTGAAGACAGAAGAGGGAGAGATGGAAGTTCGGGCGGATTTTGTTTTTGGCACGGATGGCCGTCACTCCATCGTCCGCAAGTGCGCGGAACTGGAAGTGCGGGATTTCGGTGTGCCGATCGATGTGCTCTGGTTCCGGCTCACCAAACCGGAAGGATCGCCGGAATACCTGCTTGGACGCATCCGCAACGGCCAACTCCTGGTCACGATCGACCGAGATGAGTACTTTCAGGTCGCCCAGATCATTCCCAAAGGTGGCTTTGAGAAAATCCAGGCCAGTGGGCTTGAAAAGTTCCGGGAAAACATCGTCGCAATCGTTCCGGAATTCCGAGATGTCGTGTACGAACTCGATGATTGGAACAAGGTCAAGCTGCTGACCGTGCAGGTGAACCGTCTGAAGCAATGGTATCGCGCGGGGCTCTTGTGCATCGGAGACGCCGCGCACGCGATGTCGCCTGCCGGAGGCGTGGGGATCAATCTCGCCGTCCAGGATGCCGTGGCCACCGCAAACCTGCTGGCAGGAAAAATCCTGCGAGGGGAATGCACGACGGAAGATTTGGCTCTGGTGCAGAGACGTCGCGAGTTTCCCACCCGGATGCTCCAGAATATCCAAGTGTTCGTGCATCGGCAGATGTTTGCAGATCATTCCGACAAGGCGGTATCACTCTCCTGGCCAGCACGGACACTCCTTGAACTCTTTTCACCCCTCATCCGGCGCATCGGTGCGCGCGTGGTCGGCATGGGTTTCCGCCCGGAACATATCGAACCATCCTCAACCGATAGGAGTAGGCCTGAGGCTCGCTGAGGGTCAGATCTTGCTGATTGATGTATGAAAGAAGTCAGGCCGCGCGTAGTGCTGTAATTTCCGATGCTATCTAAGAGCTTGGGGAGTCACGGGTGCCAATAACCGTTTGCTTTGCCGGCTGATGCTTCTACTGTGAAGACCGTATGATGAACCGACCGGTCTCATTTTTGTCTCTGTGCCTCTTCACGGCGTTGCTAGCAACGCCGGTGATTCGCGCCGATGATTCAACGACCGACAACGGAGTTCTCTGGAGCAGACCATCGCATTTGCTTCCGCTTTTTGGACGTCCCTCCCCTCTGGTTAGGTATGACCGCCGCATGATCCGGGCCGCCGAGATCGCTGCGAGTAGGGCTTACTCGAAGCCAACCTGGCGCTGCTGGCATTTTGTGAAGGACGCGCTATTTGACGCCGGAGTTGTTGCAAAACGCCCCGAGTCGCCCTGGGCAAAACAGGCCGGAGAGGAGCTTTGCAGCAAATTTGGTTTCCGGAAACTGCCGGTGACCGACCCCAAGGACGCACCGGTGGGTGCCGTGATTGTTTATGGGGGAGCCGATGCAGGCCATGTTGAACTGCGCACGGACTCGGGCTATGCCAGCGATTTCATTTCGCGCACCCCTTATCCGCGTCCATTAATCGGGGTTTATGTGAAGGACGCTACGATCCGTTCCGCAAGCCTTTGATCATCAAGGCGACTTGTTGGACTTAGGAAAACGCGGATTTAGTGCAGCCGGGCTGCTATTTGCGGCTGTAAATGACCAGGTTGGCGTCTCTTGGATTCCACTGATAACCGATCCCGAAACCGAGCGGTAAGGTTGTTGTTCTCCGGTAAAGTTCCGCCAGATCAGGCTGGTAGTATTGTTTGAAGATATCCAGCGGAGGCGTGTAGGTCCCGAAGAGACGCATGTTCCAATGGGTCTGATCAAAGTAGCGCAACGGAATGCCGGAGTCATCTTGTACGATGACCGGGCAGGAGGAGAGCAGGAGGTTGCGGAGCGTCGAAAAATCGGGTTCGTGCAGGAGGTAGGAGGCAGCCTTGATGTAGGCGGCTCCGGGGCGGGATTGTTTGACAAAACTCACAAATCCACCCTTTCCGATCCCCTCATTCCGTAGGTTGACACAAAAGTAATACAAGGTGCTGGGGCGGCCATTTCCCGCCCGGAGGAAATGGATCTCGGCATGTCCCGCATCCTGGTTGATCGAGACAATGCGGTCGCCAGAGCGTGCGAGCATAACGCAGAGCAGGGGGAGGGTTCCCTGCGATTTCAGGTCATCCCGCATCTCCTTGGTCACGAAATAACCGGCATCCAGCAGTGTTTTTAACGAGGATTGCACCCTTCCAAGCGTTTGGGAAAGTGGTTCCATTTTTTCCATTGAGGGGAGTTCGCCAACCGGTTCCTGGCCGCATAAAATATACCGCTCAGCCCCCGGAAATAGGGTTTGGGCGTAAATAAAATCGGGCCCACTAAATGGATAGAAAAGGGTGGCTGGGTGGATTCCGTTCATGCCCACGGTGCACCAGTTGCGTATCGGCTGTAGCCGGCCAGCGTCGAAGGCGCGCCAGCGGGCGTTCATCTCGGCAGCAAAGGCGTTCCATTCCGGCGTTGCCGCAAGCCTGGCAAGAGGGCTATCTGCCGGGGGCTGAATTCCTGCAATGAACCGCGCAAGATCATTGATATCGAGACGCGCCTCCTCAGTCTGCGACACAGGGACGGCTCGCCGCACTTCGGTCTGCGCAAGAGTTGCGTGGACGGTCAAGAGCAGCAGGGCACAGGTCGTGATGAGTCGTTGGACCGTCATGCGATTGCAAAGTCTACCCTCGCCCCTCATGCCTCCCACCACAACCATTCGTTTTTTCCCAGCATTCACAGGGGGCAGGCGGCGTGGGCATGCCCGAGTTCAATCGCAAGCCTTCTAAATTTTCTCTATCAGGGTTCCAGAGGTCACGCCAAGCTGCGCGCGCGCACGGAGGGAACGCCAG
>DKEN01000135.1:1673-6598 GCA_002452515.1 Spartobacteria bacterium UBA6821 | reverse complement strand
ATCGGCAAAGCTGAAGGTGTGCCAAGTGTCGAGCCAGCCATGGTTGACGTGGCCTCGTGCTGCGGCAGGGCGTGGAGTGATCATGGCTGTACTCTACGTCCGGCATGATGAAATGGGGAAAGATCATCTTGCTTGGCTGAGAATACCTTTCGGGTATAGTTTGGGATATGGAACTTCGCCACCTTCGTTACTTTGTCGTGGTCGCCGAAGAGGAGAATGTGACCCGTGCGGCTGAGCGGTTGCATGTCTCCCAACCTCCGCTGAGCAGACAAATCCAAGATCTGGAGGAGGAACTGGGAGTGACTCTTTTCACTCGCACCGCCCGGACCATCCGGCTGACACCTGCCGGGCGACATTTTCTTGAGCAGGCCAGACAGATTCTGAGTCAGACCGAGGCTGCCATCAAGTCGGTGAGGGCTGTGTCCGGAGGTGTTCAGGGAGAACTTTCACTCGGTTTTGCACCCTCATTGACGGTGGAGCTGCTTCCCGATGCATTACGCAAATTTCAAGCCGACTTTCCAAGGGTGAAGGTTTCGCTCCATGACTTGAGTTCGGAGGAGATGCTCGCCGGACTGCAGTCGGGAAAACTCGATCTGGTGCTTATGGCTCTTCCGGAGGGTAAACGTCTGAATGGGTTCTCCCATCTCCGCCTGCGCGACTACACTCTCAGCGTGGCACTCCCTCTTCATCATCGACTGGCTTCACGAAAATCCATGCAACTTGAGGAACTCAGGGAAGAGGTGCTCCTCGGGTATTCCCGTTCCGGTTATCCTGAATATCATGAATTCCTCATGCAGAAGCTTGGTTGTCCGAAGTCGCGGCCCGGTCAGAGTCCCATTCAGGAAGAACACGAGAGCGTTACTTCGCTCATGGCCGCTGTGGAATCGGGACGCGGCGTGGCCCTGGTAGCCTCCTGTCTCGGCAAGCTGGCGGGACCGCGGATCAAGGTCCGCCCGATTCTCCCATCAGGAATGCTGGTCAGCTTGGGTGTCGTCTGGAAAGGGAAGCTCTCCGAGGGGGCCGCTTCGCATTTTCTCGAAATCATCAAAGCTGTTTCATAAGAATAGGAAGAATCCCTCAATGATGCCTTTAGGGTATTGTCAGCATAGCAATCAAGTGTTTCACAAATGGGATGGAGGGGATTATGAATTGCCCTGAGGTTGGGGCAACGCTCCGACTGCTGACATCACCAATCAACCAACTCATCCCATGTCCGAACCAGTCATTGCTCAAAAATCCCCAATTCCCGTTACCGTCGAAGCTGGCAAGACCTACTACTGGTGTTCCTGTGGCAAAAGTGCCTCGCAACCATTCTGTGACGGATCCCACAAGGGAACCGGATTCGCACCGACTCCCTACACGGCTGAAAAAGATGGCCCGGTTTACTTCTGCGGCTGCAAACACAGCGCCAATGGTCCCCTCTGCGACGGATCGCACAAGGGTCTGTAATCAGGCAGTCAGTTAGGCTGAAAACTGAAGGCTTTTAGGACGAGAGAAAGAGTTGTGCTCTCTCGGATGGAAGCACTTCCCGCCATGATCCGGCGGCGAGCGTTCCAATCTCGAGTGATCCGATTTGTACGCGCAGAAGTCGCAGGGTGGGATGGCCGACGGCAGCCGTCATCTTGCGCACCTGCCGATTTTTCCCCTCCTTCAGCTCCAGGGCGATCCAACAGTCGGGGATGGTTTTTCGGACTCGGATCGGTGGAATGCGCGATGGAATATCCGGCTGGGGATCAAGAAGCCATGCTCGGGAGGGACGAGTTTTATACTCCTGAATGATGATGCCGGAGGAGAGATTCACGAGAGCTTCCTGTGTGGGAATCTGTTCCACCTGCACCCAGTAACGGCGGGTATGACCCTGTTCGGGATCAAGGAGACGGGTGTTGAGTCCCGCTTCATCACTGAGCAGGAGCAATCCCTCGGAGTCGGCATCCAGTCGGCCGATCGGATAGACACCCTTTGGAAATCCAAAATCAGCGAGCGTCCGGTTCGGAGAACCATCAGCTGTGAATTGGGAGAGAACCCCGTAGGGCTTATGAAAGGCGATGATCATGCGGTGAGTTTTTGCATGATGATTCGGCGATGCTGATGAAAGGCGATCAGAAGGAGGCTCCAGACGAGAATCAGCCACAAGGGGAGAAGGGCAAAGGCTTTGGCTAAAATGGCACTGGGATCTGCACCATGAAAGTGGTGAAGCGCGAGGGCAAAGAGGAGGCTGATTCCGGCATAGGCGAGGTTAAAGGCCACCCCCTTGAAGGAGAGCACCGTTGCCCGGTGATGAGAATCGACGAGTTGATTCAGAGTCGATGAAACGGTGAATCCGATGAGTGTCATCGCTGCTCCCATAGGAAAGGCGAAGAGAACCCCCCAAGTGTGAAGATGAAGGGCAACGCCACAGAGACCGATAAGCACCACGGCAGCAATTAGATTGAAGCTCTGTCCGACAGTATTCTTTGACACCATCTTTCGTGCCCAGGGAGAGACAAAGAAGCCGAGTCCCGCCATGGCCGCCCCAAGGAGTCCAAAGGAGGCCTCCGGGATTCCGATCAGTCGGAAGTAGGAACTGCTGAAGGTCAGGAAAAGTCTGGCTGAACTGTCGAGTAACAGTCCTGCGACAACGACAAAGAGGGCGACCGGTGACTTGAACAGCCAGGAACAGGCCTCTCCGACAAATCGAAAGGCTCCGACCACTGACGAAGCGTGGCTGCCGTCGGGATTTTCGAGGGCACAGCTTCTACAGTGTTTGGATTCCTTGAAACAGAGCGCTAGGAGCAAGACGCCGAGAGAGCTGATCAGGGTGAGATAGACCGGGAAGCGAAGCGTGATTCCCTGAGTGAATTGAGGATGACGTCCAAAAAAACCAAGAAGTTTATTCATGAACCCCGGGGCATAGACCGCACCTCCGATCAGCATGGCGAAGAGCATGCCGACGGACTGCCAGCGCGTGACTTGCTCCAGAACCTGATGCCATTGTCCGGAGCGACCCCGTTCCTCGAGCGAATCATAAACGAGGGCCTCATCAGCTCCGCTGGCGAGTCCTTCGGCGAGCCCACTCAGGATTCGGTTGCCAAGACAGAACAGGAAAAGAACCATCCCGCCATTGCGCGGGGCGATGCAGAGCAGAGTCATTTCCAGCACCATGCAGCAGGAAGCCGCCACCAGAAGCGGTTTCCGTCCAAAGCGATCCGCCAGCACGCCGGCAGGAACATCGGAGAGGAGGCTGGCCGCGGCCCAGGCCACATTCAGAAGGATATATTGGGTGGCGGTAAGTCCAAGATCAAGAAACAGAACCGCCAGCACCGGATAGTAAAAACGGCACGAGAAGAGGAGTCTGAACCAAAGGAAAAGCACCCAGTTTTTATCAGCTGCCTGATCGGAAGCAGATGGGTGGGGAGCGGAATCGGAGAGCATGGCCTGACGGTAGGAAAGTCTAAAGTCAGGAAAGTGCAAAGGTGGAAAAATCCTGAAACCCATCGCGGATTGTCTCCCGGCCGACCGCTTTTGAACTTTCCTACCTTTTACCTTCCTACCACCAAGAAACTTTTTCCTCATTTGGAACGCCATTTGCTTGCGGGATAAGGCTCGCTCTACGAACATTATGAGGCTCGATCCCAATCGGGTCTCGCGAACACCACCACCAGCACCCCTTATTCCATGAATCACTCCCTGCCCCACCATCAGAGCAGCACTTCGCTCTATGATCCGGCAAACGAACACGATGCCTGCGGTGTCGGTATGGTGGCCAAGATCAGCGGCCAACGATCCAATGAGATTCTTCGCATTGGTCTGCGTTCCATCTGCAATCTCATGCACCGCGGTGCCCTTGATGCCGATGCCCGCACGGGTGACGGGGCCGGTATCTCGACCCAGATTCCCTATAAGCTCTTCAAGCCGGTGATTGAGAAGCTCGGGCAGCAGCTCTATCGCGATTCCGATCTCGGTGTCGGCGTGATGTATTTTCCCAATGACAACGAGTATGGAAAGGCCCGGGCCAAGGCGATCACCGAAGAGGTGATTGCAAAGCGCGGACTCTGTCTGTTCGGATGGCGCGTCGTTCCGACCAATAAGCAGATTCTGGGCACCAAGGCCCTGCTGACGCTGCCCGATATCGAGCAGGTGCTTATTGGACGCCCTTGGGGCATGGGAGACGACGACTACGAGCGCCGNNGTCTCCTCCTCGCTGGAGAAGTTTTATCCCGATCTTTCCAATCCGAATTACGAAACCGCCCTTTGCGTCTATCACCAGCGTTATAGCACCAATACCTTCCCGACCTGGCCTCTGGCGCATCCCTTCCGGATGCTTGCTCACAACGGCGAGATCAACACGGTGAGGGGCAACCGTAACTGGACGCAGGCCCGTGAATCGGAGTTGAAAGCTGATTTCTGGGGCCCGGACATCGATCTGCTCAAGCCGATCATCCAGCCTGGCGGTTCCGATTCCGCGAGTCTCGACAATGTCGTCGAGGTGATGACCATGTCGGGTCGTTCCATCCTGCACACCATGACCATGCTGGTGCCTCCTGCCTGGCGCGGTGACAAGGAGATCACTCCTGAGCTTTCTGCTTTCTTCGAATACCACACCTGTCTCTGTGAACCGTGGGATGGACCGGCAGCCCTTGTCTTTACCGATGGTCTGACCATCGGGGCCTGCCTCGACCGCAACGGTCTCCGCCCCGCCCGGTACCAGATCACCGACGACGGCATTTTCAGCCTTGGATCCGAAATGGGTGTGGATGGACTCGATCAGGAGACAATCGTCGAGAAGGGGCGGTTGGCTCCCGGTGAGATGATCGCCATTGACACAGTTGCCGGAGTGCTGCTCCGCGACAAAGAGATCAAGCAGAACCTCGCCACCCGCCAGAACTACCGGAAGATGGTCGACGATCATTTCGTGCGTGTGGCCCAGGCCAAGGCGGAGGAACTGA
>DKEN01000135.1:0-1626 GCA_002452515.1 Spartobacteria bacterium UBA6821 | reverse complement strand
CAGGTCACCAATCCTCCGATTGATCCGATCCGTGAACGCCTGGTGATGTCGCTCTTCACCACGCTCGGCTGGAGGCGCAATCTTCTCTCCGAAACGCCAGAACATGCCGCACAGCTCTCGATCGACTCTCCTATTCTGCTGAACGAAGAACTGGAGGCTGTCAGCAACGTGGGGGGCGATCATAAAAGCGTCACCATCTCCACACTCTGGAAGTCTTCCGCCGGAGCCGCCGGACTCTCTCCCGCGGTCAAGGAACTCTGTAAGACTGCTGAGAAAGCTGTCGATGAAGGAGCCCGCATCCTTGTCCTCAGCGACAAGGGAATTGACCACGAGAACATCGCCATTCCCGCGCTGCTGGCTGTGGGAGCGATCCATCATTATCTCCGCCGCGTCGGAAAGAGGATGCGTGTCAGTTTTGTCGCCGAGACGGGCGAGGCCCGCGATGTGCACCAGATGGCCTGCCTCATCGGCTATGGTTGCAGTGCGATCAATCCGTATCTAGCGATCGAAACCATCCGTGAGATGATTGAGAAGGGTTCGGTCGAGGTTGATTTCGCCACCGCGCAACTCAACTACAAGAAGGCGCTCCAGAGCGGCCTGCTCAAGATCATGTCCAAGATGGGTATCTCCGTTATTGGTAGCTACCGTGGAGCGCAAACTTTTGAAGCCACCGGCATCTCCTCCAAACTGATCGAAGAGTGTTTCACCGGCACCCCTTCCCAAATTGAAGGAATTGGATTCGAAGAAATCGCCCGGGAGAGCCTTTTCCGTCACAATTTGGCCTACGGTTCGGCAGTTCCTATCGACAGTGGCAAATTGGAAGACCCTGGATATTACCGCATCCGCCGCGGAGGCGAACTGCACGCCGTCACGCCGCCGGTCATTCAGAATCTCCACACCTTTGTCGGCATCAAGGGAGCCGAAAAGGCGGGCAAGCCCGAGGATTATAAAAAATATGTCGATTCCGTCATGGCGGCGACACCGCACTCCCTGAGGAATCTCCTGGAATTTGTGCCGCTTCCGACCGGTCCCGTGCCGCTTGATGAGGTTGAATCCATCGAGGAAATCCGCCGCCGTTTCACCACGGCTGGAATGTCGCTTGGTGCTCTTAGTCCCGAGGCTCACGAGGCATTGGCCATTGCGATGAATCGTATTGGCGGCAAGTCGAACAGCGGAGAGGGTGGCGAAGATCCTCGCCGATTCAAGCGTCTCGAAAATGGCGACTGGGCCAACAGTGCCATCAAGCAGATTGCTTCAGGTCGCTTCGGCGTCAGTGCCGCCTACCTGGCGAGCGCGAAGGAAATCGAAATCAAGATGGCCCAGGGTGCCAAACCCGGGGAAGGGGGCCAATTTCCCGGCCACAAGGTGAGTGCCATTATCGCGCGGCTGCGCCATACCGTGCCCGGCGTGATGCTCATCTCGCCGCCGCCGCACCANNGCTCGCGTCACGGTGAAGCTAGTCGCCGAATCGGGCGTCGGGACGATCGCCGCTGGTGTGGCCAAGGCGCATGCCGACATCATTCTGGTCAGCGGTCACGAGGGTGGGACGGGTGCGTCGCCTCTCAGTTCCGTGAAGCATGCCGGTGGAGCGTGGGAACTCGGTGTGGCCGAGACTCATCAGGTGCT
>DKEN01000115.1:21408-21592 GCA_002452515.1 Spartobacteria bacterium UBA6821 | reverse complement strand
CGAGACCCTTGGCATTGTCCGTTGCGCTTTTCATAGCGACCATGCGTGCACTCTGCTCGGAGGCACGGGCATTGAGAATCATCTGATAAACCGTGTAATGAAAATAGTAGGGAAGCACAGCGTCTAGAACCTCGTCCGCATCAGGTTCAAAGAGATACTGCGCTTCGTTAGCATCCTCGGTGAC
>DKEN01000115.1:5735-21291 GCA_002452515.1 Spartobacteria bacterium UBA6821 | reverse complement strand
CGCCGCTTCACGAAGAACATTGGTGTTGAGAGCGCCACAGAGCCCCTTGTCCGAAGTAACCAAGAGCACGAGATTTTTCTTTACCGGGCGCTTTTCAAGCATGGGATGTGACCCCTCGCTGACGCGATCCCTTAAAGAAACCAGCACCCGGTTGAGCACCTCGGAATAGGGGCGCCCCGCCATAGCGGCGAGTTGGGCCTTGCGCATCTTGGCAGCCGNNTGTTCTTGACCGACTTGATGCGTCGTCGAATGTCGCGTGTGTTGGCCATGTCGCTAGGATTAGCTCAGTGAAACGGTTTTAAAGAGTGCTTAGATTTTTAGCGGAAGATGACCTTGAACTCATCGACAGCAGCAGTGAGTTCCTTCTCCAACTCGGCATCGATAGCTCCCTTTTTAAGAATGGAAGCAAGGACGGCTTCCTTGCGCGTGGAGAGGAAGTCAACTAGTTGTCCCTGGAAATCTTTGACTCGATCAACGGCAATTGCGTCGAAGTATCCCTTCTGCATCGTCCAAAGAATGGCAACCTGAAGTTCGACCGACTGAGGATTGTATTGCTGCTGCTTGAAAAGCTCAACGATGCGGGCACCTCGATCCAACTGGGACTTGGTTCGTGCGTCGAGATCACTTCCAAACTGGGCAAAGGCAGCCAATTCACGGAACTGGGCCAGATCGCCCTTGATTTTTCCGGCAACCTGCTTGGTTGCTTTGATCTGCGCGGCGGAACCGACGCGGGAAACGGAAAGTCCTACCGAGATCGCGGGACGGATACCCTGATAGAAAAGATCAGTTTCCAGATAGATCTGACCATCCGTGATGGAAATCACGTTGGTTGGGATGTAGGCGGAAACGTCGCCCGCCTGGGTTTCAATGATCGGGAGTGCCGTTAATGATCCATCCCCGGCATTCTTGCTCAAACGCGCGGAACGCTCAAGCAAACGGCTGTGGAGATAGAAGACATCACCGGGATAAGCCTCACGACCGCTTGGACGTTTGAGCAGGAGGGAAACCTGACGATAAGCGACGGCATGCTTTGAAAGATCATCAAAAACAATCAGGGCATCCATTCCATTGTCCATGAACCATTCCCCGATTGCTGCTCCTGCGAAAGGTGCGAGATACTGGTTGGTGGCACTGTCTGAAGCTGGAGCGGAAACAATGATCGTGTCACGCAAGGCATCTTTGGAAGCAAGAGTGTCGACGACGCGCGCGATGTTGGCATTCTTCTGACCGACCGCCACGTAGATGCTGTAGACAGGACGGAAGGAGGAATCCCCGGAAGCTTCTCCGGCACGATTGATCTTGGCCTGGTTGATGATGGTGTCGATGGCAATCGTGGTCTTGCCGGTGGCACGGTCACCGATGATCAATTCACGCTGTCCCCGACCGATGGGTATCATGGCATCAACGGACATGATACCAGTTGAAAGAGGCTGGCTGACACCGCGGCGTTTGATAATGCCGGGTGCGATTTTCTCCACAGGATAGTAAATCTTGGCCTGGATGGGACCCTTCCCGTCAATTGGTTGGCCAAGGGCATCCACGACACGGCCGAGGAGCTCCTTGCCGACAGGAACCTGGAGAAGGCGCCCGGTGGCCTTCACCTCATCTCCTTCCGAGATCCCGGTATAATCACCCAGCACAACGGCTCCGATCTCCGTCTCCTCGAGATTCAGGGCGAGGCCATAAACTCCGCCAGGAAACTCTAGCATCTCATTAAGCATAACGCCGCCGAGACCTTCGATACGGGCAACACCGTCACCGATTTCACGGACGGTTCCGACATTTGATGTGGAGACGGTCGTGTTACGAAGACCGTCAATCTTGGATTCAAGTTCTTGCAGAAGGGTGCTCATGGTTTGTTTTAATTAAAATATTGGAGGAATACGGGTTTGAAACTACTCAGGAAATAATGGCGGTGAGATTTTGAATGCGGGCCTGCACGGTCGCATCCCAGACCTCGCTGCCGAGACGGATACGGGCTCCGCCGATGAGCGAAGGATCAACTCTGGATTCCAAAGTTACTTCTCCACCATCACGCTCCTGCAAGGATTTCAGAATGGCGGCTCTCGTTACCCCGTCCAGTGGAGTAGCACTCTCGATGACGGCGTGATGCTTGACTGTGGCAAGGCGAATCAGCCGGGTATACTCTTTGAGAATTTGAAGCGCGTGACGGGGGGCAGCTTTGACCAGCAGATCCGCCACTGATAGCGTCTTGGTTGCATCGGGACGACCTGTAGCATCGAGAGCGGCATCAAAGAGCTCCCGTGCCTTGCGTCGTGCTTCTTTAGGAATCTGCATGGCGTGGAGGGATAAAAATTTGATTAGGCCGCGAGGCTTTTCTGAGCCTCTTCTGTAAGCCGTTTTTGATCGTCTTGCGTAAGAACTTTGCCCGCGACGGATGCCGTTGTCTTGATCACAAGGGAAACCATCTCCCGCTTCACTTCATCAACCATCCGGACACGCTCCGAGGCGATTTCAGCCCGGGCACGATCGACGATGGCTGCAGACTCCTTCACGGCACGATCCATTTCGCGCTGGGAGAATGCCTCATTGTTCTTGCGGGACTCTTCCACAAGTATCTGGGCATCATCATTGGCCTTGCGAAGCACCTCCTGATAACGAAGTTCGGCCTCTGCCAACTGCTTCTTGATCTTCTCTGCATTGAGTTGACCCTCCTCGATGCGCTTGCGACGTTCCTCAAGAATATTGAGAATGGGTGCGTATGCATAGCGACTCAGCACATACAAGGCGATGAGGAAGAGTAAAGTCTGGGCAATGAAATGCGGCCAGGTAACTCCAAAATTACTGAGGATTTGTGTGATCATCTATTGGGACGGGGATTCTCTGGGGTCTTGCGAAAGAAGGGGAAAATGAGAAGCGTTAAAACTGTGGTCGTAGTGTTATCACCCACCCCCCGCTTCCGAGGGGTGGGTGATAATCAGAGAATTCTTACTTGCCTTGGAACAAGCCGAAGATCAGACCGAAAATACCCATTGCCTCGGAAAGAGCGATCGTCAGAAGACCGAAGACCAGAACTTTGGGAAGGGTTGCGGGGTTACGACCAATGGCCTCGACCATGCGGGCTCCGATAAGTCCGATACCGATTGCTGATCCGGCTCCAGCGATACCGAAGGTGAGATTACCGGTGACAGCTTCAGCGATGATGGTGTGTAGCATAATAACGTTTTCGTTTGGGTTTGGTGTGGTGTTCGACTGCCGTCCGCGTCCTGCACGGTCCCGACAACCAAAAGCGGTCAAAATTGATCCTGTCTTTTAATGTTCCTCGTGGGTTGTGGAGAGTTGAAGGTAGACGACAACAAGCACGGTAAAAATCATCGCTTGAAGAAATCCGACGAGCAGTTCCAGAAAGTAAAAGGGAATCGGAACAATAACACTGAGCACAGCTGTCAGCCAGTGAGGGCAGTGGAACATATTGCCGATATTAATCATAGTCCCCATCATGTTTTCCCCGGCGGAAATATTGCCGTAGAGTCGGAAGGAAAGGGAAATGGGACGCACAAGAATGGAGACCACTTCCAGAAGCCCGATGAAGAGAAAAAGAGGCACAAGGAAGAGAAGAATCGGTCCGGACATCCCCCCTTTCACGCCAAAGAGTTCCTTGATGAAACCGACAGGACCCGTAACCCTCATTGTCCAGTAAAACCAAAGGATCATCGATACTGCCGCAAGGGCGAAAGTCATATTCAAATCCGCAGTAGTTGCACGCAATAGGGGAACTTCCATCTCCTTGAGGGACAGAAACCCTTCCTTGACACCCCAACCGATGGAACCGACCCCCGGGAGCAATCCGAACCAATTCGACATGAGAATGAAAATAAAGAGCGTGGCAAGAAGCGGGAATGCCTTACGGGTCATTTTATCCCCAAGAATGCTTTCTGCAGCTCCATAGGCCCCCTCAACCACGGCCTCGAGAAAATTTTGTCCGGCTCCCGGGATCAGCTCCAACTTGCGTGTACACGAGCGAACGATCCAAACGATCACTCCGACGACGATGGCTGTCACAAAAATTGAATTTGTGAGCCAGGCCAAAAACGAATTCTCAAAAACCGCCGGTGTTTCCGCGGAGAGTGCTGCGCTGGCCAAAATTGGAAGGGTTAAAACCATGAGTAAAAAGCTCGATTACGAAAGGGCAAGGAGACGGGGGAAAAATGAGGGACATGGATCAAAGTAAACAATTGGCCTGCTGGCAAGCGCCTTTTTGATTCTTTGTATTTTTTTAAACAACAATAAGAAGCTGACTGTTCAAGGGCATGTCATCGAGCGTTAAAAAACTGCTTGAGTTGCGGGTCTTTGCTGTAATCCGCAAAGGCCACATCCTTCATCAATTTTTGAAAGGTCAGTGGTGAAAAAAGATCACGAGCGCGCTCCAAAAAGGAAACCGCATCCTCCTCTTGATGCTTTTTAAGTGCCGCCAGTGCAGCGACAAGCGCCTGCTCACCACTCATGGAAGTCATTTCTGAAAGCGACGGTACGGCTGTGGGTGGATTATCCTGGAATCGGGCAATCTGTTCCTTTGCCGAAAGGAGATCACGTGATGCGTCCGGATCCGCACGAAGAACGCCTTTGTGCAGAGTATCCGCGGCGCTGCGATACGATCCATTGGATCTCAGAAAATCACCCCAGAGCCCATATCCCTTGGCCTCGGCAAGATGACTTGCCACAAGCTGCTTGATGGCCGACTCTGCGGTGACTTTCGGATCTGCCAGTTGTTGGGTTCCGTCCCCCGCGGAATTTGACTTGTCCAGGTCGAGGAGGGCAAGGAGAACGCGGGCCTGCTCAACGGATTCATTTTTGGAGAGTGCGTGTCCTGCGGCCTCACCAGCTAGCACCTTCTCACCAGCCAGATAGGCTGATTCAGCAATCAAATAATCGAGACCAACCAGCGTCGGTTGCTTGTCAAGAACATGCTGGAAGTCCTCCATGGCATCCCGGTAACTCCCTTTTTGAAAGGCTTCAAAGCCAACATCGAGCAGCGCATCTGTTTCCGGTGAGGGAAAAGCAGCATCCTGCTGGACAACATCATTCTCCATCTCGGCATGATGTCCTGATTTCTGACCTACATAGAAACCACCCGCAAAAACAACCAGTGCACCAAGGAAGTAGCAGCCCCAGAGCACGATCCGTTCGGTTTTCTGGATCGTGGTAAGCCTGCTGTTTCCCTTCGCTTGATGCCTGCTGTTTTTCCCAACCCTGGAGGCGGAGCGGTGATCTTCCTGCCGCGAGCGGCGGCGGCGGCGCTCCGGTTGAGATTCCGNNTGGCTGGTTCTGATAGGAATCCGGGGTCTGTGGATGGGGGCTTTGATAATCCATTGGCAACAATCAGGGGAAAATGAACGAAATTTTCCCTCGGGGCCATGAAGAAAGCACGTTCAAGCATAAAAAATATTTTTAAAGCGAATTCCTGATTGCCCAAGATTTTTTTGTTTCCGGTTTGCGAATGGGCGGCAGTCGTTGTTATAACTTACCTCTTAAATTCAAATCCTGCCGGGAAGTCACCCATTAACCGGTGATACCCGAATTTCAGAATCCCAAAACCTGGCTCTCAGCCCAACCATACCCATCGTCATCATGAGTTCCGTTCCTAAAGTATTCGTAGCCGATCCCGTTTCCGCACGTGGCGTCGAAGCCCTAGCCGAGGGAGGTGTGGTTGAAGTCGTTGTCAAAACAGGTCTTAAAGAAGCCGAGCTCATCGCGATCATTCCTGAATTCGCCGGCCTTGTTGTCCGAAGCCAGACGAAGGTCACGCCAGCGGTCTTTGCAGCTGCCAAGAACCTGAAGGTTGTCGGACGTGCCGGTGTCGGCATTGACAATGTCGATGTTGATGCGGCGACAAAGCATGGCGTCATCGTCATGAACGCCCCCGGAGGTAACACCATTTCCACCGCAGAACACGCATTCTCGCTCATGCTCTCCGTGGCACGCAACATTCCCCAGGCCAACGCAAGCATGAAGGCAGGCAAATGGGACCGTAAAAAATTCGAAGGCGTCGAACTTTATGAGAAAACCATCGCCATTCTCGGAATGGGCCGCATCGGCACGGAGGTGGCTCGTAGGGCCATTGCCTTCGGAATGAAGGTGCTTGCCTACGATCCCTATCTCTCCGCCAGCAAGGCACGTTCCCTTCAGGTTGAGGTGGTTGAAAAGCTTGAGGATCTTCTCCCCCGCGCCGATTTCATCACGGTGCACATGCCTCTCACCGAGGAGACCTTGCACATGATCGGAGCCAAGCAGCTTCCCCTACTGAAAAAGGGTGTCCGCATCATCAACTGTGCGCGCGGAGGACTGATCGACGAGGCCGTTCTTGCGGAGGGACTTCAGAGCGGACAGATCGCAGGCGCTGCCCTCGATGTTTTTGACGTGGAGCCTCCAGCCGCTGACTGGCCTTACCGCACCATCGACAATCTTGTCCTCACCCCTCATCTTGGCGCCTCGACCGCGGAAGCCCAGGAGCTCGTCGGTATCGAGATCGCACAGGCCGTCCGTGCAGCACTGCTGGATGGTGAAATCCGCAACTCGGTCAATATGCCCAACATTGATGCCAAGACCCTTTCGACACTCGGGCCTTGGATTGATCTCGGTGAAAAGCTTGGTCTCTTCATTGCCCAAATCTCTCCGAAGCGCGCCGAAAAGATCAGCATCCGTTACAGCGGTCGCCTGATTGACCAGGATCTGACAGCCGTTACGCGAGCCCTGATCACCGGTTACCTCCGGAACATCCACGGCAACGAAGTCAATCCTGTCAATGCTCCTGCAATCCTCCGCAATCATGGCATTGAGGTCATCGAGACCCGCGAGAGCGGAACGACCGAATTCACCGATCTCATCGAGGTTTCCATCCAACAGGATGGGGTCACGGCTTCCGTCGGAGGGACCCTCTACGGCTCCAAGCCACGCATTGTCACCGTGAACGGGCGCTTTGTCGAAGGCGTACCGTCAGGAGTCATTCTCCTGCTGGAAAATCGCGACCGTCCCGGCATTGTCGGACAACTCGGCACCCTTCTTGGGGAAAACAGCCTGAACATCGCCGGCATGTCCCTCAGTCGCAATGAAGTCGGCGGCCAGGCTCTCACCCTGCTCAACCTTGATTCAGCTCCGGATGAATCCCTGCTTTCCAAAATAACATCGGATGCCGACATCGCTTCGGCTCGCGTCATTCGTCTCTAGTCTCTAATTACTCGCACTTCCATGCCATCCCCCTCACCACTCATCCTGGCGGGGGATCTTGGTGGCACAAATTTCCGGGTCGGCGTTTTCCACAAAAGCGAAGGCGACGACTCGGAGATGGAACGGCTCCATTTTAGGAAATTCCATAGTGAGGATCACCATTCTCTTGAGGAAATGGTGCAGCTTTTTCTGTCGGGAATCACCTTGGAATCACCCGTTCAGGCAGCCTGCTTCGGCGTTCCGGGGCCCAATGTCGCCGGAGTGGTGACTCTCAGCAATCTTGGCTGGAAGATTGATACCCATACATTGCCTCAGAGCCTTGGCATCCAGCGTGTCGTCGTACTCAATGACCTGGAAGCCACAGCTTATGGACTTTCGGTGCTTCAGAAGACCGATCTAGCCACTCTGCAGGCAGGGGCGGGATCCAACGCAGGGAATCAGTGCGTGATTGCCCCCGGAACGGGACTTGGTGAGGCCGGACTGTTCTGGGATGGTAAGCGTCATCACCCTTGGGCCTGCGAAGGCGGCCACGCCGACTTTGCCCCCACCGACGATCTGCAACGGGAACTGCTTGACTATCTGCGCCGCGATTACGGCAGGGTTAGTTTCGAACGCGTTGTCTCCGGGATGGGCATTGCCAATATCTACCGCTTCCTGAAAAACGCCAACAAAGGAGTGGAAAATCCTATTGTGGCTCAGGAGATGGTGGAACTTGATCCCGCAGCCGTGATCGACCGTCACGCAGCCGATGGCTCCTGCGCACTCTGCCGCACCACCATGGATCTGTTTGTCCAGGCGCTCGGTGCTGAAGCTTCGAACATGGCTCTCAAGACCATGTCCACCGGAGGTGTCTTCCTCGGAGGAGGCATCCCTCCCAAGATTCTGCCGCTTCTTCGCCGCCCTCTTTTTCTAGAGAGCTTTCTGAACAAAGGAAGACTCCGCTCTGTTCTGGAAACGATGCCACTTCATGTCGTCCTAAACGACGAGACCGCCCTGCTTGGTTCGGCCTGTCGTGCCTTCCGGCTTCTCGAAGTGCGATAGACTGGCGTCTCCTCGGGATATTTCCTTAAGAAATCACAGCCGCCACGATGGAGGCTGCCCGGTCGATCAAGGCGGTCACGGAACTTTCAGGATGAGCCAGTACGAAGGGTGTTCCTGCGTCCGATGCAATTCGGATCGCCGGGTCCAGGGGAAGTGATCCGAGGAACGGAACTCCGAGCCTTACAGCCTCCTTCTCCCCTCCACCACTGCCGAATATCTCATGTCTGCTTCCGTCACCGGGGGCGATGAAATACGCCATATTTTCAACGATCCCCAAGATCGGCACATTGGTCTTCTGGAACATCGCCACCGCTTTGCGGGCGTCAATGAGCGCCACCTCCTGCGGTGTCGTCACGATCACCGCCCCGGCCAAAGGAACTGTCTGCACAATGGTCAGTTGAATGTCACCAGTTCCCGGCGGCAGATCAAGAATCAGGATATCCAGATCATCCCAGGCCACATTGCGAAGGAACTGCTGTGTGTAGCGCGTCACCATGGGGCCTCGGAGAACTGCAGGGGAATCATCCTCCAACAGAAATCCCATCGACATGACTTTCATCCCGTGACGCACAATCGGCTGGATGCGCCCTTCCTCATTCGCAGATGGACGCTCCCTCGTGCCGCACATCAATGCAACACTAGGGCCGTAGAGATCACAATCGCAGAGCCCCACCTTGAGGCCTTGTCTGGCCAGATTGGCCGCCAGATTCACCGCAACCATCGACTTTCCAACCCCACCCTTTCCACTGGCGACAGCAACCACCTGTTTTACCCCGGGAATCGGCAGTGGTCCCTGCCCAGCCGACTGCACCGGAGCCTGTACATCCAAAAGCACCTTGAGGGGCCGCTCTCCGACGAGCGACGAGAGAGCCTTGGTGACACGCTCACGTAATTCCGTGGCGACACCCGGTTCATTGGTCGAAACAACCAGCTGCACGGAAACCACATCATCGATGGTTATTCCCCGCACCACGCCAAAGGAGATGAGATCACGGCTGAACCCGGGGTACGGCACCTTGGAAAGTGCATCACGCAACTGCTGTTCGAGGGGAGAAGTAGTCATGAAAAATAAAGGAGGCTCTGGCTAACAGATTTTTCGGAGGTGGCTTGGTAGAATGCCAAGTTGCTCACGGTATTTGGCGATCGTCCGGCGGGCAACTTTCAACCCCCGTTCGTCAAGCTGAGAGACAATTTCCTGATCGCTCATGGGATCCCGAGGGGACTCCTGATCAACCATTTCCCGGATCGCCTGCTTGACCATTTCATTGCTGACAGCCGTCCCGTCGGAGTTCTGGAATCCGGGGGTGAAGAAATAGCGCATTTCCAGCAACCCCTGGGGCGTCTCCATGTATTTCCCAGAGACAGCCCTGCTCACCGTCGTGACATGGAGCTCCACCACATCGGCAATCTGGGCCATGATGAGGGGCTTCAAGGCAGAGGCTCCATGGCGGAAAAATTCTTCCTGCCGTGAGACAATCTCGTTCCCGATGGCAAGCAATGTCTGCTGCCGCTGCTGAAGACTTCGCAAAAACACACGGGCTCCCCGGATCTTGCCGCGCAGGTAAAGGAGCAGTTCCTCGTTCTCCCCGCGTTCCGCGAGCAGATCCTTGTATTCCTTGGAAATGCGGAGCCTTGGAAGATCCTCCTCATTGAGACGAACGACAAAGCCATCCCCATCAGGCACAACGATGAGATCCGGAATGACTCCTTGTTCATCTGCATCGGCAAAGGGGCGGCCCGGTTTGGGTTCCAACGTCGCGATCATTTTGGCCGCGGCAACAACATCAGCTGTCGGCACCCTGAAATGCTTGGCAATTTCCTCGTAACGATGACGTGCCAACAGCTGGAGATGATGCCTCAAAATGCGTGCCGCCAATCCATTTCCCTCCCCTCGCCTGGCTAACTGCAGGAGAAGACACTCAGCCAGATCGGGTGCGGCAACCCCGGCAGGTTCGAACAGTCTGACCTTTTCGAGGGTCTTTTCCAAAAACGAATCGGAAACCCCTGCGGCCAAAGCGAGCTCTTCATTCTGCATTCGCAGATAACCATCCTGATCAAGATTTCCCGCAATCACATCGACCACTCTGCGCTCCCTATCAGTAAAACCTGCGGCCTGATCAATCACGAAGTCCCGCAGCGTCGGACGCGAGGCCAGGGATTCAAAGAGGTAGCGGCGCTTCTCCTCGTCCTGGGAGGAGTAATGAGTCGTTGAGGCGGCCTGAGGCATATACTCCCTCCACTCCTCCTGAAGAGAAGAGTTGCTACCAAGAGACTCCTGCCTCTCACGGACAGAATCGGCTCTTTCATCGCTGGGTAAATCCTCCTCGAGAACAGGATTAGCTGCCAGTTCCGCTGCCAACATCTGTCGCAACTCAGCAACAGGCGTCTGCAAGAGCTGCAAGCTCTGCTGCATCTGCGGCGAGAGAGTCTGCTGTTGGGCAAACCCTGCAATAAGTTCCATACCGGCCATGACCTTGAATGCTGACCGGATGCTAGGAGTAGGCAAGCAACTTTTAGGCCAATTAATAAATATTTAAAGACTTCTAGCTTATGAAAATAATTCTGATCGTTTGAACAGATCTGATACTAGAGAAGCGCAGAGCCCAAAGACGTAGCTGGCGGGCTATTTTATTCTGAAATAAGAATTCGTCGTGGCCAGAGCTTTTTAAATAATAGTGTGGATTTACAGCAGCCTTTCCCTTGACTTCCAAGATATCACCAAGAATAAAAGCAGCATGAGCGATCATCCTCCCCTTCAACAGTACTCCGAGCATTCCGCAAATGTGGCTTTTGTGCTGGCCGTAGGCATCATGGCGACCGCCTTCTTTGTTCTGACGGTGGGGATGCTTGTTGGAGGATTTTATGTAAAGGCGACCGACGGAGTGGAAGCGGGAGTAGGCGCGATGATGGTGATCTGTGTTCTCTCTGTTATTCCACCGATGGCGGTGACCCTGAGCCTTCTTGGCAAAGTGAAAACGACCGATCATCATTGATTGGTAAGTGGCAGCATTTGATGCTCCATCGCTCATCCCGGGATGAGAAGGATTGCAGCGATTGGGTGATCCGAGGGATTCGGTGAACTACGGATTCAATGAATGAAACAGTTGGCAGTTCTGGGTGCCGATGCCTTTTAATAGAGCGGTCGAAACTAAAACTCCCCTCATTGAAATAGTTTTAAGCGGCAAACAGCACACCCTGGGATTACACACTAAAAAGTGGCTACCCCGCATGGATTCGAACCATGAATAATTCCTCCAAAGGGAACTGTGTTACCGTTACACCACGGGGTAAGAGTTGTTGACTCTATCGATTCTTCGCTCTCGGGATCAATGAGAATTGGCAAAAGAGAGAGTACCTGTTGCCAAAAGCCCATTCTTTAGGCGAATCTGCTTCCCCAACCATGACCATGAAACTTCGTAACAGGCTGATCGCATTAGTCTGCCTGATCCTCTTTCTCGGACTAGGAGCGGCCCTCTTCCTCTCCAACTCCGTCAGGAAGCCCTTTGCCGTCATTCTCTTTGTCAGCGACAACATCACCCCTGCCAATCTGACCGCCACCCGACTCTTCTCAGGAGGTGGTGATGCACGACTCCAGTTAGAGGACCTCCCCCACTCCGCCCTTTGCCGGAATGCTGCAAATGATTTTTCCATTCCAGAAAGTTCCTCTGCATCAACGGCCATCGCCGCCGGCAAGAGAGTCAATCGCGGCAGCCTGTGCATCGATCCTTCGGGAGCCAAACTTCCCTCACTTTTGGAAATTGCGGCGACCAAAGGGCGCTCAACTGGCTTGATCACAACAGGTGCCCTGACAGAACCCACAGCGGCAGCCTATTATGCGAAATCAGCCACCCCTGATGATCAGGTCGATCTGGCCCGCCAATTTGCCCATCACACCCCCTTCGATATCGTCATCGGCGGTGACTTGGCCACCACCAATACTCCCGCTACCAATAGCGTCAAAAGTCCCCTGGAACCTATCAATACGAGTGGTGTCGCCCTGCTGAAATCCATGAGTGACTTGGAAAATCAGCCCTTCTGGCAGAACACACCGGTCCTCGGGCTTCTGCCCGCAACCCAATTCACCCTGACCCCATCGGGGGAAGGTGATACCAACGCCCCCTCACTCTCAGATCTCGTGCGCATCGCCATCCGACACCTTCAGTCCAACAGGCATGGCTATTTTCTGGTCGTCGATGACCCCTCCATCAGAAAGGCTGCTGGAGCGAACGATGGCGAGGCCATGTTCAAGCGGATTCTTGCCTTCGATCAGGCTGTGGCCACGGCACGACGTTACGCCGGAGAGAATGCGCTCATCATCGTCGCGGGGCGTGAGACCATCGGCGGACTGCAACTCAACGGCTACCCATTCCTTGGAGACAAAGGGGTTGCGATCCTCTCCATCAATGCCCAGGGCACACCCTCCCTCTGTTGGGCCACCGGCCCCGGATTCGCCGTGGAGAAAAAGGTCGATAGTACCGATAAAAACATCAAGCAGAACAAAATCCCCTCACCCGGCATTCTCTCCCAACCATCGGCCTGTCCGTTGCCACAGGGACTTGGAGTCGCCGGCGATGTCCTCACGCTGGGAGTCGGCCAAGGATCGGAAAAACTTCAGGGATTCCTTGATCTCACTGACATCCATCACCTGATTAACGACGAACTGTAAGAACCGGTTCTTACAGTTCGGGAGCTTTCTCACTGGAGCATCCGATCCAGCGAGGCATCCGGCGGTGAGCCGAGTTCCAGGGCCTTCTGGTAATGTTTTTTGGCAAGCATCTTGGAAGGAGGTTTTCCCGTGGCGTAGATGACGGCCAGATTGAAGTGGGCATCTGCATAGCTAGGATTGAGTTCGACGGCTTTCATGAGTTCGCTTTCACCAGCTTTCCCCTTGCCAGAAGCAGCAAGGACGATCCCCATATAATTGTGAGCGGTAAAGTCATTGTCATTGATGGCAAGAGCTTTCCGAAGGACTTGTTCCGCATCCTGCGGGCGATGCTGCCTGTAGTAGACAATCCCCAATGTAGTCAGGGCAAAGGAGTTGTCCGTTGATTGATCTGTAGCTTTTTTCAGCACCTCCTCGGCCTCCTTCATCTTGCCAAGTTGGAACTCAACAACGCCGTAATTAGAGAGGACAAAATAATCGTTTGGCGAAAGCTTCAGGGCCTCCTGGAAGGTATTTTCAGCCTGCAGATAATCCTGACGGTCAAATTGCTCCTTGGCTTGGGAAAGAAGTTCCTTGAATTTTCCCTGCCATGGCAGGGGTGTTTGGGCATTGCTCTCCGTCGATTTTACAGAGGGCATGTTTGTGGCCAAGAGATTCGTTGAGACCACGGAATTACTGCCGGTTTCTCCGTTTGTGGAAGCGGCACCGATCATGGGGGCCGAGATGGATGCATCGACGCTGTCACCTCCCTGATCTGATACCACCAATTGGGCATCCTTGAACAAGGATCTCTCCTCGGGACTCAACTCCACCGCCGGTGCTGCAAGCAGTGCCATCTGCTGTGTGAGCGCATCGGACTGAACATTTAAGCGTTTGAGTTCTTCTTCCATCAGACGGTGGGCCTGCGCTTTTTTGGCCTCATCCTTGATCTCCCTCAACACGATTCCCCTCAGAAGATCATTTTCCTGAACGACCTGATCATCGACGGCATTTCCTTTTTTATGTTTCAGTTTAGCGATCTTGGCGTCGCGATCCGCAAGCTGATCCTGGAGATCCTTAAGCCGTGTAGAACCCTGATCCTCCTGCTTCTTTAGCTGGACGATCTGTTGATCGTCGTCCGTCAGCTTGGACTTAAGGCTTGCAGCTTGAGTCTGTGCATCGGTCAGGGCCTTCTGTTTATCGTCCAAAGCTTTCTGCTGATCCGGCTGGGCTTTGGCAAACTCCGTAAGTTTCCGTTGGGATTCTGCAAAATTTTTGGCATTGAGATCCACCTGTTCTTGCAGCTTCTTCACTTGATCCTGCAAGGCGGCGGCTTCAGGAGAATGATCGACCGTGGAGGCCACCTTTCCCAAGGCAGCCTGAAGTTGATCCTGGAGTGATTTGTTCTGCTGTGTGAGCAGGTCGGCAAGATTCTTGGAGGCCTGCTCATTTTTCTGCGCCTCTTCACGGGCTGTTGCCTCCGCCTTCTGCGACTCCGCAAGTTTCGCGGCAGATTGATCCAGTGCCTTGTTATTGTCGGCCATCTGGCTCTTCAGTTTATCCAAATCCTTATTGAGGAAGGGAACGGCATCCGCCGTTGACTTGAGCGTATCGAGCAGAAGAGACGCCTGCTTCACTTTGGCAAGCAATCTCTGCTGATCTTCCTGAAGCACTGCGCGGTCCGCTTCTGCCGCATTCAAGTTCTTATCATGGAGTTCCTGGGCATTCTTTGCAGCTTTATCAGCAGCAGCGGCAAGCTGCTTGGAAGCATCCGCCTCCGCACGCGCCTTAGTCACTTCTTGATTAGCTGCAGTAACCTCTGTCTGGAGATCGGCCACGGTCTTCTTAAGCGTTTCCGATTCAGCACTCAGTCCTTTGATCTTGGATGCCTCGGCGGCAGCTGCCCCCAATGCGGTGACTTTCTGCAGAAGCCGGTCACGATCCTCCTGTAAAACCTGAAGATCGGCCCGCACGGAAGCCTCGTGACTGATGGCATCACTCTCCTGGTCAACTTTTGCCTGGAGATCCTTGATTTTCTGTTGGAGAGGAGCAGCCACAGAAGCCTGCTTTTGCGCAACCACAAGTTTTTCCGTTACCTCGGTCAGTTGTTTTTGAAGATCGTCATTTTTAGTTAGGATACCCTGGGATATCGTTTCCGCATGCTCCAGCTTTGCCTGAAGCTGCGCAGAAACCTCCTTCCCCTGCTCCACCTCTCGGGTGAGTTGTTCGAGCTTTTGCTTGGCCTCAGCCGTTGTCATCACCTTGCCCTCTGCATCCTGAAGTTGCTTGATCAGGATGATATTCGCATCGCCAAGTTTCTTGACACTCCCCTGAAGCTGTTCTTCAGCCACCAACTTGTCTGCGACGGCCTCATCAAGTTTCTTCTGCAAATCCTTGAGCTCCTGCCCCCAGGAATCGTGGGATTTGAGGTCATGCTCCAAATCCGAAATGCGGCGCCTGGCAACATCGAGATCAGAGGCGAGTTGGGAATTTTTCTGGGCCCACTCAGCATGTTCGAGATCAGTTGCCCGGTTTTTTTGAGCCGTCAGCGCATCGTTCGCGTCCTGCAACTGCCCCTTGAGATCCTCAATCATCCGGCGCAAGCGACGCGTCTCGGAAGAGGAGGTTGCATTGCTAGAAGTTCCTGAGTGGCTCAGTGCAGAAACCGCAGGTGGGGTGATGGAAATA
>DKEN01000115.1:0-5702 GCA_002452515.1 Spartobacteria bacterium UBA6821 | reverse complement strand
GCGTCCGTAGCGGATCCCTGAAGGCGATCAATACTTTCACGGGTTTTCTTGAGACGGTATTCAATGACCGGTTTCTGCCAGGAAGGATCACTCTTGGAAATCGCCAGTAGCAGGCTCTCGGCAAAACGGTATTTGTTGAGGGCATCAGAAGTATTGCCTGAGCGCTCCAGAGTCTCTCCCTCCTGGGAACTCTGATAGGCCGAAAGAAACTGATCCGAGGGGTCCGCCGCAATAAGAGGAAGAGTTGCGATAAGCAACAGGAAGAAAAACTGCAAAACTCGGGACATCGTGAATAAAAAGAGGGCAGTTCTGAATACTCACTCCTCAAGCAAAGATCAAACATCCTCTTATGTCTCTGAAGGATAGGGCACCTCGTTGCATTGTGGCGAAATTGTCACAGTTCATTAAGAGCCTGTCTGAAAATTAGNNCGCAGGCCAGACGAAAAAGACACGCAACCCTTCGCACGAGACATTTCCTAATTTTCAGACAGGCTCTCGGGCACGGACGGTTGACAAGACTTCCTCTCCGGTGTTATGAGCGGACGTGCTGTTCACCCATCGACTACACGATCATGGATAATTTGCTCGATCAGCCGGTTCTCGTACTCAACAGGTTGTGGCAAGCCATCAACACCTGTTCGGCCCGAAGAGCCCTGACGCTCCTCTATCAGGGGCACGCCCAAGTCGTCGCCAACGACGGTTCGAGTAATTATTTCACCCATGATTTCGTCAGTTGGCGTGATTTTTCCGTCTCCAATCCGGAGCCAAGGATGCTCCAGACGATTTCACTCCACATCAGGGTACCAAGAGTCATCGTTCTTTGTCTCTTTGACCGTCTGCCAAAAAAAGAGGTCAAGTTCACGAGGCACAATGTTTTTGAACGGGATAAGAACACCTGCCAGTACTGCGGCGAACATTTTGACCGGAGCCATCTCAATATCGACCATGTCCTGCCCCGTGATCGTGGAGGTCAGACTACTTGGGAAAATGTCGTCTGTTCCTGCATTCCCTGCAATACGCGCAAGGGAAACAAACTCCCGCACGAGGCGAGAATGAATCTACTCAAGAAACCGAAACGACCGAAATGGCGCCCTTTTGTGAACATCACCTTCGCAGGTGGTATCGATCACAGTTGGAGCCACTTCATCGACCTCGCCTACTGGAATGTCGAGTTGGGAGAGTAATTGCTTTCCCCAGAAATGCTACGCCTTCAGCACCTTCACAAATTCCTCAAAGAAGGGAGCCGAGTCATGCGGTCCGGGTGAGGCCTCGGGATGGAACTGAACGGCCTGGATAGTCTTGGTACGATGACGGATGCCGGCCACCGTTCCATCATTGAGATGACGATGAGTGACTTCGAGATCGGCAGGAAGTCCCTCTTCTTTCACAGCATAGCCATGATTCTGTGAGGTGATCAGAATCCGACCGGAACGCAGATCCTGCACAGGCTGATTGGCTCCGCGATGGCCAAATTTCAACTTGAACGTCGATGCCCCGAAGGCCAGGGAGAGAATCTGGTGACCAAGACAGATCCCGAAAACAGGCTTCACATCCGCCAAGCGNNAGGAAAATCCCGTCGGGATTAAGGGCTAGAGCCTGTTCTGCCGTAGTCGTGGATGGCACAACCATCACCCGAACCCCGTGCGAACGGAGAAGCCTCAGGATATTCTTCTTCACGCCAAAGTCATAAAGCACCACAAGCGGCTCCTTAACATGCTTTGATAGGGCGGGGAAATCGTATTGGGCGCTCTCTTTTCCCTCAGGATCCCACTCGTAGATATCCTTGGTCGAAACCTCACCCACAAGATCGAGCTCTTCCAACCCAGGCGCGGCCTTGGCCCGGGCAATGGCTTCAGCCTCGCTGCTTCCATCCGTGCTGAGACAGGCGCGCATCGCCCCTTGGGTGCGAAGATGACGAGTCAGCGAACGTGTATCAATACCACTGATGGCTGGAATATTATTCTTCTTGAGATACGACTCCAGATTATGCGCCGAGCGCCAGTTACTCTGCACACGGGAGAGTTCCTCGATGACAAAACCATTAACCTGAGGCTTGCCACTTTCCACATCTTCAGGGGAGGTGCCGTAGTTGCCAATCAGGGGATAGGTCATCGTCACGATCTGCCCCCTGTAGGAAGGGTCCGTGAGCACCTCCTGATACCCGCTCATCGAGGTATTAAAGCAGATTTCGCCGACGGCGTTACCGGCGGCACCGATGGAGATACCATGAAAGACACGCCCATCTTCGAGAGCTAGCAGAGCAGGAGTGGTGGAGAGTTCGGTGGCCATGAAAAGCGTCGGAAAAATTGTGTCGTTTACTTCATCATGCCATCCGAATCCACGCAATCAGATTACCAGTGCTTGCCGAATAAAATTGAATGCGGTGATTGCGCTGCCCCGTTCGATTTTCTAGGCTAAAAGGCCCGTGCCTGACTCCACGACATCTCTCTTGTCCCGATTGTTGGCGGTCGCTTGTCTGCTGATGCTGCCGGCGTGTGTTTCTACGTACCAGATCACCTCAGTCTTCACCTCCTCCTCTCATCCGTCAGCCCGTTCCGCCGATGGATTTGACTTTCCCGTAGGTCCACCCGATGCCCTCGGTTATTCCAAATCACGGGGTTTCCGTAGCGGAGGTCATCTTGGAGAGGACTGGATAACTGACGGGGGGAGTTCCAAGGGCTTCCGAAGTCCCGTCTATGCCATCGGAAACGGCGTCGTTGTACTGGCCCGTGATATACATGCCGACTGGGGAAATGTCGTCATTGTCCGACATGCTTGGATTGAGCGTCGGCAACTCCACTTCACCGACTCACTCTATGGCCATCTCGACCAGATAGTCGTGCGTGAGGGGCAGCAAGTCAGGCGCGGGCAACAGGTCGGCATGATAGGCACCAATCACGGCATGTATCCACCCCATCTTCACTTTGAAATGCACAAGGATCTCTCCATCGGTGTAAACCACGCCCAAGGAACGCGTGATCTCCGCAGCTACTGGGTGCCAAGCGATTTCATCACAGCCCATCGCCATCTCGGCGGTGGCGTCGCCATGGTCCCTGTTCCCCAATCCTCCTTCCTCCTGCCAACTCCCGAACATCCGTGGGGATTCCACCACTTCTTCTCACGGGGCAAAAAATCTTCCCATGCCAAATCATACCTGCATAGTTCGAAAAAGCCTGCTTCATCCCATCAATCTGGCACCAGTCACACAATCCACTCATCCTCTTCCGCTGGATCCAAGAGCTCGAAAGGCTCGGGCTCAAAAAGCCATAAACACAAGAAGCAAACAGAGTCTCAAGGTTAACTTCCGCTCATCGAGGAGTAAGAGTCCCCGCAAGAATACGGAAATCATAACACCCTCCCCTGAGGGCTAAGCATCTCACCGATTTTCGCGCTCCTCGGATTATTTCCGGGGTCTTTTGTTGGATGTCTGTTTCATTTTTACAGATTTTGGGTTGCTCTTTTACTTGAGCAACTCCCGTTCCACTTTTTCACAACTCTCCTCAAAGAGCAAATCCTACCTCTCGATTTCGAGACATTCTTAAGGACCTTGATGATCTTGATCAGTTCAAACCATACAGACACCATTTCTGCGCAGCCACCATCGCCAGAATCAGTGTACCGTTTGTAAAATTAAGACCTCTCTTGAACCATCACCACGGCGGTTAAAGCTTCAAGCTTGTCAGTACCATTACTGGGCTGTCAGTTGAAAATTCGCGACGAGCGACTCATTTCCAGTAAGCTTAAAGGTATAGCTGGCGCTGGTGCTCACAGGCGTGCCATTCGCTGTCCAGTTTACAAACTTAAATCCGTGCTTTGCGGTCGCCTTCACGGTATGGGAGCCACCAGGCACGAAAACACCGCCTCCACTCACACTTCCCTCAATGCTTGATGAGGAGCTCACCGCAATCGTGTATTTGATCTGGGTGAAGTTCGCCACCAATGCCTCATTTCCAGTAGTAGTGAAAGAATACAATTGTGAGTTGCTCACATTGATCCCTTTAACCGTCCAGCCACTAAAACTGTAGCCAGTCTTTGGAGAGGCCGTCACCATGCACAGGCCCCCTTGGGCGATTTTCCCGCTGCCTGTGACCGTTCCTCCCGCGACCGGCGAGGCAATCACTGAGATCGTGTTGGTGATCTGGGTGAAGTTCGCCACCAACGTCTCATCCGTTTTGAGTATGAAGCTGTAATTGGGCTGTGAGCTGACGCTCGTTCCGTTGGTTGTCCAGGATTTGAAAGCATATCCGCTACTAGCCGTTGCCGTCACCGTGTTGGTCCCGCCATCACCGAAGGTGCCGTTTCCAGTCACGATACCGCCATTAGTCGGCGAAGCGCTCACGGCGATCGTATTGCTGTTTTGGGTGAAGTTTGCCACCAGCGCGATGTCTCCGGTGAGAGTAAAGCTGTAGCTGGCATTGGTGCTGACATTGGTTCCATCCACCGTCCAGCCATCAAAGGTATAGTAGGTATTATTCGTCGCCGTCACCGTGTCCACTCCATCGGAGGCAAAGGTGCCGCCGCCGCTCACTGCTCCCCCAGCACTCGGTGAGGCACTCACAGAAATCGTGTTCGTTGCTGAAGGTGAGATGGTCAGACTGTAGATCGTGCCACTGCCACCACTGCCTCCTGAAGTGGTTGTGCCGTATAAAGTATTNNGATGTTCGTAAATCCCGTCCCATCCGTGTTAATCGCAAAGACCGTGCCAGTACCATGAGCGCCGCCATAACGTCCCGTACCATAGAGGGTATTACCTGAAAGGGTCATCCCCCCTTGGGCGGGGCCAAGTCCCATGTAAGTGTAGAAAGAGTACAAATTCGTAAATCCCGTCCCATCCGTGTTGATTGCAAAGACAGTGCCGGTTTCATTCGAACCGCCGTACGCTGTCGTCCCATAGAGTGTACCCCCCGATAAAATCAATGAGCCGTACGGTTGGCCTCCGTCCGCATTGCCGGTGAAGGTATAGAGATTTGTAAAACCGGTTCCATCGGTGTTGACCGCAAAAATTGTCCCGTATCCGTAGCTCCCTCCACTGAAGGCCGTGCCATAGAGGGTATTACCCGATAAGAGCAATTCTCCATTACGATTATCAGCGCCGTCGCCCGTCTCGGCGGAAAAACTATGGAGATTCGTAAATCCCGTCCCATCCGTATTGACCGCAAAGACTACTCCAAGGCCACCATTTCCTCCTGACAAAGTCGTCCCATAAAGGGTGCCTCCTGAGGCAATCAAGCCGGCTCCGGGATTAAACCCATTACTGCCCCTGCTGAAAGTATAGAGATTTGTAAATCCCGTCCCATCCGTATTAATCCCAAAAATCGTCCCAAGACCGTTACTACCACCACCCCCAGCCGTCCCGTACAGGGTATTCCCCAAGAGAACGAGCTGGCCCGGTCCAGCCCCGTCACTGTTGGTGGCGACGGTGGAAAGATGAGAAGCAAATGTTGCAGTAGTGAAGGTATAGAGGTTTGTAAATCCCGTCCCATCGGCCTTGACTGAGAAGACGGTACCAGAGCCACCTTTTCCACCGCCTCCTGTCGTGCCATAGAGAATATTCCCCGAAGCAGTCAAGACGCCAAACGGGTACGCTCCATCTCGGTTGATGGGTCCATCTCGGGGGATGTTGTTGGCATCAACTGCAGTGAATTGATACAGGGTCTTGAAAGTCTGGGCCGTTGCACGATCTGAAAAGATCAGGCCTGTGA
>DKEN01000037.1:2714-4874 GCA_002452515.1 Spartobacteria bacterium UBA6821 | reverse complement strand
AACGGCTGATCGACGATCGACCCGGCGATACCCATCGAGACCCCACCCATCGCCAGATACGATTTTCCTCGCATCAGCGCGACAGCAAGACCGGCGCGCGCAAAACCGAGTATTTTTTCCCGAACATCCGCAGGAATCTCCCGATCATCACCCTCCCGCACATCACGACCATAGATCCCGAAGGCGGGAATACCCTTCTGCGTATGCCCTGCGAGCACAGCCGCGAGATAGACGGCTCCCGGACGCTCTGTGCCGTTGAAGCCCCAGACAGCCTTGGGAATCCGTGAATCCATGTCCATCGTCTCCGAACCGTAACACCAGCACGGGGTGACCGTGAGTGAGACACCGACACCTTCTTTGGCGAATTTTTCAGCACAGGCGGCTGCCTCGGCAACACCACCAATCGTGGTGTCGGCGATCACGCATTCGACTGGCTCCCCACTGGGATAGCGGAGTGTGGAGGAGATCAACTCTGCGGCCGCTTTGGCCATCTGCATCGTCTGGGTCTCAAGGGATTCTCGGACACCGCCGAGGCGACCGTCAATGGTGGGGCGGATGCCGATTTTCGGCAACGGTTTGGATTTTATAGTCATGAAATTTTTTTAATGCCCACCGGTTGATACAGAAACCACCCCACCGGAATTACTCAGTTTTGGCCAGAGCAGCCCGTAAACGGCAATATAGGCGAAACAAACCAGGGGCACGATGAACCCGAGGGACATGGAATTAACGTCAGCGATGTGACCCATGAGCAGCGGTACGAGAGCACCACCAACGATGGCCATGACGATGAAGGATGCGGCCTTTTTCGATTGCACACCGAGACCGTGAATGCCGAGAGCGAAGATCGTAGGGAACATGATTGACATGAAGAAGATGCTCAGAAAGAGCGCGATAAGCGAAAGCCAACCGACCTTCATGACAATGACCCCCATGAGGAGAACATTAATGATGGCGTAGATCCCAAGGGTTCGGTGCGCTCGGCTAAAGCTCAGGATTGCGCTGCCAACGAAGCGTCCGGCGAGGAAAAAACCAAACGCACCAAAGCCGAGGATGGGGTTGGCACCTTTCTCGGAAATGGCGTAACCACCGTCGATCGCCGTGGTCCAGGCCGCGGGCAGATAGCCGGCAAGCTGGGCTGAAAGCGGCGGAATTTCTGAATGGAGATAATTGATAAAGAATGCGAAGACCCCTGTCTGCGCGCCGCAGTAGAGGAATTGGGCGAGCACAGCCATGACGAAGTGGGGATGACGCCAGATATGCACAGCTTCTCCGGTGGCCTTTTCCTCAGCAACGTAATCGTCGGGTGTATTGATATCCGGAACATTAGCGAAGCAGAAAATCGTAAAGAGAACGCCGACAACGACGGCAACACCGACGTAGGGAACGAAGAGTGATTCATTGGCGTTCGCTGTCGTCGTCGTACTGGCAGAAATAAAACTTCCACCAACCACCGGGCCCAGAATCCAGCCGACCCCGTTGCAGGTCTGCGCCATGTTAATCCGCGTTGCGTCCATCTTAGGATCGCCGAGCACGGTAGCGTAGGGATTCGCAATGGTTTCGAGCGTGGCAAGACCGATCGCGAGGATGAAGAGGCCTGTCAGGAAGGCCCAGTATTGGTTGATTTGGATCGCGGGGATGAACCAGAGAGCACCGGCAGCAATGAAACCGAGGCCAGTGAGGATGCCGATCTTGTAGCCGTAGCGCCGGGCAATCCACCCAGCAGGCAACGCCATGATAAAGTAACCCATGTAGTTTGCAAACTGCACGAATGCCGACTGCATCTTGCTCAGACTCATCGTGGTCTGAAAGTGCTTGTTGAGGATGTCGATCATCCCATTGCAGAAGCCCCAGAGGAGGAAGAGCGTCGTGACGAGAATGAAGGTGATGGCGTAATTCTTCCCGTCGGGGGCGACGAAGATTCCTTTTTTGGTGTTGGTAGACATGGTGTGGAGTTGGTGGGGGGGGTTAAAGTTCGATCATCGCCTTGATGACACCAGTTTTGGGGTCGGTCCAGGCTGGGAATACATTGGCGGCCTCATCAAAGGAGGCACGGTGGGTGATCCAGGGCGTTGTGTTGATACGCCCCTCTTCAATCTTGCGAATGATCCGGGAAAAATCCTCCGGTTGCGCGTTGCGACTGCCCATGAGCGTGAGTTC
>DKEN01000037.1:1335-2656 GCA_002452515.1 Spartobacteria bacterium UBA6821 | reverse complement strand
AGCACATTCTCCTTTGCTCCATTGATCGTGAACTGAACGCCAAGTTGCTGGCGGCAGAAAGCGATGCGGTCTTCGTTGATATCCAGCACGATGACCTGAGCACCTTTCTCAACAGCGAACTGCATGGCGGCGAGGCCGATGGGACCTGCTCCGATCACAAGTGCAAACTCGCCTTTTTCCACCTGTGCCCGCTCAACTGCGTGCGCCCCGATGCCGAGCGTCTCGACAAGCGCGAGCTGATCGTAGGGCAGGATCGCCGAGGGATGCAACTTGCGCGCTGGCATCACGAATTGCTCGCGCATGCCTCCGTCCGTGTGAACTCCGAGCACTCTGATGTCGGTACAACAGTTGGGTTTTCCACGACGGCAGGCGATGCATTTCTCGCAGTTGATATAGGGCTCGACCGAGCAGCGATCACCCGGTTTCACATTGGTTACTCCTTCACCGACGGCGATCACCTCGACGCCTAGCTCGTGGCCGAGAATGCGTGGATAGCTGAAAAATGGCTGTTTGCCGCCAAAGGCATGAATGTCTGTACCGCACACACCGATGCGATGGACGTGTACGAGAGCCTCACCAGCTCGTGGTGCTTGGGGAAAGTCTGTGGTGGTGAGAAGCAGCTGGCCCGGTTCGGAGAGCAGAATGGTTTTCATCAGGCGGAAACTAGAATCATATTGGAATAGGGAGTGCTATCGCCGGTGCGAATCAGACCGATGGCCCGCGGGACACGCGGCTTGAATTGAGCCTCGTGGGGTTCGAAAGAAACCGGGACTCCCTCGAATGCCCGGGTAAACCGCGCTCGCGCCTCCTCGTCGTTAGCCGCAAGGAATTCCTCAGCCATGTATGCCTGACCGATCACAAAATTCTCGCGAACGGCAGCGAGCACCTGAAGTACCGTCGGTGTCCCATCAACGAGTGAAATATCTACGGTTTCAATCATCGGCCAATACGGGAAGCCACGGTCGGCAATCACCAGCATATTTGTATGCCGGACACGGCTGAGCAGCGAGTTGATCGCAGGATTAAGAATTCCTGTTTTGAGCATAGGTCACTGAATGGTGAGTTTATAAACGGCTGTGTAATCAGGCGTCAGTCGGGTCGTTGGAGGCTCCACTTCGAGTCCCTTATCCGTTTGCTTCCAGTGGACGGTCTCGTTGCTACCCAAGAGCTTCACATCGGTAATCTTGGGTGCCCCGTCTTTATCAGCCAATGCATTGATCGTCAGAGGCTTTGTCGGCCAGCCAAGGGTGATCGCATAGAGAGAGCCATCCTTGCCAACCGTGAAGCGCACATCGTCGGCAGTGAGGGGCTTTCCCTTGCC
>DKEN01000037.1:164-1316 GCA_002452515.1 Spartobacteria bacterium UBA6821 | reverse complement strand
CCGTTCTTGCTGACGATGTCCACAAGCATCTTGATGACGGTATCTGCGGTTTTGTAACGATTTTTATCGTAAATGGAACGATCGTAGTGCCAGGAACCGATGCAGGTATCTGTCTGCCAGGCATAGGGCAACGAGACCGCTGGAACACCGCGTTCAATGTCCCAGACAAGGCACTTGCGTTGCTCGTCATTGAGGATTTTTCCAAAGAGAACGCCGTCACTGGCACCATCGCTCTTTTTGACATTTGAATTATAGAAATCCGCCGCAATCTTGAGTCCTGCATCGCTCACCGGCCAAAGCGGTAATGCCGTATCATCGAAGTAGATCAGATCGGGTTGATATTTTTTGATCAGGTCTGCGGTGCGGTCATAGAAATTCTGACAGAAGGCAAGGTCCGGTTGCACGGCTCCATTGCTCCAGTTCCACTGAGTGCTGGTGCTGCCGGGCTTGTCCACTTTCACTCGCTGCACATAGAGCATCTGGGGATCAAGCCCCTCCCACCAGGTTCCTTTTCCGTCGGCCTTGGTGAGCAATCCGTCATAGGCCTGAGAGGGCTGATAAAAGAGCGGGGCGTGCGATGCGTGAACGCTGACACCGAAGGGTAATCCTTGCTCCTTTGCAGCCTTCGCCCATCCTCCGATCAGATCTTTTTTGGGGCCGATGGCCACCGAATTCCAGGGCTGGTATTTGCTGTCCCAGTTATCAAAATTGTCGTGGTGGTCGGCCAGAGCAAAGAAGTATTGGGCACCGGCACGCTTATAAAGCGCCACGAGTTTTTCAGGATCCCAGTTCTCCGCCTTCCAGGCGTGAATGACATCCTTGAATCCAAATTTTGCCGGGTCGCCGTATTTCTTGATGTGATCTTTATTCTGCTTGCTGCCTGTTTCATAAAGGCGTCGCGCATACCAGTCGCCATCCTCCGGCTGGCACTGCGGCCCCCAGTGCGCCNNAGATGCCGAATTTCGCGTCCCGATACCAATCGGGCACCTTGTATTGTTCCAGCGACTGCCAGGTGGGTTCGAACGGCCCGGGGGCGATTGGCTCATTAGTTGTGCTAACGATCACCGTCGGCTGCAGATCGGTGGGAATCGAGGGGATTGAACCGCCGGCAGACAAATGAGCGGTAGCGATTGTTACCATGAGAAGGGTTAA
>DKEN01000037.1:0-156 GCA_002452515.1 Spartobacteria bacterium UBA6821 | reverse complement strand
GGGAGAGACTTGCGCATGAGATGAGGAATGACTTGAGTTTGTGGGTGTGAATGAAAGGAGTTAATTATTCTCCAGGCGTCCCGATGACCAGGTGAGATTATGAACAGGCTTGAGAATCTTCAGAACTCCAGCGAGCAGTTCCTCGTCGAGTGGCTC
>DKEN01000087.1 GCA_002452515.1 Spartobacteria bacterium UBA6821 | reverse complement strand
CCGACCATCTTGAACACCGACTGCATGGCTTCGGACTGTCCAACAATATCATCTCGGAACTGCTCGACTGTCAGGGCCGGTTTGACGGGAGAGGCTGCTCTCAGCTCGGCAGAAGCCTTCAGTGCCGTTTCAACCACCACCTTGAGGGTGAAGGGCAGGGATTCCTTCCGGAGAAAATCAAAGGCACCCAGCTTCATCGACTCAATCACCGCCTGGGTGGTTCCAAACGCACTGATGATGATGACCATGGCGTTGGAGGATTCCGCGCGAATCTTAGCCAGGAGATCGAGACCGCCGGCCTGACGCACTTTCATTTCAGCGATCACAAGATCCGGTTTCTCCAGACAGAAAATCTTGAAGGCATTGTTCTGGTTGGTCTCCGTGATCACGCGGACACCTGATGCCTTGAGTTGCTGGCGAACCCATTGGAGAAAGTCAGTCTCGCTGTCCACCACAAGAACAGTCTGAGTGGGATTGCTGGAATTAATCATGCAGGAAGTGAAATTGACCCGTTCTCCACGGCGGCGCCATAGCGCCGGTCACGGGAGGAGAAGTCGGCGATTGCGTCCCGAAGATCCTGCCGGCCGAAATCGGGCCAGAGTTTCTGGGTGACATGGATCTCCGTGTAGCTGAGTTGCCAAAGAAGAAAATTAGAAAGTCGCATCTCTCCGGATGTTCTGATCAGCAAATCAGGATCAGGCATTCCCCCGGTACTCAACCGCGAGGAAAAGAGCTCTTTGGTGATTTCGTCGGTCATGATTTCACCGGATTGGACACTGGCTGCCAGGGAACGGGCCGCCTCCACGATCTCATCCCGGCTTCCATAATTGAGGGCCAGAGTCAGCACAAGACGGTCGTTATGGGAAGTTTCCTCCACGGCACGTTCGAGACGTTTTCTCACCGCATCGGGCAGATCAGCGATCCTCCCAATGGTGGCAAGCTTCACGCCGTTTCTGTTCATCTCCGCCACTTTCTCGGCAAGGAAGCGCTCCAGCAGTAACATCAGCCCGGCAATCTCATGTTTCGGACGGCACCAGTTTTCCGTAGAAAAGGCGTAAAGGGTCAGATAGTCAACTCCCGCATCAATGCAGCCTTCGCAGATATCCTGCACCCGGCTGGAACCTTGTTCATGCCCCTTGAGACGAGGCCATCCCCGTTCGCGAGCCCAGCGCCCATTCCCATCCATGATGATGGCGATATGCCTCGGGATTTTCGGCGTGATATCGTTGGGGGCAGACACAGTCACGGCTAAAGGAGTGTGATGCAACCCTGTTAAAGATGGATCGTCTGCTCTCGTCCCGGTCCGACACTGACAATGGAAAGTTTCGCACCACTCAACTTGGCAAGAGTCTCGGCGTAGCGCCGGGCCTTCACCGGAAGCTCCTTGTAGCTGCTGATCTTGTCGGTGGGCGTCAGCCAGCCGGGCATCGTGGTATAGACAGGGCGACATCGCGCCAGTTCTCCGGCATCCGTCGGCGGAGTATCGAGGACAGGGCCCTTGCCATCGATTCGATAGCCGGTACAGATACGGATTTCAGGAATACCATCCAGTCCATCGAGATTCGTAATGGCGAGTTGATCGACTCCATTGACGATGGTGGCGTATCGCGTGGCCACGGCATCAAACCATCCACAGCGGCGCGCACGACCTGTGGTGGCGCCGAATTCACGGCCCATCCCATGGAGCATATCACCTAGGACATCGTCCTCGGTGACCAGCGGCCCCTCACCGACACGCGTCGTGTAGGCTTTGACCACCCCCATCACGGAATCGATACGATTGGGAGCAACCCCTGAACCAGTGCAGGCACCACCGGAAGTGGTGTTGGAACTGGTGACAAAAGGATATGTTCCGTGATCGATATCAAGGAAGGTCCCCTGGGCACCTTCGAAAAGGATCTCCTTCTTCGCCTCCATCGCCTTGTGCAAATAGGCGACCGTATTGATCACAAAGGGCGCGAGCACCTTGGCTGCCGCCACATAATCGGCAAGCACCTTTGCTCCGTTGACTGGCTTGCCACCCAGTCCCTTGAGGACTGCGTTATTTTCCCGGATGCGGAGTTTGAGTTTCTGGGCAAAAACCTCGGGACGGATCAGATCAGCCATGCGGAGTCCCGTGCGGGCGGCTTTGTCGCCATAAGCAGGGCCGATGCCCCGTTTGGTGGTGCCGATCTTATTCTTCCCCTTGAGTTCTTCGCGCCGCGCGTCAATTGAGCGGTGATAGGGCATCACAAGGTGGGCGCTGTCACTGATGAGAAGATTCTTATCCACCTTGATTCCCCTCTCGCGNNCCTTTGCGAAGGATGCCGGAAGGAATCAGGTGGAGCACATATTTCTGCGAGCCATTAACAATCGTGTGGCCTGCATTGTTCCCCCCCTGGCTCCGGACAACGATATCAACCTCTCCGGTCAGGACATCGATGATTTTGCCTTTGCCTTCATCCCCCCACTGGGAGCCTACAAGAATAGTGTTCGACATGTGTATTTCGCGAAAAGTCCGGGGCTAAAATCCGGCAAGTGGTTAAAAATCGACAGTTGCCGCGCAAAGGGCAAGGAAATAACCCGTTTATCCGCCCCTTTCGGAAATCACCTGCCATCCGTCTCCTCGAGCAATGGCCGGAGAAAATCAGCCAACTCCGATGCCTTGCCTGGGTCAATAAAGTCCGGGTGTTTCTCAAACATCCGAGTGATCATGACACCGCCCAAGGCATAGTGATGCCAGAATTCGATTTGCCATGGTTTTCTCTCGCTTGGAACCAGCAGGTGCACAAAAAGCGGCAGCCTCGGAGGTTCGTACCTGTGACAGACTGCCTCGAAATAGTCTCCGGAAGGAGGAGCCTCCATCAGTGGGAGAGAAGGACCAGGTTGACCTCCAAGCCATTTTTGCAGACCTCTACCCACCAGTTTCAATCCGTAAGCCACCGCAGGCAGCAGACCAACCCCACCCTTGCGCGCCTGTTCAAGATGCAGGCCCAAGTGCGTACGTAGCCTGACACCAAGGGCTACTTTTGCCTCAGCTTCCGTATCAAGCACCACGAAGAGAGCAATACGACCCCCTTTTTTCAGTAATTGATCGGCGACAGCGTAGGCAATCCACCCTCCCAAGGAATAACCAAGCAGATAATATGGCCCGGAAGGGTGAATGGCGCGTATCTGCTCCGCATAATAGGCAGCCATTGCCTCGATAGAGTCATGGTTGTCATGGGTTCCATCCAATCCGATGGACTGCAATCCATAGACCGGCCGGTCCGGAGTAAGCAGGCGGGCAAAATCAAGGTAGGCAAAGACATTCCCCCCCATGCCATGCATCACGAAGAGTGGGGTCTTTTTCCCCTCGGGTTGCAACGGCACGAGGGAACTCCAGGCGGGATCATCCTTGTTTTTCTTCAGATAAGCCGAGAGTTCAGCCACCGTCGGTGCCTGAAAGAAAACGGCTATCGGCAACCGTTGATAAGCCAGCTTCTCGATCTCATTGGTAAGAATGGCCGCCGTGAGGGAATGTCCTCCAAGATCGAAAAAGTTGTCGTGAATGCCAAAGTTTTTCCGGCCAAGAACCTTTTGCCAGAGTTCAAGCAGGCGTTGTTCCAGGAGATCCTTCGGAAAGCTCTGAAAATTGCCGCGTTCATCGTCTCCCGCGATTTCATAAGGTGCTGGAAGCGCCTTACGATCCCTCTTGCCGTTCGAATTTAAAGGAAACCGCCCCACCTCCACAAAACCCGAGGGGATCATGTAGTCGGGCAGGGACTTCGCAAGCCTACTCCGCAAACCAGTTGCCGGGGGTAATTTTTTCCCTTGTTCAGCAATGCAATACGCCACCAACCGCTGATCGCCTGGGATATCCTCACGACAGATGAGAAGAGCCTGACTTATCTCTGGAATCCCGAGCAAAACGGTTTCGATCTCCGCCGGCTCGATGCGAAATCCCCTCAGTTTGATCTGATCGTCCACCCGACCGACGAAGGAGACGGTACCATCAGGGTTCCAGAAACCCAGGTCGCCGCTCCTGTACATTCTGGAAGATGGGTCTTCTGCAAATGGATTGGAGACAAAGCGCTCCGCAGTGATATCAGATCGGTTGATATATCCACGTGCCAATCCCTGACCTGTAAGATAGATCTCACCGATACAATTCACAGGGACGGGCTTTCGCTTCTTATCCAGAATATGAATCTGTGTGTTGAAGATTGGTTTTCCTATGGGTGGCGCGAGATCCCTCCAGTGTCGATCACACACCCATCCGGCACAATAAACTGTCACCTCCGTCGGACCGTAGAGATTCACAAGTTGTGCGGATGACCGGTGCTGAAACCGAAGCATCAGATCCAGCGGCATGACTTCTCCTCCACAGAACGCCAGCCTCAACGTCCTAACGGAAGGAAAAGATTCCTCCTCGATCACCATGCGGAGTGTCGGAGGCACAAAACTCACCACCGTCACCCCGTGTTGCAGGATCATTTTGACAAGATAATCAGGCTCCCTTTGGCCACCCGGTCTGATGAGCAGCAACTTGGCTCCGGCACAGAGAGTAGTAAAAATCTCAAAGACCGAGACATCGAAAGTAAACGGTGCGATCTGAAGAAAAACATCCCCCTCCCTCATCGGGAAACGGGTGCTGCACCAGTGAAATAGGTTCATTGCGGCGCAGTGACATACGGCAACCCCCTTTGGTTTTCCGGTTGAGCCGGATGTATAGATCACGTAGGCAAGATTTTCGGAATTAACCCTGGTGCTGGGCGATGTGTCGGGATTGAGCGCGATCCCCAGTGTCGGGTCGTCCAGAAAGACAATCCTCTGAGTTCCCTTTGGCAGACGAGCGGGCAGGGCGCCCTGTGTGATGACGATCTTCGTGACACACTCGTCCATCATGAGTTCTAAGCGCTCCGTCGGGTAGTCCGCATCAAGAGGAAGGTAGGCTCCGCCAGCCTTCAGTACCGCCAAGATTGAAATGATCAGTTCCAGCGAACGCTCCAGGCAAACCCCGACAATCACCTCGGGCACCACGCCCAATCCGATCAGGTGATGGGCGAGCTGATTGGCTCTCTCATCAAGTTCCCTGTAGGTAAGTTCGATCGCACCGAATTGAAGAGCAATGGCATCGGGTGTCCGATGAACCTGCCGTTCGAACAGTTCGTGGATGCAGAGATGGCTCGGATACTCCGTCGTGGTATCATTCCACCTCACCGCCCGCTGCAACTCTACTTCACTCAGCATTGAAAATCATGGTAGGGAGAGATACCTCAAAAAAAGAATTTTNNTTGTTTACGTCGTGGATTTTGGTCTTAGTCGAGAGCGTCAGATTAATCTCTCCAAGGCCTGCAAGCGAAACTTAGGCGATTTTGACTACAGGCGGTTATTTAAAAAGCCAGTGTAAGTTTTATTTTTTGCTAGTTTTTTCGAGGACGAAGTCATGTTTCCCAGGGGAGATTTCAGAGGAATCTATATTTGCCCCCTTGAAGCCTTTCGCCACTGCGGAGATAAACTCGATCCATGGGGTTCCCAACTCAATTTCGTAGTTTCCCTCATGGTCGGCTTGAGTGGTAATAATTCCAAATCCTGTCCAACGGGATTGATTCGACTCCGATTGTTCACTCAGCGTTACTGCTGCATCCGCAATAGGGTGGCCCTCTTGATCCTGAACATGCCCCCAGCAATGGAACAACGGACGTCTTGCCGCCATGATCCCAATAGTTTGGTTCTTTTTATCTTCAGGAAGAATATGAAAATCCACCTCGTCATCCCATTGATCCCCATGCTTAGTTTTGAGCCACCAGCATGCGTAATATCCAAACGCAGTAGAAGTCGGCTCAATGCGGATCACACAGGCGGCAGGATAGACATGGGTAAAAGTAAATGCACCGTTCTTACCCGTTGTGGTGCTTTTTTTAAAAATCTCTCCCCCAGCTCCCGTGTGTGTATCGGCATGTAAATCATGTTCACAAGTCACCCTGATTCCATTTAGGGGTCGATGGGGAATTTCATAGTCCAGAATTTGACCTTTTACCGTTACCCCTTTTTGAATTTTTAGGGTGAGATCCAACCCATCCGGTCCGATGTCGAGCGTCTTCCCCCACTCATTGCTGGGACTTTCCTCAGAGTCATCAATCGATCGAAGTGCAGGGCTGACAGCTCCAGCATCGTTTCCTTGGGGAAGAACCACTAAGGCATAGATTCCAGGCCCAGGAATTCTTTTCGCTGAGTCGTCCATCTCTGCCGATGCCAACCGCACAGAGAAACGTCCTGCCTGATCCGTCTTAAATTTCCAGTATTCTTGATACCCCGGAATATCTTCTGACATGGCCGCCTCTGCGCGTGAAATCCCCCGAAGAGTAACAATCCGGTTCGCCGCCGGCTTCCCATCGACTCCAAGCACCAGACCATGAACCATCCGAAAGGATGCGGGTTTGTTTGTAGTATTCGTTTCTGTTGTTCCCAAGACTAAAGAAGCACCAACCAAGACAAATACCATCACCGAGAAAATCGTTTGAAAACGCATCTCAGTCACCTATCACGTCGTCCCCAGACCTGACAGTTTATAAGCCTTAACGATCGAATCCAAACCCTCTCCTTCATCTCTTTGAAAAATCGAGACCCAGGCTGGTGAGATGATAACTCCTCACCTCCATTTTGAGAGTTGAAAGGTCAGATGAAGAACAACGCGGTTCTCCGTCAATATCCCCCTCAGTTATGGCGATGTGATTTTAGATGCAGAGCAAGGCGTGTGAGTGCAGCGGTATAAAATCATACCGCAAGCGAACAACAACGATGCTGTGCGCTAAAAGCACCCGCAAGTCACCATTCGACGACGGACGAGGCCCACGTCAACCCCCCTCCGAAGACAACCATCAGGATCTTGTCTCCACGCTGAAAACGCCCCTCGCGGGCAGCCTCATCAAGGGCTATGGCCACCGCAGCTGCGGAAGTATTGCCGTAGCGATCAAGATTGATGTGGAAGCGCTCCATCGCGACATCAAGACGGCTGCCGATGGCCTCGATGATCCGGAGATTCGCCTGATGAGGAATAAAACAGGTGATCTCGCTGGACGTCACCCCTGCATCCACCATCACCTTTTCCGCGGCATCCACCATGGCGGTCACAGCGTGCTTGTAGGTCTCGCGGCCATTCATTCGGATGGTAGCGGGTTTCTCCGCCGCATTATCGGCTGTCACCGGACAGGCACTTCCCCCGCCGGGAATGTAAAGAATATCGGCCAGTTTTCCGTTGCTTCCCATCCGGGAGGCCAGGATGCCACGGGAACCTTCTCGGTGTTGAAGGATGGCAGCACCGGCACCATCACCGAAGAGGACGCAGGTATTGCGGTCACTCCAGTCCACGATACTGGAGAGTTTGTCAGCACCGATCACAAGGACGGTGTTGTAGGCACCCGTCGCGATGAATTGCCGGGCCGTTTCGACGCCAAAGAGGAAACCGGAGCAGGCTGCAGAAAGATCAAAACAAACCGCATTCACCGCGCCGATTTTGCTCTGCACGAAACAGGCCGTACTTGGGAAAAACATGTCGGGCGTCACCGTGGCGCAAATGATCAGATCAATCTCCTCGGCTGTGACTCCAGCATTTTCCATTGCTGCCCGTGCGGCCTTGGCAGCCAGATCACTTGTTGGCTCGTCCAGGCCCGCCACACGACGTTCCCGAATGCCGGTGCGTGACAGAATCCACTCATCGCTTGTCTCGACGATTTTTTCAAGATCGGCATTGGTCAGCACTTTCTCGGGTACATAGCTTCCGGTTCCGATAATGGAAGCCGAGCGAAAGGTGGGTTTGGAATCAGAGGGCATCGGAAGTAGAGAGGGCTGCGAGGGTGGCGGCGTTTTTTTCGTTATAGTCCTTCACCGCCTCGACAATACGGGGATTGACCTGCTGCTCAATAAATTCGATCGCCACCCGGATCGCATTTTTAATGGCAAGTGGGGAGCTAGAGCCATGGGCGATGATGCAGATGCCATTGACTCCAAGGAGGGGACTGCCACCGTAACTCTCGTAGTTGGTGCGGTTGCGGATCGCACGGAATGCATTGCGGGCAATCCAGGCACCAAGCATTCGAAATTTTGTTTTCGTCAGCTCATGCTTGAGCCAGCGGAAGACGGCACTCGCCGTAGCCTCCGCTGTCTTCAGGACGACATTGCCGGTGAAGCCATCGCAGAGAACCACCTCGACCGGATGTTCAAACAGATCATGGCCTTCGATATTGCCACGGAAATTCAGGGAGGAGGCCTTGAGCAACTTGAACACCTCTTTGGTGAATTCGCTCCCCTTCACATCTTCGCCGCCAATGGACATCAGACCGATTTCCGGGTTGGAATAGCCCAGCACCTGTTTGGAAAGCACCGACCCCATGATTGCATACTGGAGCAGATGGAGTGGCTTGGCATCGATATTTGCTCCTGCATCGATCAGGACACAGACATTCTTTTCGGTCGGAAGATAAGAGGCGATGCCGGGCCTCTCGATCCCTTCGAGGGTACGAAGTTTGATGGTCGTAGCGGCAACGGCAGCACCCGTGTGTCCCGCGCTGACGATCGCTTCGGCCTCACCATTTTTGACGAGATCGACGGCACGGGAAACCGAAGAATCTTTTTTACGCCTAACCGCCTCCACGGCGGCATCGGACATCTCGACAACCTGCGTTGTATGAACAACTTCGACCCTCGGATCGTTACAACCGAGTTTTGATAGCTCCCTCTTGATGGCCTGCTCATCACCCGTCAAAAAAAGACGGGTGATCTTGGGATATTCCCTGAGAGCCATGACTGCACCAGCCACAGTATTCTGCGGGGCATAGTCACCCCCCATGGCATCGAGGGCAATCCTCATGAATCAGACAAGAGGCCGAACAATCAACTCCTTGAACGACGTGGCAGCAGCGTAATTACGCTACTTCAACATCAAGAACCTGACGACCGCGATAGGTGCCGCAGGCAGGACAGGCTGTGTGAGAACGAAGCGGGGCTCCGCACTGGTTGCACTTGCTGAGTTTGGGTGCATGCCAGCGGTTGGCTGCCTTGCGTGTGCGAAGGCGCATTTTTGAGGTTTTACGTTTAGGGACTCCCATCGGAAGGTGGTGTGTTGAGTTGGTCGAGTGCTGCCCAGATGGCGGGTCGCGTCGTCGTTTCCATTGGCAAGGTTGATTGCAACGGAGAGGTTCGATCGGCCGCAGGGAAGTGAGCTGGACAGGTCTTTTCTCCACCCTGATCGCATCGGGGATGCGGGGGCAGAAGGAGGAGAATATCCTCCCTTATCTCCGGGGTCAAGTCCACGGATTCACTTCCTGTAAGTTCTACCTGGGTGGCAAAATGGCTGGAAATCAGCTCTTCTTCAAAAGATTCCAGGCACGCAACGCAGGTCATCCGGACATGCTGCCTCAGTAAGCCTGTGGCGAACAAGCCTCCGTCAGAGAGGCCTACATCCAGACTGTAAAAGAGCGGTCCAACAGGCTCGGCATCAGCGGAATACAGTTCCAAAATCGCCGGATCCTCTTCCCCTTCCAGATGGATTGTTTCTCCCGAAGGAATCTGGCGCAGGTGGACTTTCATTTTCTGATACTAGGGCAAATCACCAGTTTTGGGAAATTTTCCGTTCAAGGCAGTCAGTACCGAAGACGAAACAAACGGGGTGACATCGCCGCCGAGGCGCGCCACTTCCTTTACGATGCGGGAACTCAGAAAGATGCAATCTTCGCGCGGGGTCAAAAAGATCGTCTCGATCTTCGGCTCGAGACGGCGGTTGGTCAGGGCCATCTGAAATTCAAATTCAAAGTCCGAGACGGCTCGCAACCCCCGGACCACGACGAAAGCCTTCCGCCTCCTGCAGAAATCCACGAGCAGTCGGTTCAGCGGTTCCACTGTGAGTCCTGGCTGATCACCGACGCTCTCCCGGATCAATGCGACACGTTCCGCCGTCGTGAAAAGCGGGGACTTTGCCTCGTTGTCGGCAACCCCCACGATGACTTCGTCAAAGAGTCCCAGAGACCGCGTTATCAGATCAAGATGACCGTTGGTCACCGGGTCGAAACTCCCGGGATAGATGGCGCGTCGGTGACTCATGAATCTTTTATTCCCACTCGATGGTGGCGGGAGGCTTGCTGGAAACATCAAGCACGCAGCGATTGACGCCCTTCACCTCGTTGATGATGCGGC
>DKEN01000139.1:15034-15181 GCA_002452515.1 Spartobacteria bacterium UBA6821 | reverse complement strand
ACATGCGCATCATGACGCGCATTGGCCTCCCGGTGCTGGCCGAAATCGACAAAGGCGAAAAGCGCGTGGTTCCGTGCATGCACTCGGTCGGCATGCCGCTCGCGGAGGGGCGTAAGGACGTGCCATGGCCCTGCAACGACACCAAGT
>DKEN01000139.1:0-15022 GCA_002452515.1 Spartobacteria bacterium UBA6821 | reverse complement strand
GGCTGGATGGCCGAGCACATGCTGATCCTCGGCGTGGAGTCGCCGCAGGGCGAGAAGACTTACGTCGCCGCGGCGTTTCCTTCGGCGTGCGGCAAGACCAATTTTGCCATGATGGTTCCACCGCCGGCCTTCAAGGGCTGGAAGGTGACGACGGTAGGCGACGACATTGCCTGGATCAGGCCCGACGCATACGGCCAGTTGCGCGCCATCAATCCCGAGGCCGGATTCTTCGGCGTGGCACCAGGAACCTCCTATGACAGTAATCCGATGGCGATGGATTCCATCCGCACGGACACTATTTTCACCAATGTCGCTCTGACTGACGACGGCGATGTCTGGTGGGAGGGCATGACCAAGGAGACACCCAAGCACCTGATTGACTGGAAGGGCAAGGACTGGACACCTGGGACCAAGGATGCCGATGGCAAGCCTGTTCTTACCAGCCATCCCAACAGCCGCTTCACGGCACCGGCCAGAAACTGTCCTATCATCGATCCCGATTGGGAAAATCCCGCAGGTGTTCCGATCAGCGCTGTGGTCTTCGGTGGACGTCGCGCCACCACGATGCCTCTCATCTTCCAGGCCTTCAACTGGGTGCATGGGGTCTATCTCGGAGCTACCGTTGGTTCGGAAATGACCGCCGCCGCTGCAGGCACCATCGGTCAGGTTCGCCGTGATCCGATGGCGATGCTTCCCTTCTGCGGCTACAACATGGGCGATTACTTCTCCCATTGGCTGGAAATGCGCCATCTAGTCAAGCACCTGCCCCGTGTCTTCCATGTGAATTGGTTCCGCAAGAGCCCCGAGGGCAAATTCCTCTGGCCCGGATTTGGAGACAACATGCGCGTTCTCAAGTGGATCGTGGAGCGTTCCAAGTTTGGTGCCCACGCCATCGAAACCTCCATCGGATGGGTTCCTGAATACCAGGACATCGACATGCGTGGCATCGAGAACTCGATGACCAAGGAAAAGTTCGACGAGGTTCAGAAGATCGACCGCACCGAGTGGCACCGTGAACTCGTCATGCAGGATGAACTCTTCCTCAAACTCTACAGCCAGCTTCCGAAGGAACTCATCTTCCAGCGCGAGTTACTCATCAGCAGACTTTAGTCGAGTAATCCCCCCTCATAAAGCGCTGGGTCGTCAATGGCCCGGCGCTTTTTCTTTTGTGAAAGAGTTGAAAGCAGGATTCAAAGTTATCATCTCCGCAAAGACACGGCCCACAAAGAGATCCACTTCGGCACGGATCGGCAGTCGCTCCACATCGTCGGACATCCAGATGCGTCCGGAATGAAATTTCCGATGCGGAGCCAGGCTCCCCTTGTGCTCGCCGTGAGTCTCGATGGTCTGAATGCGGATGTTAAAACGAATCGCCGGAATTTGCTTTCCCATCAGGGTCAGGGTGTCGCGTCCGACAACCGTGAGGTCCACCAGATAGGGACTACGATCGGGAAAAACAGCCAGCCTCAAGCAATCTCCATTTTTGAGAGGCTGACTCCGGACAAAGAGCATTGCTGAAAACAGATCCCGAACTCCGTGAAGTTCGATTTGCTCCCATGGCTTTGCCTCGTTCACCCCGCGGTGACAATCTGTGAAGCTCTCCCCCTTGAAGTAGGCTTCACTCAGCAAATCGCCCCGCGACACACTTTCATCCATGCGAAACCAGGAAGGCACTTCTCCGTTTCCACCCGATTCCCCGACATAGAGCGCCTGGTAATTCCAGAGTTTGCGGATCCAGGCGTTCGGTCCTCCCTGTCCCAAGATGAACAGTCTACCTCCATCCCGGGAGACGACATGCACCGTGGCCCCACCAGCAGACAACCCCTCCCAACCAAACCGATACTCGGCATCAAACGGAGCAATCTTCGGAAAGGGAACCTTAGCCCCAGGAGTCAGCGTGGCATCCCAAGGAGCATAAGCATCTGTCGTCCCGCGAACGAGAGAGGATACCAGGCAGAGGATCAGGATCCAGCAGCAGGAGGCAGCAAAGTGGTAATGGCGGTTGAAGGAATCCATCCTGTCTTGGGACCGCTGGAGATTTTCCACCAGGCCCCGTTGCGCGAGAGGATAGTGATGAGGGAACCCGGTGCAAGTGTTCCCTCCGCCTGGGCACTGTCAGCAGGCGTGTCGCGAAGTGTCTGCTCTCCCTTTCCGGAAACAATGGCTTGATCACCTGCAAGACGACGGGGATCGGCCCAAGCTCCGAGAAGGGAAAGAGCGTGTCCAAAGATTAGGGCTGCCAATGCCAGTCCAATCAAACCGGGGCGTTTATTCTTCCGGTAGCGACCTGAGAACACGAGGACGACAAGGGCCAGCGCACCAAGCCATCCGAGCACCGCACCTCCGAGAACGAGCAGATCAGGATGGAACCTTATGAAAAGAGGGCCACTCCAAGGGGTAGCCTCGGAAATTCCAAGGAGAGTCAGCACTGAGGTGAGGTGGGTGCGTGCTGGAGTCAGTGTGGGATCAAGCAACAGGGCGCGACGATAGGAGAGGGAGGCAGCCAAGGAATCACCGCTCTTTTCTTCGGCAAGCCCACGGTTGTACCAGATCTCAGGCGCGCTGACATTTGAGAAATCAGGAGAGGAAAGAACCGACTGATAAGCCGTCAGAGCCTCCGCCGGGTGACCGGCTGAAAGCGACTGGTTGGCGGAGTTCAGCCCATCGGGGATGGATGCGTGTAATGCCCCCTGGAACGAAATTCCGATAATCAGAAGCAGATGATAAAATCGTCTTTTCATGATGAGGCTTTGTTGGAAGAAATCTTCCCGAGTGTCTCCAGCAGTTTGGACCGTTCATCACTCCCAAGCAGTACAGATCCACCCACTCCGTACTTGAGAACGTCTCGGCGGGCCGTGATCCAAAGGATCACCTCATCGCTCTCCGACACGCCCAGCAGGGTTGCATACTCAATGGCAGCATCATAGGTAGAGGCAGCATCGAGCGTTCCCGAGTTGAGCGAGGCCCAGAGCGCCGTCAATCTTCGGCGCTGTTCCGCGACCGATCCCTGCCGTGTCTGAAGATCACGGAAGTGAAGGATGCCTCCGAGGGAAACGGCAGCGAGAAGCATCGCAAGCGAGCCGATCAGAAACTCCGCGCGCTGCACCGGCGTTTTCCAAGAACGAACGGTGAATGAGGAAAGGGGTTCACCATCGTTGCTGTTGGCCGTGACCGCAGGGCTTTTATTCACTCCCTGCGAAGGCTGTACCGGAGTGGAGAGCGCCGTCGCTGTTGGTGTCACGACATCCGATAATGGAGAAGCCTTGAGCGGCAGCGGCTTGGTGGAGAGCGTCACATACTTTTCCGTGGTGGGATCAAAGTAGGAGAATTCACTGCCGGGAGAGTTCGTCTTTTTCTCCTGGGCGATCAGGGTAAAATCAAAAGACTTCACCCCCTCTAAGGAAAGGGCGTCGGAGCTGTCGATTTTGTCAGCCGGAGGATAGGTTCTCCAGCCGTCTGAATCAGTTAGGATTGGAGGACCCATTGCCCGGAAGTTTCCCTTCCCCCCGATCTTGACGGTCAGTACGGCAGGGTCGCCGGGCAACGGTTTGGGATTCCCTACAACGGCATCACTATCAAACTCCCCCACCGCTCCGGCAAAGGAGGCCGGGCGCCCTTCCTTCGGAAGAGGGAGGATATCAAAATGGAGGGAGGGCGTCTTGACCATCAGTTCCCGGGTTTGAGTGAAGGGATTCTGCCCACCAAGCATCTGCTGGAACACAGGGTTGTCGAAACCTGGGGGCACCGCACCCGGCATCTGGATCTGGGTCTTTAGTTTGACGGGCGGAACATCAATGGAGCCGGGTTTCACCGCTGAAAGCAACGTGTGAAAGGTAAGGATATTGTAGGTGATTCCATCACGATCCTCACGACTCTGTTTAGGATCGGGAAATCGCTCCACAAGCAATCCTTCACTGGCAAGATCAGGATTGCTCAGTATCTGCACCGGATAGCGGGCATCAAAATAGTAGCTGATCTCCACCGGAATCATCTCGCCGGCATAAATCTTCTTTTTCGCCGTGGTGATTTCGCCAAAGGCCATCCTCCCCTCGGTCGGTGGAGCGTTGCCCTGAGGCACCTGACGGGGAGCAGCGAATCCCGGCATTCCCGGTTGTGGTGACACTGGTACCGCCCCCCCCCCGGCACCCGTCTGCCCGGCAACTCCGCTGGAATCAAGGACCGTGAAGGAGAGGGGCGCCGTCTGCATCGTTCCCGAATCGGTGCGAACGGGAATCGAGGGAATCGTGAACTTGCCCGTACTCATCGGCATGACGATGTAGCTGTACACGACTGAGGAGGAGACTTTGAAATTCACCATCTGCACCTGGGTTGACTGGCCGGTAAGCCTGATTTGCAACCCGTCGACCTGAATTTCCTGCGGCACCCTGGCATTATCGGCTCCTGAAACGTGCACCTGCAGTTCTGCCATCTCACCCGCATTGATCTCGGCCCGAGAAAGTTCAGCGGTTACCGAGGTGGCTCCCGCCGCTCTGCAATCAGCAACCAGGGCACCAACAAAGAACCAGAGGGCTACTGGAATGATAAATGCTGTTTTGAACACCTGCATCAGTTTGAAAAGATTACCAATCATGAAGGGTTTGATCCACCGCCCTCTGTTGCTGATTGAGCACATGCTGCTCCTCGTCCTGAACGGAACGCAGCAGGGCGTTGGCCTGATTCGTTGTCATTTCCCCATTCTTACTCTCATCCCCGGCGGCAGCAGCCTCAGCGGCCTGCTGTTGCTCCGGTTTGGATCCCTGTTCTCCGCCCGAGAGTTTTCCCTCCTTCTTATCCTGAGGCGAGGAACCCGGAGTCGGCGTGGGTTGTGCAGCCTGACCATTTTGCTGATCCTTCTCTGAGTCTTTGGGTTGGGTAGGTTGTTGGGAAGCATCCTGCTTTTGTTCGCCCTGCTGATCCTTTGGTTGCTGATCCTGTTTCTGCGAATCGGATCCCTTCCCCTGATCAGGTGAGGCGGAAGAACTGGGGGAAGGAGTCGGTGATGCCTGCCCATCGTTGCCCTTCTGATCCTGTGGCTTCTGATCTTTTCCACCGGAGTCTTTGGAATCCTTGGAACCATTCTGTGATTGATCATTCTTTTGCTGATCTTTCTGATCCTGGTCTTTCTGCTGATCGGATTTACCATCACCTTTGGATTGATCGTTTTTCGACTGATCCTTGTTTTTATCTTTTTGATCCTTCTTCTGATCGTCCTTTTTTTGATCATTTTTTTTCTGATCCTGCTGCTTCTTTAAGTCCTCGATCAGCTTCTTTACGATATCTCGATTCTCCTTGGCCTGTGTATCCCCGGGCGTTGCTTTCAGAACGGTTTCGTAATGTTGCAGGGAGTTTTTCCAGTCCGAAAGTTTGGCATCATCCTCTTTGGCAGCCTCACCCGTCCTCACGAGGGAATTCGCAAGGTTGTAGGTTGCAGCATCCCTGATCTTCGGATCGGAGGAGGTCATTGCTTCCGAAAAGTATCCCGCAGCTTTCTTAAAATCGCCCGCCTTGTAGGCGGCTGCCCCTGCGTCGAAAAGAACGGCTGGAGAGGCCGCTCCAGACTGGATGCGATGTTCAAAATCCTTCAGGGCTCCCTGATAATCTCCCTGATTGTAATCGCTGATGCCGGAGGCATGAAGCGATAGTGGCATCATGATGAGTCCAGCAGCCACGACTCTTCCGATTCTGGCGCTTCTGCCCTCCCCAAGAACCGACCAGAGGCTCAATAAGATCAATGCCGCCGTTGCAGGCCAGGCATACCGTTCAATCGGTTTCCGGGCGGTCAGGGTTCCCATCTCCTGCGCTGCAATGGGAACGATACCCTGATCATAAATGATCTTGGCCGTATCCTGTCCGAACGGTTGATAAAAACCTCCGGTTGCATTGGCCATTTCTGTCAGACGAGGAGCATCCAGTTTGGAATTCACCGGATTACCGTTTTCATCCCGCACAAAATCATTCTCTCCCGACTCGGTCTTGATCGGGATCAAGGATCCGTCCGGCGATCCGAATCCGATGGTGAAAATCCTGATACCAAGGGCGGCAGCTTCCTTTGCCGCCTCTACGCCACTCTCATCAAGTTCTTCTCCATCGGTCATGAGCACGAGCGCTTTGCTGCCACCCTCACCCTTTCCGAAGGCCGCAATCGCCATCCGGATCGCGGCGGCAATATCGGTTCCACCCTTCGGAATAGTGTTGGTATCGAGATCCTGGATGGAACTCAGCACGGCTCCTTTGTCAAGGGTCAGCGGTGCCTGGAGAAAGGCAGTTCCCGCAAAGGCGATCAGTCCGACTCGATCCCCCTTGAGCAGGTTCAGCAGATCCTGAGCGATCAGCTTGGCCCTGCCGAGACGTGTGGGAGCAGTGTCAGTGGAAAGCATGCTCCGTGAGGTATCGATTGCAATGATCACATCCCGGCCATGAGATTTGATCGTTTGCTGGGCGTAACCATACCGGGGTTGGGCAAGGGCAACGATGATGAGGGCCAACGAAAGGAGGAGGAGCCCTAGGCGAAGGTTCCGTTTCGTCGGGCTGACCCGACCGGCAAGCTGTTGCTGCAGTCTGGGAGCGAGAATTTTTGAAAGAAGCTCACGCCGTTTGCGACTCGCCTGGATAAAAAACCCGAAAATCGGGAGGATAAGAAGCAATGCCCAGAGCCATTCCGGAGCACCGAAGCTGAGCGAATCGTCAAGCAATGTCAGAAGAAGCGAATGCATGGTCGAAGGCAGAAAAATCAGGGCAGGCGTCTCCAGAGCGTTTGTGAGAGCAGGGCTTCGGCTGCAAGCAACAGAGTCGCGGCAAGCAGCAACCAAGGAAAGTAATCATGATATTCAGCCGTTTTTTCGACCTCGATCTTGGTTTTTTCGAGACGGTCAATCTCCTTGAAGGTGCTGTTCATTGTTTCCGTATCGGCTGCACGAAAGGACTTGCCGTTGCCGATCCTGGCGATTTCCTGCAACAGCTTCTCGTCAAAATCGAAAACCATATTCTGATACATGGTCTGGCCGAACATATCCTTCCCCACCGGGACCGGAACCGGCCCCGTACTTCCGGCACCAATGGTGTAGATCTTGATGCCGAACGCATGGGCAGCCTCGGCCGCCGTGAGCGGCTGTACCTTGCCCGCGTTGTTGGCTCCATCGGTCAGGAGAACAATGATTTTCGTTTTGGAGTCTCGATCCTTGAGACGGGCCGCTGCCGAGGCCAGTGCTGACCCGATGGCGGTGCTGTCCTCCACCATGCCGATATGGACATCATCCAGACGGTTCAGGAGCCAATCGTGATCGAGAGTCAACGGGCTCACCAGATAGGGACGTCCGGCAAAGGCAATGATGCCGATGCGGTCATTCGGACGGGCTTCAATGAATTCGCGCGTCACCCGCTTGACCGTGTCGATGCGATTCACCCGGGTGTCTCCAATGATGTAATCCTCCGCAATCATCGATCCCGAGACATCCAGCACCAGCATGATATCGACTCCGCTTGCCTGCACATGCTCGAGGGTGCTGCCCAGTTGAGGGCGGGCCAGTGCCACGATGACGAGCGCCATCACCGCATAGACCAGCGAAGAAAGAATCGCCCCGGCATGGGCCCTGCGCTTCCTTCCAACCGCCACCACCAGCTGAGTTGAGGAAAACAGAATGCCGGGAGTCCCGCCGATTTTTCCCTTGAGCAGTGCCAGCAGAGGAATCAGCAGAAGCCCGGAGAGCACCCAGGGATAGGCAAAGGCAAATCCCTGGCCGACCGCCAGAGAGAGAGTAAGCGGGAACGGGTTCATGCAGCCTCCTTCTTTTCAGACTGCTCACCGCTACGGACGAATGATTCAGCAGATTCAATCAGGGCCATGCGTTGATCCGAGGTCGCTTCCCCCTGTGCATATTTCAGATAATCGGCATGGTGAAGAAAATCAGCGAGGGCCGCCTGTTCACTCTCCAGAAATCGCAGTGAGCCCTGCAGGGAGTTCAGAAATTCCTCCGTCGTCTGCCTCGGTGCAGCTAGGCCGAATGCTTCCCCAAGAAAACGCCTCAGCACATCGGAGACGCCGATGCCGAAATCATGATCACTCCCCACGGCAACCTGCTCCCTCAGTTTTCCCAGTGCGGCGAGGGCGGCTTCGCGGGATGTCAACGGCTTGTCTTTTTTACGGATCAGGAACCACCAGAGCAGTCCTCCGAGGAGAGCCACTACCAGAAACGCGGCAATGATGACCCAGATTGGGCCCGAAAAAAACGGCAACGGCCCCACAATGTCGTGGATCGGGGCAGGGGTCGCCGAAGGCTGGGTGTAACTGATGCCTGGTTGCTGGTTCATGGTTGATTACGCGGCAAGACGACGCCCGCGCCGATCAAAGAAATTGCGAAGCACTGGCAGATAATCCGCATCGGTTCTCAGCTCGATCCCGTCGATGCCGCGTGCTCCGAAGAGTCGCTTTGTCTCGCGAGCCCGTTGTGCAGCAAGATCGGCATACGCTCTCGCGACATCCCTCCTGGAGGTATCGACTTCGATTTGTTCCCCAGTTTCAGGATCCTCCAACAGGATCATGCCGACATCGGGAAGCATCTCCTCGGCCGGGTCGACCACCGTGAGGGCAATCATGTCATGGCGCTTCGCGGTGACGGTCAGGGGACGGGTGAAATCCCCTGTCAGGAAATCGGAAATCAAAAAGACAACGGCGCGCCGGGTGACAACCTTGTTCATGTATTCGAGCGCCCCAGCGAGATCGGTTCCCCTGCCCTGCGGCTCGAAGTAGAGCATCTCCCGGATCAGGCGGAGAATGTGCATCCGCCCTTTCTTCGGCGGGATGAAGAGTTCCACCTTGTCGCTGAAAAGCAGCAGTCCGACCTTGTCGTTGTTATGAATGGCGCTGAAGGCAAGGACGGCGGCCACCTCGGCGGCAAGCTCCCGCTTGCTCTCCCTGATGCTACCGAAATTTCCCGAGGCGCTGACATCAAGCACGATCATCACGGTCATCTCGCGCTCCTCCGTGAATTTCTTGATATAGGGCTCCCCCGTCCGGGCGGTCACATTCCAATCAATGGCACGGATCTCATCACCGGGGGTGTAGGGCCGAACCTCCTCGAAATTCATCCCGCGTCCCTTGAAGACGCTATGATACTGCCCGGCAAACGAAGACTCGACGAGTCTCCGGGTACGGAGCTCAAGGCGACGGATTTTGCGGAGAATCTCTCGCGTATCGTTCATGGACAACTTAAGTGAAAATGATCGGGCTGGCTTGCCGGCCACCGAAACGATCAGGGAACAGGCAATCCCTCAAAGACCTGCCGGACAATGTCCTCAGAGGAGATGGATTCGGCCTCAGCTTCATAGCTCACCGCGATACGGTGCCGCAGCACTTCGGTGCCGATCGATTTCACATCATGAGGGGTGACATACCCGCGCCCCTGGAGGAAGGCATGGGCCTTGGCGGCCAGGGTGAGATAGATGGTGGCGCGGGGCGAGGCTCCGTAGCGGATGAGCCCGTCGAGCTTGAGGTTGTATTTGAGTGGCTCGCGCGTGGCCCAGACCAGATCGACGATGTAGTCCTTCACCCGGTCATCGACATAGATCGAATTCACGACGGTGCGGGCCTCCAGAATCTGATCCGTCGTCACAAGCGCATCGACAGAGGTACGGGGCGAAGAGGTTGCCATCGCATCGAGAATCTGGCGTTCCTCACTGCGTGTCGGATAGCCGACCACAACCTTGAGCATGAAGCGGTCAAGCTGGGCCTCGGGCAGGGGATAGGTTCCCTCCTGCTCCAGCGGATTCTGCGTGGCCAGCACGAGGAAGGGATCGGGCAGTTTGAAGGTCTCCTCGCCGATGGTCACCTGACGCTCCTGCATCGCCTCAAGCAGAGCGCTCTGTACCTTGGCTGGGGCACGATTGATTTCATCAGCCAGAATCAGATTGGCGAAAACCGGCCCCTTGCGCGTGGTGAAGACACCCTCGCGGGGATTGTAAATCAGCGTGCCGACAAGATCGGCTGGCAGAAGATCAGGGGTGAACTGAATACGGGAAAAATGAGCATGAATGCAGGAGGCAAGAGTGCGGACAGTCAGCGTCTTGGCGAGGCCCGGCACCCCTTCCAACAACACATGGCCGTTTGAGAGCAGACCGATGATCAGGCTGCGGACGAGGCCTTGCTGGCCAACCACCACACGGCCCATTTCCTGGGTGAGTGGTTTGACCCAACTGCTGGTTTCCTGGACACGACGATCGAGTTCTTGGACGGATGGATTCATAAATCAGGGGTTAACGTTCTGGGGTGCAAAAATTTCCGGTTGTTTTGGGATGAGTTCCGTAATCGGCTGCATTCTGTCTGACAAGCAGGAAGCTTGGGCGTTCAAATTTTTTCTCAATCTCCACGCGCCAGTTCACGCCGTAACAGTAGAGAACGGTCTTTCACCTCATCAGCTGCTCCAAGCAGGGTGAAGTGGCCCATTTTTCGGCCCGGCTTAGCTCCGCTCTTGCCATAGAGATGGAGAAAGAGTCCCGGCTCGCGCAGAAGAAGTTCCCAGTCCGGTTCGCCATTTTTCCAGAGATCACCGAGGAGATTGATCATGACTCCCGGGGAGCGCAGTTCCACCGGGCCAAGCGGGAGACCGCAGACAGCACGGATATGCTGCGCAAACTGACTGGTGAGCGTCGTTTCGAGCGTGTGATGGCCTGAGTTATGGGGACGCGGTGCGAGTTCGTTCACCATGAGGGAACCATCCGAAAGTACAAAAAATTCCACCGTGATCAGGCCGATCACCCCGAGTTTCTCGGCGATAGAGGCGGCGATTTTCTGTGCGTTTTCTGCAACGGAGAGTGTCAGGAATGCTGGCGCGACGGTCACATCCAGAATCCCGTTGTGATGACTGTTTGCCTGAACGCTNNCAACGGCTGCCGTCAGCGAAGCGGGCGCGACGGTCACATCAAGAATCCCGTTGTGATGACTGTTTTCCTGAACGGGGAAAGAAAGCAGTTCACCTTGAGGTGCACGGGCGCAAATCACCGAGCATTCCGAAACAAAGGAGATACGTTTCTCCAGAACCGCACACGGTGCGGCGATCTCTCTCCAGGCAGATGGAGAGTCATCACCGGGAGAGAGTCGGATCTGCCCCTTTCCATCATAGCCAAGAGCCGCCGTTTTGAGGATCGAGGGCGCATTAAGATCACCCATTCCCTTTTCCAAATCAGTTGCTGATCGGATCACCCGGAAAGGGGCGACGGGGATTCCACTTTGCTGGAGAAACTCCTTCTCCAGCACCCGATCCTGACAAATGCGGATGACGGAGGCAGAGGGCCGAACAGGCACGCGCCCTTCAAGAAACTCCAACACCGATACGGGAATGTTCTCGAACTCCACGGTCACGACATCGACCTCATCGGCAAAACGGCTCAGAGTTTCCTTGTCATCAAACGGGGCCGTGATGGAGAGATCCGCTGTCGAGCAGGCTGGCCCGTCGGGATTGGCATCATAAACGACAACCCGATAACCGAGACTCTTCGCCGCCATGGCCGACATGCGGCCAAGCTGGCCACTGCCGAGAATACCGATGCTTTTCCCGGGAAGGAATATCCCCTCTTTTCCAGTTGGGAAATTCTCCCCTTTCCCAGTTGGGAAAAGTTTACCTTCCGGCACTGCCGGAGCCTCGTTATTGTTAGCAACTTCTCTATCACTCATGGATCGTCTGCTCTATCTGCTGGCTCTTGTTTTGGTTTCGCTCATCCGGTTGCTCCCAATCACGGTATGCTTCGTGCTGGGGCAGTTTCTCGGTTTGCTGGTCTGGGCGATTCTGCCCGGCTACCGCCGTCTCTCCAAACAGAATCTCCACATTGCTTTCGGGTCGTGCTTGACCGACGCGAAGGCAGCGGCAATCACCCGGGCTCATTTTGCCAATCTCGGGGCCAATATCCTCTGTTCGATCAAGATTCCAGCGCTCAGTGAGCAACAGCTCCGATCGCGACTCTCGTTCGATCAGGAAGAGAATTGGATCGACTGGATCGTCGGAAAGAAAGCCGAGGGGCGCGGCACCGTTGCCGCACTGAGTCATTCTGGAAATTGGGAGATCAATGCCCAGATTGCCGAATTTGTAAAACCCCGCCGGGCCGGTTGCGTCTATCAGGCCCTGCGAAATCCCCAGATGGATGATCTCGTCAACCGCGACCGTCGCAGCCGTGGCGTCTCCACCTTTGATCGAAAAAAGGAGATGCAAGGTGCAGCCACCCTGCTCAAGGAAGGAGGAGTCTGCGGTGTCCTCACCGATCAGCACGCTGGGAATGCCGGGATCTGGATGCCTCTTTTTGGCAAGTTAGCCTCCACCTCGCCACTGGCAGCAAGCCTCGCCCAACGCACGGGCGCACTGCTCGCCCAGGTCAGTGTCCGCACTGTCGGCCTGGCCCGATGGGTCATTCACACCAGCGCCCCGATTCCGACGGAGGGACGCGATATTGCCGAGATCACGATGGATCTCAACCGGCTCCTCGAGCAGGAAATCCGGACTTCCCCCGCGGATTGGTTTTGGGTACACAACCGCTGGAAACTCCCCTACCCCGATTTTCTTCTGAGCCGCGTCAAGAGGGGCATTCATCTCCCTTCGGAGTTCACACTTTCCGACCTCCAGAGTTTCAACATCCTTGTCCGCTCTCCAAACTGGCTCGGCGACGCCTGCATGGCCGTTCCCGCGATCCGTGCGATCAAGGCTGGCCGTCCCGATCTCCGCCTCACCATCCTTTCCCCCGCCAAGCTTGCACCGCTCTGGCGCGAAATTCCCGAAGTCGATGCCGTCATCGAAATTCCCGCAAAGGCTTCCCCTTGGAAAGTATCAAAACTGATCAGGAAGGCTGGGCGGTTTGATGTTGCCATCCTGCTTCCGAATTCCGTGCGGAGCGCCCTGGAAGTCTGGCTTGCAGGCATTCCCCGACGCGTCGGCCGCGACATTCATCGCGGCAAGCGCTTCCTTAATCAGACGATGTCTGTTCGCCGCGAGCTTCACCCCACAATGCATCAGGGTGCCGAACTTCTCGCCATGATTCGTCAGCTTGGAGCCCCTGAACCGGGTGCTCCCGCTCCCCGCATCGCACCCATTGGTCCGCTTCGCATCGCCCTCTGCCCGGGGGCTGAGTATGGTTCGGCGAAACGCTGGCCTCTAGATTGCTACAGGGAAGTCATGGACACCGTTTCAACCCGTCTCGACTGCACCTGGGTTATTGTTGGAACGGCCAAGGAGACCTCCCTTGGTGAAACTCTCGCCAAGGATTTTCACGGAAAGGTGGAGAATCTCTGTGGCAAAACAACCCTTCCAGAATTGATCGATCAACTCAAGGGATGCCACCTCCTGCTGACCAATGACACGGGGACCATGCACCTTGCCGATCAACTTGGTGTTCCTGTCGTCGCCATCTTCGGCTCGACCGAACCGACACTAACCGGACCGACCAATACCACGACTCCTCCCCATCGCATCCTGCGTCACAAGGTGGAATGCAGCCCCTGCTACCTGCGCGAATGCCCCATCGACTTCCGCTGCATGAAGGAACTCTCCATCGAGACAGTGGAACAGGCGGTACTCGAATCCCTTCTTCCATCCTGAATACCGAAACCAAAAAAACTCGCGCAGAGACGCAGCGGCGCGGAGAAGAAAGAAAACTCAATAAAATCCTCTCCTTTGCGTCTCCGCGTCTCTGCGCGAAAATTTCCGTTTTCTGTCATCTGTTCATCCTTCATCCTTCATCCTTTCTGCTTCCATGCTGACCATTCGCAAACTTAAGAAAACCCTCGGAGGCCGGACTCTCTTTGAAGAGGCCGACATGCAGATCAATTACGGGGAACGCGTTGCCCTTGTCGGTCCCAATGGTGCTGGGAAATCGACCCTCTTCTCCTTGATCCTAAAAAAGGATGAGCCCGACTCCGGCAGCATCGAGCGGGACGAATGGACGATGATCGGTCATCTCGCGCAGGAGGGGGAGTCCACGGGCGAAGAGACCGTCCTCGATGTGGCGACTGGTCGTGTGGGAGAAGTTCACGCACTGGAAAGGCGTCTCAAGGAGCTGGAGGACGAAGGCAACACCGACTCCCCTGAATACAGTGAAGCCTCGGCAAAACACGCAGCACTCAGCGATCCCAAGGTCGAGGCCAAGGCAAAGAAAATCCTCGGGGGACTTGGCTACAAGCAGGAGGACTTTGACCGTAAGGCCAAGGAACTGAGCGGCGGCTGGGTCATGCGTGCCCACCTTGCCCGCCTCCTGGTCATGGAGCCCGATCTGCTCCTGCTCGACGAACCGACCAACCATCTTGATCTCGTCTCCCTCCTCTGGCTTCAAAACTATCTCAAGACCTATCCCGGGGCCGTCCTGCTGATCTCCCACGACCGTCAGTTCATGGACGAGATCGTCGAAACTGTTTACGAGATCGCGGAGAGCCGCCTTCAATCCTACTCCGGCAACTACACCGCCTTTCTGGAAGAGCGCGACGCCCGTTACGACCGCCAGAATGCCGCCTACAAAAACCAGCAGAAGGAAATCACGGCCCTGCGGGAATTCTATGACCGCTTCCGTCAGGTTGCCTCCAAGGCCTCCCAGGCGATGAGCAAGCTTAAGCAGATCGAGCGGATGGAACTGATCGAGAAGCCGGTGCCCCCGCGCAAGCCCTTCCGCTTCCAGATTCCGCAACCGCCACGCGGCGGACAGCGTGCGATCATTCTGGAGGGGATCCACATGGCCTATCCCACCGAACAGGGAGATCGGAAAATCTACGAGGGACTTGATCTCACCATTGAGCGCGGGGAACGTACCGTGCTTGTCGGTCCGAATGGGGCAGGAAAATCAACCCTGCTCAAGATTCTCGGGGGACAGTTGGAATTCCAAAAGGGCAAGCGGATCGAAGGCCCCAATGCCAAGATCGGTTACTTCAGCCAGCATCGCGCCGACACGCTCGACCCGGAAAAAACCGTGCTTGAAGAAGTTTTGGCCAGCGCGCCGCTCATGCGCGAAGACGAGGCGCGCGGCGTGCTCGGCTCGTTCATGTTCCGCAAGGATGACA
>DKEN01000105.1 GCA_002452515.1 Spartobacteria bacterium UBA6821 | reverse complement strand
ACCAGCCCGAGGCCTACATCCCGCGTTCCGACACCTACATCGAAAAGGATAGCTCGATCAACGAGGAGATCGAACGCCTTCGACTCTCAACGACGAGTTCCCTGCTCACACGACGGGATGTCATTGTCGTCTCCAGCGTCTCCTGTATCTACGGTCTGGCCTCGCCAGAGGATTTCCTCCAGATGGTCCTCACAATAAAAAAGGGGGATCGCATGACCCGGGAGGAACTTCTCAAGCGCCTTGTTGAAATGCTCTATGAGCGGAACGAGATCGAATTTGAGCGTGGAAAATTCCGCGTCCGTGGCGATGTGGTTGAGCTCTTCCCAGCCCAAAACGATGACGAAGCGGTCAGGGTGGAGTTTTTCGGCGACGAGATCGACCGCATGGCCCTCTTTGATCCCCTCACCGGCCGCTCCCGTGGCGAACTCACCCACCTGACTCTTTTCCCTGCCAAACAATTCGTCACCCCCAAGGACAAGATGCAATCGGCCATGCGGAACATCCGTACCGAGATGGTGGAGCGTGTCGCGGAATTTGAGGCGAATGGAAAGTTCATCGAAGCGCAGCGCCTCAAGATGCGCACGGAGTATGACCTCGAGATGATGCAGGAGATGGGCTACTGCAACGGCATTGAGAACTATTCCCGTCATCTTACGGGGCGCGAGAAGGGATCACGCCCCTACACCTTGATGGACTTCCTGCCCGAGGACACACTCCTCATCGTGGATGAATCCCACGCCACCCTGCCACAAGTCGGTGGAATGTATGCCGGGGATCGCGCCCGAAAAATGACCCTGGTGGAATATGGCTTCCGCCTCCCAAGCGCCCTCGATAACCGTCCTCTGAATTTCAGTGAATTCTTGGAAATGAACCGCCAAGGGCTCTATGTGAGCGCAACACCGGGCGACATCGAACTCCGCAACAGCTTTGTCGGCAATACAGGCTTTCTGGAACCGGATCAAACACGCCTCCCTCTCATAGCCAATGCCGCTGACCAAGTCCTCGAGACCGAGACCCACGGCACTCCGCTGATTGTCGAGCAGATCATCCGTCCAACAGGACTTCTTGATCCCCGGATCATCGTGCGTCCGCTCAAGACTCAAATCGATGAAACCATCGAGCTCTGCCGGCAGCGTGTTGAATCGGGTGAACGAGTCCTCATCACCACACTAACCAAACGAACTGCCGAGGATCTCACCGATTACTTGAAAGATGTCGGGCTCAAGGTGCGCTACCTCCACAGCGACATCGATACAATTGAGCGCGTCGAGATCCTGCGTTCGCTGCGGGCCGGTGAATTCGATATCCTCATCGGAATCAATCTCCTTCGTGAAGGCCTCGATCTCCCCGAGGTCAGTCTCGTCTGTGTTCTGGATGCCGACAAAGAGGGCTTCCTCCGCAGCCGAACCTCACTCATCCAGACTGCCGGGCGCGCCGCCCGTCATGTGCATGGGGAGGTCTATCTCTTCGCTGACAAGATCACTGGGAGCATCCGAGATCTCCTCGAAATCACCGAGGATCGCCGCCGCCGTCAGATGGAGCATAACCGCAAACATGGCATTACTCCGCACAGCGTGAAGCGCCCGGTGCAGGAGAGCCTCCGTGTGCTGATCGATAGCGGTGAAAACTCCGCCCGCATTCAGGAAACTCCGCTTGATGTCGCTACCCTGATCAAGGAACTGGAACTGGAAATGAAAGAGGCTTCAGGAAAGCTCGAATACGAACGGGCCGCCCTCCTGAGGGATCAAATCATGGAACTCAAAAGTGGCGGAAACATCACTGCGGCGATGACCAAACCGAAAAAGGCAAAGGGTGGTAGGAAAGGCTGGAAGCGGTGAGATCATAGACTCGCGCAAAGACGCCAAGGCGCAAAGAATTTCATCATGAAGAACATGAAGAAACAATGATGTGAAAATGTTCAACATCTTAATACTTCCGATTCTCCAGTTTGCTCCACTCTGCGCCTTTGCGTCTTTGCGCGATAATCAATCAGCTTCTCTGCTTTTGGGAAAGAAGGGCTTCCCTTTTTCTTGCAGACATTTACAAAGCAATTACAGAAAGATCCCTCTCCCAAATCTTGGCGAATTCCCTGTAATTTTTGTCCGAAAAATTACAACTACTATTTAAATAAACAAGCTCCCCTATGTCCAAATACCAATTTCATCGATTAGGCAGCACCTCATTTCAAGAAATGGTGCAATCACTTTTGGAGACAAAGCATCGCAATGCCGGCGAGTTGATCCAGTTTGGAGCCGCAGGGGCTGATGGAGCACGAGAAGCAACGTGGAGGCAATCGCCAAATCATCCGGAATATATACGTCCTGAGAATAGCCTCACCGATGCTCCGAAGCATTGGGTCTTCCAAGTTAAATTTCACGACATCGGGCTACGTGGATGGGCAGGAGCAGGAGCTGCTGTGGTTGCCGACTTAAAAGTTGAACTAGAAAAAATAACCACCAAATATGAGATCGCTTGCGACCATTATGTTTTGATCACAAATGTTCCATTGACAGGGGCAAGCCTAATCGGAACGCGTGATAAAGTGACAAAAACAGCGCATGATTGGAAAGCAAAAATACCCAATATCGAAGTATGGGACGCCGCAGATCTGTCTCGCATGCTCGATAACAATCCAGAGATTCGAACTGCATACTCCGAACTAATCCTGCCGGGAGACATCCTGAATGCAATGCATAGGCAGCTGGCCCATAACGAAAATCGTCGGGAGAGTTGCTTTCGCGGCTATCTCAAGCATCTCGTAGATAATGAATCTAAGGCTCGCTCCGAAGAAGCAGGAGATGATGACCCATTACCTCTGAGCAAAATTTTCGTTGATCAAACACTGCAACTCGAAAAACAAAGCATACCAGACTGTTACCGCGAGCTCATTGCAACATGGGAATTAGAATCAAACTGTTCGCATGACTCCCAAACGATCCTCCCTGAAGACTTCGATGAAGTATCATCTGGGTTTCCTTTTCTTTGGGGATCACACCAAAAGATCATGCTTCTGGCTGGGCCAGGATACGGGAAGAGCACAATTACTCAATTTTTAGCACTATACCATGCTGCCCGGATTATGGATCCCTCTGTTGCGACTTCTCTTGCCAGCAGATTAAAGCTACCCCCTAATTGGACCCCAGCTGATCTTGATGCATCGAGTACTTTGCGTTACCCGTTTCGAGTAGAATTGAGAAGATATATAAAATGGAGGAAGTTACAATCTGATGGCAACATACCTGTCGGAATAGCCTCATACATCGCGCGCCAATTAATCGGAGGCGCAGTTGAATCTTCACTCACTCAGGATGACATCTTCTCTCTAGTTTCTTCAAATCCCACACTTCTAATCCTCGATGGGTTAGATGAAGTCCCTAATAAGGATGACCGCGATGAAATACTGAAGGACTGCGATGCATTTCTAAATCGTTGTTACGGAGAGGGGGTGGATCTACAGGTCGTCATGTCTAGTCGTCCTCAAGGTTACCATGGCGAATTTGATCGTTTTCAGCCCCTACGGTGGGTGATAAACGAACTAAATGAAAATGATTTTTATTCGTATGCTGCGGACTGGTTGAGTGAAAGAATCAAAAACACAGAGGAGCGCGTTGAGGCAGACGATAGGATCAAACGAGGCATGAAATCCGATGCTGTCCGCCGACTAGCTACAACACTTTTGCAAGCAACTGTAATGCTAAGCATCGTCCGGAAGAAGAGTGATATTCCCGAGGAACGACATAAGCTATTCGAGAAATATGTTGAAGTTGTGTTTCAACGTGAAAAGACAAAAAGCGACCTAATTGCTCGCTACGAAACCGAATTGAAGCTACTTCACGAGATGGTAGGCTATCAAATTCATGAGGGTGTTGCTCGAGGTGAAAACGGCGTTATGCCTGAAGAGAAGTTTAAAGATCTAGTGTGGGATGTATGGCGGCTCGTTAAGGGGGATGAACAGGTTCAGGGGATACCAAACCAAGAGATTCAGCATATATATAATCTTTCTACAGATCGGCTCCTGTTTTTGTCAGGAAAAGGTGCCAACCAAGCTGACATTGATTTTGTTATTCAGCCTTACAGAGAATACTTTGCAGCCAATTATATCTCGAATCACATGGAAGCCGATCCAGAGCGAGCTTTTTCATGTTTGGTCGCCCGCGGAGCATACTGGCAGCAGGTACTACGGTTTTATTCTGCTATTGCCAAGCCAGCGCAACAGATGGCTTGGGCGTATGGTGCAATATCATCGCATAGGGGAGAACTACAGATTGATGAGCTTGTAAATGAGCTTCCAACTAGGCGTGCTGTCATTTTTGCTTTGCCAGAGTTTGGGCGTTTTCGTTTTGAACAGTTGTGCAAAACAATTGAAGGATGCATGCCAGAACAGGAATGGTGGACATGGTTAGGACAAGATTGGGTGATTCCAATTATTGCAAATCTAAGAACCGTGAATGCTTGGCGAGAGCTTTGGAAGACATTCAAACAGATCACTAAGCCTTCGTTTGGAAACCGGATGTTTGCGCTCTGGTTGTTCCCTCATGTGATACCCTTCACTTCGGCCGAGCATTCGGAGTTTGTGAGTTTTATTTCCGAGACGCTTAGTGATCCCACTTTGTGCTACAAGGCCATTGAAATTATTCTCACAAAGGAATTGGCCATCGATCTTGAGTTGGCTGAGGAAGAAGCTCTATTTAAAGTTCTCCGTGTCCTAGTATACAGCGGTCACTGGCGCCATTCTGACGGAGTCACGCAGATCATAAAACGGCTCCCTTCGAATCGAAAACTGCGATTCTTTTGCACTTTAAATTCCATTTATTCTGAAGTTAAAGGAATAAATAGTGTTTTTGAATTTATGGAATTTCCAGTGGAATTCAATCCACGTGAGAGCATTGAATTCGACCAAGTCGGTGGGTCACTAATGACAATAACTTCCCCGAAGTGGCTGGAATTTTCAATTCAAGGCCAAGAACTACTGTGCTTTGACGAGCAACCTGAAACACAGGATCGTTACGCAGCATATCTGAAAGCACTATTTCTAGCTCTTCAGACGCCAGATGATCCATTGCTTTATGAGCAAGTTCGCGCGGCTATAAGCATCTTGCCAGAAGAGGTCTCTTGGATGCTTCATTACAAATCTGTTCTTGGGCCATCACCTGAAGAATTTGATTCTCAGGAGCAGTGGCAACACTATAAGGCCGAAATGAGATACTTATTTTCTAAGGATGGAGAATCTATGCTCCCACACGAACTTGCATCGACATTCAGTAATAGTGCATCAACACCAAAGAATGGATGGACAGTGTTTTTATTCCCTCCTCGTCAGTGGGATACTCTCGTAACAGAAGAATTAGTAGAAGCTTCTTTTGTTTCTGCTTTGCGCGAAACTAGGTGGGCAAAAACAGTAGCTCTACCGAAAGGATTTATTGAACTTTCTCGCATCCTCCCAAATTATTTTTTAGATTATTTACCCTCAGTTGACATTCCGTTTTTGAAACTCATGCGAATTGCGGTTACCCTTCATAACAAAGGCGATCTTTACGAATCACAGATAATAAATAACATCGTCACAACTATAAATTTCGCAAATATTACAGCAGGCGAGCTGCATAATATCATCAAAGAAATTCAGAACCCTTCCAACTTTCCTGAAAGTTGGGCGCGGCTAATTATCGGGGTTGCTCTTCGGATTGAAGATGTCGATCCTATCTTATTATCAGGATTCTGGCGGATGGTAAATAGCAAACGAGCCGAATCCATTTGGTTGCAAATGATGCCTCAATCCAATACTGACAATCTACATAAATTTGCTTCTGAATTACTTAAAATTAATGATGATACTTCCTTAAGTCTAGTTACACACATCCTCAGCCATTTCCGAGATATTCCTTCAGAGTTATCACTCGAAATGAATCGTCGAGCCATCTCTCAACTATACAATTGTGAGTTGCACAGCGATCAAATACGCACCCTTATCCGTTGTTTGCTCCTTAATCGTCCAACGTTGGAGGAGGCAAAGCTGTATAGTGAACCACAAATTTTCAATAAGATAATTAGCTCAAGCTTCCACGCCAAGGATCAGATTGTTACTCGACTGCGAGCTATGCCTCAGGCGATACCAAAAGCAGCGTTTTCCTCTTTGCAACTGGTACTGAAACAATTGCTGTCGCATAAAGACGAATATCCACCAGATATTTGTGCGGCTGCATTCGATGCGCTGATTCAACTTGATGTACTCACTCTTCGACCGCTAGAGGAAGTAGACTGGCAGCGAACCTGATTCAGCTTTTCTGAATCAGGTCTCCCTCAACAAATTGGTGGATGAGTCCCGAGATGAGCGTTTGATAGGGAATTTCTTTGGTCGCCGCTACGCGCTGGATACCAACCATGTCATATTCGGAGAGTCGGATTCCGGGGCTCCTCCTCCGTCACAGTCAAACCTGCCTCAGCCAGTCGCAGGTTTGACATTTCCTGTGCCGTATTGCAGCATTGCTGCATGACTGCAATACCCGTTTCGAAGCGCTGGACGATCACTCTCCCTCCTGAGATCCGGAAGGGACTGGGGCTGGAGGGTGCCCAGCACCCCATGATGCTCATGGAACTGCGTGAAGGTGGAGTCTTCATGCACCCTGCAACTGCCATGCCGGTACGCGACATCCCTCTGAAGCAGATGCAGGAATGGATTGCAGCAGACGAGGAAGATGCTGAACGCTTCTGGAAGAGCTCAGCCAAAAAGAAGGTTCCCAGAACAACTAAAAAGCGCACCTCCCTGAAGAAATCCAGGTAATATCCGGTGAGGCTTTTTCTGGATAGCAGCGTCCTGCTTTCAGCGGCAGGATCTGAGACATCCCTCTCCCGTCTCATCGTGACGATTGCCGAAGAATGGGGATGGGAACTTGTGACCGCCTACTACTGCCGCGATGAGACGAATCGGAATATCCACAAATTTCCACCCAACGCCGCAAAAACATGGAAAGCCTTGCAGGATGACCTCTCTTTCACAGCGAATGCTCTGACAAGCAATCGCCCTCTCCTCCTGACGGCCTCGAAGGATAAGCCCGTTCTGATCTCAGCCTTGGCTGCGAAGAGCCATGTGCTCCTGACTCTTGATACAGGGGACTTTGGAATTCTTCTCGATACAAGGGTCTACGGAATGCTTGTCACCACCCCGCGCTCCTTCCTGATCGGGCAGGGATTGGGTTAACGAGGGGCAGTCCCTAGTATTGACGCCTAATGGGATAGGACAGGATTTTCGATGGATTCTTGCCCCCTCACCCCCCGATTCAGCTTTTCTGAATCGGGTCTCCCTCAACAAATTGGTGGATGAGTTCGGAGATGAGCGTCTGATAGGGAATCCCCTTGGTTGCTGCCACGCGCTGGATACCGACCATTTCATGCTCGGAAAGTCGGATAGCAGCACGAAAATGTGCTGTCGGAAGGGTTCCACTCGCGAGAGCGATGATAGCAAAGCCGCGTTCCCAACCTATCTCCTGACCCACGCCAAAGCCCTTTCAGCTTTCAACTTTCAGCTTTCAGCTTTTAACTTTCCCCCAATGCCTACCCGCAAAGCACCAACCACCTCCGCCAAGGATTCCCGGATTCATTTCGTAACGGGAAGCGATGAGGCCGAGGTACGCCGCACGGCTCAGGGACTGGCGGCCCAGCTCGCTCCTGCCGATGCCGGTGAGTTCGGACTGGAGATCATCGATGCTCCCGCTGACACTGTGGATTGCTCCGTCGACATGATTGAGAGTACGTTGCAAGGCATCCTGACACTTCCATTTTTTGGAGGAGGAAAACTTGTCTGGATGAAGGGGGTCTCCTTCCTGAAGGACACCCAGCAAGGGCGCTCGGAAACCGTCCAGAATGCTCTTGAGAAACTACTGAAGACACTGGAAGAAGGGCTTCCCGATGGGATCACTCTCCTGATCAGCGCACCGGAACCGGACAAGCGCCGCTCTTTTTACAAATCACTCTCTTCCCTCGCCTCCACAACACTCTGCGACAAGCCCGACTTCGGATTCAACGCCACCGAGGATGATCTCATCGACTGGGTCATCGCCCGATGCCGCGCGCGTGGAGTCCGCATGGAAGATACAGCAGCCGTCGTCCTGACCACCCGTGTCGGAGCCAATACCGGACAGCTTGATGCGGAGCTTGCCAAGCTTGTCACCTCGGCGGGCGAAGGGTCGCTCATCACAGAAAAACTGGTGCGGGATCTTGTCCCCCTTACCCGCACCGGAGGCATCTTTGACCTCAGTGACGCGATCAACAAACGCAATCTCCCGCTCTGCCTCGACACGCTGCAACAACTCCGACGTCAGGGAGAGCAGGCCATTGGCATCCTCCTGGCAGCAATCGTCCCGACCGTTCGTAATCTTCTCGTCGCGAAGGATCTGATGGAGCGTCATCGCATCCGTCCCCCCTCGCAACCGCAGTTCTTTGCCTCTGAACTCAAGCGACTCCGACCGGAAGAGACAGCCCATCTTCCACGCAAGAAGGACGGGGGACTCAACACCTATGGCATCGGACTGGCTGCGGTGAATGCCTCCCGCTTTGAGCGGGACCACCTTGTCTCCGCCTTTCTTGCCTGCCGGGATGCCAATTTGAAGCTACTCAGTGGTCATGGCACCGAGGAGACCCTACTCACCCAGCTTCTGATCCGAATCGTAGCCAAAAATACTGATAAACAAGAGACTCCTCTCAGACCGATTGCCTCACGCGGAGAACGCGGAGTCGCGGAGAAAATATAATAATGAAGGAACTCGATGATATCACTGCTGCAATTATTGATTCGGCCATAAGAATCCATAAAGACTTGGGGCTTGGCCTGTTGGAATCGGTCTATGAGGTCGTGCTGGCCAGTGAACTAGAAACAAGGGGGTTCACTACCGAGCGTCAAAAATCTGTTTGCATTAAATATAATGGCATGAAATTCGAGGAAGGATTCAGAGTAGATCTCCTTGTAGAAAGCAGAGTTATCGTAGAACTCAAGTCCGTTGAAACTCTCTCTGCAATCCACGGAAAACAACTTCTAACCTATCTTCGTTTGATGAACCTACAGGTTGGACTTCTTGTGAACTTTGGAGCCCCAACGCTTAGGGAAGGTCTCCAGAGGGTTGTCAATAACCTTCCCTCCTCCGCATCTCCGCGCCTCCGCGTGAACCAATCCCTCAAACCTTAAACAAATCCGCGATCGATTACCTCCCTCCGCTTCATCTTATAACATGAGCCGTTTTTTACCATTCCGCAGAGCAACTCTTTTTCCCCTCAGTAATTTTATCCTCAATCTGCATTGGACAGCACTCCAAACGGGGACAATAGTCCTCTTATGAGCGCACATGTGTACAAAAAAATCGAGTTCGTCGGCTCCTCCTCAATCAGTATCGAGGATGCGGTGGCCAATGCCGTCGCAAAAGCCTCCAGCACCGAAAAAAACCTCCGATGGCTGGAAGTAACAGAAACGCGCGCCCATCTGGAGGAGGGAAAAATCGCCCACTGGCAGGTTACCGTCAAAATCGGCTCCACGCTTGAGGAGTAACCACTGTTGAGTGACTCGCCTTCTCCCGCGGACATGACTCCCTCCTACCTCTGGACGCAACAACTCCGTCCCATCTACGACAAAGCCGTTGATCTCTACCGCCAGGGCAACCGTGATCTGGAAAGCTATTTCACCCCTGAAGAGACTTCCTTCCTCACTTCCATCGGACTTCGCCCCATCAACCTCTACGACTATGCTGAGGATCTGGTGAACTATGGGGAACCGGAGTGGAATACTGTTCTGCTAATCGTGGCCGCGCGCCGTGACTACTTCCTCTACCACCAGCACGAGGTCACGGCCAATACCGTTACCAATGCAGCGGAATTGCCACCCAAACCGGAGGAGCTGGACGGAATTCCCTGGCTGCCAAGGATTATTGCGAAGGCCACCTGCTTCCTCAAAGGAGGCCTCTGCCACGAAATCATGTATGGCTGCGGAGGAGACCGTCGCTTTTTAAAGGAACATGATATTCACCCCGCTGATTTCCTGCGGATGGTCTGGGCAACGGAAGGTGACCACGGGAAGATTCTCACCTTTGTGAGAAATACCAAAGCCTAGGTTCCTCGATTCTGAACGCTTCCGTCTAGCCTTAGCTTAAGGGCAGGCGCTGGAGAGGTCTTCCTTCATCCAGATCAATATAATCGAACATGGTCTGAATATCGGTGCGTTTCTCAAAACCACCCTCCTTCAACCGGCGCAGCAGGGTCGAAGTTCCCTCGTCGCGCCAACCCCGTTTGGTCATGAATCCATTCCAAATCTCGACCTGTTCCGCGCTCGGAGCCTTGCCGTGACGGACAACCCAGTTCCAAACCTCTTCATCGGAAACTCCACCGCGCACAACAGCCGCCAGCTCCTCGTAATCCACTTCAAGCAGAAGGCAGCAGCGGAGGTCAAAAGCCTTGCCCAAATTCGGAATATAATCCTCTCCGAGCTTGCCACTGGCATGGAGGCGGATCTTGTGAATCATCCGCGGAAAATAGACCAACCCTTGAAGGGTTTCGTAGGGGCTGCAGGGAAAGGATGCACTCATATTTTATAGCGATCAGATCTATCGTTTATCCAATTTCTCCGCGGATGAAAAGCTTCCTGAGGAATCTCTGATTAAATCGCATTGAGGCCGTTGCGGGAAGAATGTGCCGCAGGCAAGGCGGCTTCGCGCGCGCATCCCCATGCGGGCTGTAAGCACGAAGCCAACACAGCCTCCGGCTCTATTATCTCCGCAACCCCTTTGGGGCTGTGAGTATTTGGCTGTTTTCCTGTGTTGCTCGCTTGGGCAAAACCGCAAGGGTATTGCCACTGTACTTCGCGCCTTGGAAAACAGCCAAATACTCTTCAGCGGCCATCATGCGATTTAATCAGCGATTCCAGAAGAAACAAACCGGCGGCAAGACAAATGCAGGAGTCGGCGACATTGAACGAAGGCCAGTGATAGCCGCCGATCTGAAAGTCCAGAAAATCGACCACATGCCCCAGTCGGAGACGATCACTGACATTTCCGATGATCCCGGCGAGTAACAACATCCAACCCCACCGCATCAGGGTTCCTTCAAAATGCCGTCGCATGACCACAAGCCCCACAAAAGCAACCGAGGAGACCACGATAAAAAAGAGATTGCTGTCATGCAACATCCCGAAGGCCGCACCGGTATTATAGAGATGGGTGAGGTTGAAGAATCCCGGAACGAGGGGTATTGATTCCTGAAATGGAATAAACCGGAGAACCAGAACCTTGGTCGCCTGATCCAGAAGAGCAAGCAGGAGAATGATTCCCCAGGAGTTCAGGACCTTCATGCAGTTGCAGAACCAAGGGATTCCACCGCTTCCACGCAACGTCCGCAAAGAGTCGGATGTTCGGCATGAGCCCCCACTTCCTCGCGATGTCGCCAGCACCGCTCGCACTTGGCAGCCTCAGTCTTGCCAATCGTAATGGAGGCAGCCGCGGATTTTTCTGTCGAGCTCGACTTGTTTCCCTCGGTGATCGTGAAGTTACTGAGAATCAAGAGTTCCTCGATTTCGGGAAGCCTTTCCCTGGCAGCAGCAAGCAAGACCGGATCATCGGTGACCACGTGGACCGTGGCCTCCAGCGGATTGGCAATGACGCCATCACGCTGCGCTTTTTCCAAGGCCTGTGAAACTTCACCCCGAAGATGAAGAAGAGACTCAAATTGGGCTAGGATCTCCTGATCGGAAGCCTTTTCCTTGGGAAAGAGCTCAAGATGCACCAAACTGCCGGGGCGATAATGGCCCCACGCTTCTTCCGCTGTGAAGGCAAGAATCGGCGCTAGCAGACGCACCAGATCACCAAAAACCTTCGCCATGGTGGCCTGAGTCGCAAGACGGCGTGGTGAATCGACCTTGTCGCAATAGAGCCGATCCTTGGTCACATCGACATAGATACTGCTCAACTCCACTGCGCAGAACTGATTGATCGCCTGATAAACTTTCTGGAACGAGAGTTCCTCATAGGCCTTGCGGCAGGTATTCACCGTCTCTTGAAGACGCGCCAGGATCCATCGGTCTATCAGTGTCGGCTCTGCCACGGTCGCCGTCGCATCGTAATCGGAAAGATTCGCAAGCAGGATGCGAAGGGTATTCCGAATGCGGCGATAGGTATCGGTCAGGCGAGCAAAGATCTCCTCCGAAAAGGGAACATCGTCGGTAAACTGGACGCTACTGGCCCAGAGGCGCACGATATCGGCTCCATAGGTTTTGACAAAGTGATCGGCCTCGGTCGGTTTCTGGTAACCTCCGGCTCCCTGATTCGACTTGGAGATCTTCTGCCGGGTATCGACATCGACGACAAATCCATGCGTCAACACGGTCTTATACGGAGCCTTCCCATTCAGCGCCACCGAGGTCATGAGCGANNGACTGGAACCAGCCGCGATGCTGATCGGTTGCCTCCAGATAGAGGTCGGCAGGAAACTGAAGTTCGGGACGAGCACGCAACACAGCCTCATGACTCACACCGCTATCGATCCAGACATCAAGTGTGTCATTGCGACGGGTTGATCCTTCAGGGGCTCCCGTCAGTCGGCACCACTCGGCATCATCGAGTGCAAACCAGGAATTGGAACCCTGCTCGGCGACCACCTCGGAGACTTTTGCGATTACCGATGGATCCAGGATCGGCTCCCCCTCAGGTGAATAAAAAACCGGGAGCGGAACACCCCAGGTACGCTGGCGGGAAATACACCAGTCGGGGCGGGATTCCACCGTTCCACGAATACGGTTGCGTCCCCAGTTCGGAATCCAGTTCGTGTTATCGATTTCCTTGAGAGCCGTCTCGCGAAGGGCGTCGATACGGATAAAGAATTGCTCGACGGCACGAAACAGAATCGGTGTTTTGGAGCGCCAGCAATGCGGATAGCTGTGCTGATAATCCTGTCGTCCTAGCAGGGCTCCATGTTCCGTGAGGATGCGGATCACTTCCTCATTACCAGCAAAGACATTCATCCCGACCAGCGAGGGCACACCGGCTTCTTCCGTAAACTTGCCGTAGTCGTCGACTGGCGAGAGCAGATCGAGTCCATGTTTACGACCCAACTGATAATCATCATCCCCATGTCCGGGAGCGATATGAACCAGACCGCTTCCGGTCTCGAGAGTGACAAAATCTGCGGTGTAAATGGAAGCCGTACGATTCAAAAACGGGTGATTTGCCGTCAGTCCCTCAAGAGAGGATCCCTTGCGGGCATCTCCAACTTGATTGAGTTCCAGAGTAGTGGCAGTTTTGAAATTCTCGGACAAACCAGCAGCGACGATCAGGCGTTCTCCCGTAGCACCGGCATTTTCCAAGACGACGTAATCAAGGTCGGCATGAACCGCGATCGCCAGATTGGCCGGAAGTGTCCAGGGAGTTGTTGTCCAGATTACCACGCTGAGCGGCTTATCTGAAGGAAGCCCAAGGCGTACCGCTTCATTCTCCGAGACGGAAAATTTCACAAAAATTGCCGGAGATGTCTTGTCCTGATACTCAACCTCGGCCTCGGCCAGAGCTGTCTGGGCACCCGTGCTCCAAAGAACCGGCTTTTTGCTGCGATAGACAAGCCCCTTCTCCACCATCTTACCGAAGGAACGAATGATCGCCGCCTCATACGAGGGATCGAGGGTCAGATAGGGATGTTCCCAATCGCCAAAGACGCCGAGCCGACGAAACTGCCCACGCTGGATATCAATGAACTTTCGGGCGTATTCCTCCGACTTCTGACGCACCTGAAGAGGCGTGAGACCGGCGGAGGATTTGACCACGCGAAATTCAATCGGCAATCCGTGGCAATCCCAACCTGGAATGAAGGGTGCCTGGTATCCGGCCATCGTCTTCGATTTCACCACCAGGTCCTTCAACACCTTGTTCAGCGCCGTCCCCATGTGAACATCACCGTTCGCAAACGGTGGGCCGTCATGCAGCACAAACTTGGGAGCTCCCTGACGCGCCTTTTGGATGGCGTCGTAGAGATTCTCGCTCTCCCAACGGGCAAGCAGTTCCGGTTCGCGCGCAGCAAGTCCCGCCTTCATCGGAAAGGCAGTTTTGGGAAGTCGGACGGTATCGCGGTAACGGCTCATGGAAAAAGGGGCTTAGGCTGTAGGCTATTAGACTGTTAGATTCAGAGGAAGAGAGTTGGGTAAATGCTGATTTATCGCATGGAGGTATGGAACCCAGAGGCCGGAGCACATTGAATTTCAAGTTTCCGATCTCAGGGTTCCTTGGCTTCTGGCCTAATAGTCTAACAGCCTAAACTGCTAAACGCCTGCGGCCTTTGGCCGCTACTCGGCTGTATCGTCGAGCCAGGCAAGCAACTGAGAGATGGTCTCCTCCGTCTCGTCACCCATGTTTGAAATACGGAATGTCTCTCCTTTGATTTTTCCGTAACCGCCGTCGATGATGCAGGAGTACTTGGACTTCAGGCGACCGATCCAGGCGGCGACATCCACGCCCTTGTTGTTCTTCACACAGGTGAGGCCGACGGAACGGTATCCCTCCGGTGCAAAAAACTCAAACCCACGGGCCTTGACCCACTCCGCGACAAGCGCGTTGGTCTTGGCGTGACGGGCATAGCGATTCTCGAGTCCTTCCGCAGCAATGTCCTCAAGCTTCGACTGGAGTGCATAGATATGGGAAATGACCGGCGTGCTCGGAGTCATGTCACCCTCGTGATTTTTCTGGAATTCCAGAAAATCGAAATAGTAACCGCGGCCTTTTACCTCGGCAGCCCTCTTCATTCCTTTCTCGGAAACCGAGAGAAAAGCCATCCCCGGAGGAAGAGCAAAGGCTTTCTGGCTACCCGTCAGCAGGACATCGATTCCGAGTTCATCAAAAGGAATCGGCACGACGGTACAGGATGAAACGGTATCCACCACGCTGAGCACCTCGGGAAACTGCTTCAGGACATCGGCGAGATCTTTCAGCGGGCTCATGCATCCGGTGGAAGTTTCGTTGTGAATGAGAGTCACCACATCGATGTCACCCTGTTCAAGACGGGCTTTGAGCAATTCAGGCGTGATCGGCTTGCCCCATTCGACCTGAAGCTTCTCGGCCTCATAGCCGCAGCGCTTGGCGACATCATTCCACTTGTCGGAGAAGGCTCCGTTCATGCAGTTCAGCACTTTTCCTTTCGTGAGATTGCGCAGCGCTCCCTCCATAACACCCCAGGAGGAGGAAGTGGAGATAAAGACAGGGCGGGTGGTGCCAAAAAGCTGCTGCAATCCGGGCTGCACGGCCGCATAGAGTTTTTTGAAATCATTGCCGCGATGGCCAATCATGGGCTTGCGGAATGCCTGAAAAGTTTTTTCGGAAACCTCCACGGGCCCCGGACTGAAGAGTTTGATGTGTGAGCTCATAAAAGGGGTATTTTTGTCAGATTGAATCAATTTTCCCAGAGAAAGTTTTCCAAACGCAATTTTGAAAGTCTCGCCTTGGCCTCCTCCGCCCTTGGCCCTTGTTCGGCGACAAGTTGAGCGTAGAGAGCAACGGCGTCATTCCATTGCTTGCGACTCTCCAGCAACTGCCCCGCCTCGAAGGCGGCCTTGTCGTGCCAGAGTTGTTCGGGCTCGTTCGCGCGGGGATTCTTAAAGGCCTGATAATAAGCAGCAAGAGCGGCATCACCCTCACCGAGTTTTTCCAAAATCATGGCGTTTTTACAGAGGGCCTGGTTGCGCCAGCGTAGCGGCATTCCGGGATCGGCAGCCAGTTGCTGCCAGATTGTGAGAGCCGCGCGCTCCTGCGAGGGATCCGTCGGGGCGAGCTGATGGAGCGTGTCCGCCTTGGCCATCATGGCAGCTGCACGAAGTTCTGCATCGGGGCCTCCAGTGCCGTTGGTTGCCGAAAGAATACTGTCGTAGATCGCCGATGCTTCCAGTGGAAGATTTTGAGCGTTCTTCAATGCCCCCTGCTGAAGACGGGCCTGCCACACAAGCTGGTCATTGTTCCCATTCTCAACGACCCGTTCCAGGAGCATCAAGGAGTCATCAAGTGATGTGGGATCCATCGCTCTTGCAGCCGATTGGGCAGCCAGGAAAAGCGCGCGACGACCTATTTCTGTCCCGGATCCCGCAGCGGCAAGCTGTTCAAACTCGACCCTTGCCGCCTGCACATCTCCAGAGGCCAGTAACGCCTCGGCCAGCTTCAACCGAACCTCGGGATTAAATCGTGAGTCTGGATGAGCCTGGAGAAAGGCGCGGGCCGCCAAGATCACACCCGGCGCATCGGACTTCCTTCCGGTATCCTTAAGGAAGACATTGAGATACTCCTCGCGTTCGGGATCACCGGAATTTTCATGCACCGCCTTGGCAAAATCCTGATCGGCCACATCCCCCTTCCCTGATTTCATATTCCATTCGGCGGCGGCAAGCCGCGCGCGGGACTTGATCGAGGGATCTGTGGAGCGATCCGCAACCTCCCCCATCAGCACAATCCCTTTGGGATCTCCGCGGCGCACCAGATCCAGAGCTATCTGAAATTCCATCTCCTCAGATGGAATTCCCTCGTTCAACTCAACAATACTGCGTGCAGCCGTGGAGGTATCAAGGGACCCCTTGTCGGTTGTGGCAACAAGAACCGTCTTATTAAAGAGAGCATTCTGCACCAAGGAGGGATCAAGTGAGGCAGCCGATTCGAAGCTCTTTTTCGCCTCTTCTTCCTTGCCGGATGCAGCCTGTGCCAGACCTCGCAGATAGGCCAGTTTTGCCCGAATCTCAGAAGTGGCAGATGGTCTGTCAGCGGACCATCCCAAAGCATCCTGAGTCAGCCCCCGCTGAAGACGCGAGGCACACAGCAACACCCTGGCCTGATCGGCTAATGGATTATCAGAATATTTCCGGATCAGGGAATCCAAAAGAGTCTCCCCCCCCTCGAAATGTTTCAATCGGAACTCTTGTTTGGCCTGATAAAAAAGAGCCAACCGGGCCCGTGTCGGATGAGCGGAATCATCCGACCATTTTTTCAGCATGGTGGAATATGGAGTGGCTGCCGTTGTGTAGAGTTGATCCAGTAATCGAAACTGCTCATTCAGCAAGGGATCGTCATCAATCTGATCGAGATGTTTTTCCAACAGATCAATGCCCGGCTGTGGTTTACCAGATGCCGAATAACAAAGTGCTCCGCCCAGAGCTGAAGCGGCGCTGCACCACGGAGAAACAGGAGGGATGGAGAGAAAACATTTCTTCGCCTCGTCAAAATTTCCAAGGCGCCAGTTGGCAAGTGCCTTGAGATAAATAGCCATCGCCTTCCCCTCATCACTGGAGGGTGAAAAACTCTGCAGCAGCTTGAGACATTCCTCACCACGTCCAAGAGCGAGAAGATCAATCCCCCTTTCCAGCACCACCTCCTCGTAGATCGGTGAATCCGGGGAAACTTCGTTCAGAAGATTTAAAGCCTCTTCCGGCTTTTTCTCCTCACGCAGGGCACGGGCCAGTCCAAGGGTGATCTGATCGGTGGTGATTCCCTCAACGGAGCTCTTTTGCTGGAGCAACGAAGAAAAGAGTCCCGCAGCGCCAAGAGCATCACCGGTTCCCAGAAGAGCCTCTGCCTTCCAGTAAGCAAGGGTCGGGTCATTGCCGGTATCGGTTGTCGTACTCACGGCAAGTGCCTCGTCAAAACGATCTCCCGAGATCAGCAATGCCACGAGTCGGCGCGTGAGGACAATCCGCTTTCCTTCATCCTGTTCCTGTTGAATCTGGGTGCGGAGCACGGCCGCAGAAACCTGCGGTAGCTGTTCGTCCGCAGCCTGCTTTGCCAGGTCAGGGGAAGCATTCGTTACTTGCGCTCTCAGAGGGAGAGAGCCAAGACAAAAAAGAATCAGCGCCGCAAAGATCGCTTCAACCATAACCCAGTGTGACTTTTTGGGTGATCGGCCACCTCGTTCAATGTGCCGCTGACAACAAGGCTTCCGCCCAGGTCGCCCCCTTCGGGGCCCATGTCGATGATCCAGTCCGCGCATTTGATAACTTCAAGATTGTGTTCGATGACAATGAGGGTATTTCCGCCGTCGCGCAACCTCAGGAGCACTTCCAGCAGTTTCTGAATATCAGCAAAATGAAGCCCCGTCGTCGGTTCGTCCAGCAGGTAGAGTGTCCGACCGGTTGCTTTTCGGGATAGTTCGCTGGCCAACTTCAGCCGCTGAGCCTCGCCACCGGAGAGCGTCGTGGCTGACTGCCCGAGCTTCAGATAGCCAAGGCCAACCTCCTGAAGCACCTCCAGCTTCCCATGGATGGCTGGGATGGCTCGAAAAAAACCTGCGGCATCATCGATCGTCAGTTCCAGCACATCGGCGATATTTTTCCCACGGTAGGAAATCTCGAGCGTCTCCCTGTTAAAGCGCCTGCCTCGGCAGAGCTCGCACTCAACAAAAACATCCGCAAGGAAGTGCATCTCGATCTTGATCGAACCATCTCCCTGGCACTGCTCGCATCGTCCCCCTTTCACATTAAAGGAAAAGCGGGCCGGGCCATATCCCCTGACCTTGGCAGATGGGAGCCCGCTATAGAGATCCCGGATCGGCCCAAAGACACCGGAATAGGTTGCAGGATTGGAACGGGGTGTCCGACCGATGGAGCTCTGATCGATCACCACCACCTTGTCAAACTGATCAACTCCATGAATGCGTCCATGGGCTCCGGGAGCTTCCTTGGCATGGTGAAACTGACGGGCAAGCGCGCGGTGCAGGATATCATTCACCAGCGTCGATTTGCCACTGCCGGAAACACCGGTCACCACCGTGAAGAGTCCCACAGGAAAGCCAATGGTCAGATTTTTGAGATTATTCTCCGTGGCATCGATCACGGTGAGCCAACCCGGACCGGGAGCTTTTACGATCGGGGGACGTTGCTTGATCCTCGGGACGGAAATAGCTGTGGCACCCGAGAGAAATTTTCCCGTCAGGGAGTCGGGGTTTGCAAGGATCTCCGCAGGAGTTCCCTGCGCCACAATTTCCCCTCCCCTCGGTCCTGCTCCGGGACCCATATCGAAGATATAATCGGCGGCAAGGATGGTCTCCTCATCATGCTCGACGATCACGACGGAATTTCCAAGATCACGGAGCCCGCGAAGCGTACCCAGCAGACGATCGTTATCACGTTGATGCAACCCGATGCTCGGTTCATCCAGCACATAGAGGACACCGGCTAGACCTGAGCCAATTTGTGTCGCCAGTCGGATTCTCTGGGCTTCTCCGCCGGAAAGCGTGCCGCTCTCGCGATTGAGGGTCAGATAACCGAGTCCCACCTCGACAAGAAAGCCAAGCCGGGCCGTGATTTCTCGAAGAAGATCCTCCACGACCTTTCGCTCGGTGAGGGAGAGATCCAGCCCCATCAGAACTTCATGGGCCCGTGCCGCAGGAAGCGCGCAAAAATCCTCGATATTCCACTCCTTCCGATCTGCCGCAAGGAGCGTCACGCCAAGGATTTCAGGACGCAACCGCTTTCCCTTACAGGTGCCACATGCTTTGCGGGAGAAAAATACCTTAAGTCGATTGCGCTTTAACTCGCTCTCCGTGCTCTCGATTTGATGCTCGATTAACGAGAGCAGACCGGCAAATGGTTGAGCCTTGGTTTTGTCTCCTGTCTGTAGCACACCATCACCTGTTCCATAAAAAAGCTGACGCTTGAACTCTTCCGGTAATTCCCGGAACGGGACCGCTTGAGAAGCACCGGTTGCCGCACAGAGTGCCTCCAGCATTTGCTGATAATATTTTCCCATCCTTTTGTCGGGAGTTCTCCAGGGACGGATCGCTCCCTTTGCAAGGGAGAGTTCTTCATCAACCAACAATCCCGGATCACAGAAGGGCTCCGTACCAAGTCCCTGACAGACAGGGCAGGCACCAAGATGACTGTTAAAGGAAAAATGACGCGGCGTGAGACGCGGCATGGTGAAGCCGGTCTCCGGATTGCAGAAATCCGTGGAAAAACGCGCCTCCTTCCAAGCATCGTCGGATTCTCCCGACGCTTGGTACAGGGCTAGCACAACATTGCTTCCCCAACGCAAGGTTGTCTCCAGCGAATCAAGCAGGCGTTCACGAAGTCCTTCGCCCTCGCCTTCTGCACGCAGGGCCAGCCGATCGACCACCGCCTCGATCGTATGTTTCTTCGTCTTGAGCAGCTTGATCGGCTCTGCGCGTCCGAGATCAACAATCTCCCCGTCGATCCGCAACCGGACAAATCCCTCCCGCCGCGCCCTGTCGATCACATCGCGGAACTCTCCGGCTTCATTCTGGACGAGCGGGGCGAGGAGCATGATCCGTGTTCCTTCTGGCCATGCGAGAATTGCCTCTGCGATCTGCTGCGGTGACTGACGGCGGATAGCCGCACCCGTTATGGGATCATGCGGCACCCCGATGGCTGCATAGAGAACTCTCAGGTAATCATAGATCTCCGTCGTCGTCGCAATGGTGGAACGGGGATTTGGCGGAGCGATCCGCTGCTCAATCGCAATGGCCGGAGAAAGTCCCTCGATATGATCGACTTCCGGTTTCTGCATCTGATCCAGAAACTGCCGGGCATAGGCTGAAAGACTCTCCACATAACGCCGCTGTCCCTCCGCAAAGAGCGTATCAAAAGCGAGGGATGATTTTCCCGATCCACTTGGTCCGGTAATGACCACCAACTTGTTCCGTGGAATTTCCAGAGTGAGATTGCGCAGGTTATGCTGCCGCGCTCCCTTGATCCGAATGACTCCACCTTCAGTCATTCTGCTGAAGTCTCTTTCGGGGAGCATCGCCAAAGCGTTCATGGGCTTTTTTTAGCAGCGAAGGCAGATGAGCACCGATACGTTTGATTGCCGACTCATCGAATTCAGTCGCATTCACTCCGGGGAACCAATGTCCACCGTTTCCGAGCAGGTTGTAGCGCAGCTTTCCGTAGGTCTGTATGTCAAAGGCGCGATCCAGCGACCAGAGGCGGACGATCTCCTGAAGATTGATCCCACCGGGAACTTTCTCAAAGGGTGGAAGATCCGTGTCCCACCGGGAAGGCATGACATGTCCGTTGGTTTTTAGAAATTCGGCCTCCAATCGATCAACAATCTCCTTCACCAAACTCTCCCCCTTGCCATCAGCGAGTAGGGGAAGGGTTTTCAGATGCTCATCGAAATCAGACGGGCGCGCCGCGCCGATGCTCAGCGTGTGCACCTCGGGATGCAACAGACAGTTCAGGTCATTGAAGACCATCGGAGAAAGTGGGGAGGTCAGGGAGGAAAGTTTCTCGGAAGGTTGATGAAGGCAACCTCCTTTTTCAGTCGGGCTGATGATGAACACTCCCATGTCATGCCGTGTGGCGGCCTCAACAGCACTCCAGTTAGTCTGGTTCATGAAATACCAGTGAAGATTCACATAATCGAAGACATCGCTCTCGATGATTTCCTCAATCAAATCGCACGGCGCATGTGTCGAAAATCCGACGAAGGTGGCACGTCCCTCATGAACGATTTGTCGTGCAGCCTCCAGCGCACCACCAGGACTGATTGTTTCCTCCCAGAGTTCGCGGTTGTTGATTCCATGGATCGAGAGGAGATCGACTGACTCCAGTTGCAGGTTCCTCATCGAAAGATCGAATGTTTTGCGAAACTCCTCCGCGGAGGCAGGGGCCACCTTGGTCTGCACGATCATCTCGCTCCGGGGTAATTTCGGCAGGATGCGCCCTAACTGAACCTCCGAGGTGCCGTAACCCCGGGCGGTTTCGATGTGATTGATCCCGACCTCCAAGGCACGCCGGATACAGGCTTCCAGGTTTTCCTGACCCTCATCGGTGATGCCGTCGGCCTCCTTATCGACCCAACTGTGCTGATAACGCATTCCCCCGCAGGAGAAGACGGGCATATCGAGACCGGTTCTGCCAAAGCGACGTGTTATCATCGGTGAAGGAATAGTTAGATCTTCTCAAAAATCGAAACCGATTCGATTTCCGCAGTTTGCGGGAACATGTCAAGCGGCGTCACCTTCACAAGACGATAGCGCTCGGAGAGACGTTTTGCATCTCGGGAAAGTGTGGCGGGATCACAGGAAACATAGACAATTCTGAAAGGAGGTTGTTCCAGAATCGCCTCCGTCACGATCTCAGCCAATCCCTCGGCGGGAGGGTCAAGGAGCAGCACCGTTCCCTCGGAGGGAGCCGCAGCAAGCGCCGAAGGGAGAAGATCCTCCACATTTCCGGCGTGGTATTCCTCGTTCACGGCACCCTGGCGGGAGGCCATCGCTACGGAGGCGATCGAACGCTCGATGCCGATTACTTTGATAAAAAGGGTGTGCAATTCATGGCCGAAAAATCCAGCCCCACAATAGGCATCGATTAACAGCAGACCAGGCACTTCAGCAGGCTGAACCGCTGCCCTGACCGTCTCTTTCAAGATTTCCGCCACGGCATTGTTCACCTGTCGGAATCCTCCATAGCGTTTCTTCTCTCCGATCAGGGAATCACCATTCTGGGGTCGTGACTTGATCAGCTCCTTGAGCCCTGTGTTCACCTCCTCAGAAGCAATCAGACAGCGCTCCACAGGGACAATGCGATTCGATCCCTCAGCGTAGAACCCAACCACCCCTTCCTTAAAGTGAACCGAAATACGATTCCGATAATGATAAGGGCTGGGAGAAGGAATCATCGGTTCCACAGGAGGAGTCTCCAGTCCACCAAGCCGACGCAATGCCTCCCGAAGTTGCTTCTCCTTAAACGAAAGCTGATGGGCGTAGTCGATGTGCTGGTAGTTACATCCTCCGCATTTCAAAAAGACAGGACAGGGGGCCTCGACTCGATAGGGGGAAGGCTCCAGGACTTCCAAAAGAATAGCCTCCATCAAACGCGACTTCACCTTGATGATACGAACCCGCACCGTCTCGCCATCGATGACACCAGGCACAAAACAGGCGATGCCGTTGACACGACCAACCCCCTTGCCGCCAAATGCGAGATCGTTAATAGTGAGGGTTATCTCCTGTCCCGGACGGAATGCAGGTGTGTGTTCTGAAATGGCCATATTCTAGTAAAGGCTAAGTAAATCGCATCGTGAGAGTTGCTGCAAGGAATCCACCGGCGACTGAGAGGATTTACCCAACGATTTCCCAAAGACTCGACGAATCAGGTGAAGCGGGGCAAAACAAAGGAGATGAAATCGCACGGCATGGTCCCTCCTCCGGATTTTCGTGATGAGCGCTTCATGAGGATGGCTATCGAGGAAGCACGACATGGTATCGGAAAAACCGCCCCGAATCCTGCCGTCGGTGCCCTCCTGGCCAAAAACGGCCGCTTTCTAGCCAAAAGTTACCACCATGCCGCGGGACTTCCCCACGCCGAGATCGAGACTCTGTGCCAAGTCACTCCCTCTCAGGCGAAAGGCGCTACCCTCTATGTCACCCTGGAGCCGTGTTCCTCTCACGGACGCACGCCTCCCTGCACTGAGGCGATTATCGCGGCAGGTATCAAACGCGTGGTCTATGGGGCAACGGATCCTGATTCCCGACATCGAGGACGTGCAGAAAAGATTCTCCGGAAGGCTGGCATCGAAGTAGTTTCCGGGTTTCTTGCTACAGAGTGTGCGTCGCTTAATGCCCACTGGAATCATCGCATGGCAACAGGATTCCCCTGGGTAATTGCCAAGGCTGGAATGTCACTCGATGGCCGCCTTGATTCCCCTCTCAAGCTTCACGGGCGTCGTTGGATCACCTCGGCAGCCAGTCGCAAGGAAGCGATGCATTTGAGGGCTTCCATCGAGGCCATTTTGGTCGGAGGTGAAACTATCAGAATGGATGATCCCTCACTCACTATCCGGGGTATTAAATTACAAAAGGGACATCCCCAACCGTGGAGGGTGGTCTGGTCGCGTTCCGGCGATCTGCCGGAGCAGGCCTGTCTTTTCACAGACAGGTATCGCGATAGAACGCTCGTTTTTACGGGCAAGAGTCTTCGCGCGGTTCTCAAGGAATTCGGGAAACGCGGCATCTCCAGCGTTCTCATCGAAGGCGGCGGACAGACACTTGGAGAAGCCTTCAAACAGAAATTGGTCAACGAAGTCCGCTTCTTCATCGCACCCATCATCCAGGGAGGCAAAGTGGCCGCCGTCAGCAGCAAAATCTCCCCAGCCCATCTGGAGAATGTCACCTACAAAAAAATTGGGTCGGATGTCATGATTTCGGGAAGGGTAAGGAGAAGTTGATCCTACAGATTTAATCAGGAACTCAGAAAATCAGGAAGAGAAGGCAAAAGGCTGAAGGGAGCGTGCACAGAGAAGCAGAGGCGCGGAGATAGTCGTAAAAAGACGAAAACTCCTATGCCGTAGACTAGCCCCCTAAAATCAGTTTATTGCCGATCAATCAGATTCCTCCTCTGAGTTCTCCGCGCATCCGCGCGAAAATTGCAGTTAGTTTCTTTGCGTCAGAATAAATCAAGACCGCTCTACCTATCCAAAGCGGTCTATTTGACACAGCCTGTGTTCTATGTCATGTGTTCTATGTGAAAACGATCTCCCTGACGGAAACGGCCTACCAGCGGCTTCTTGCGTGGAAAGATGGCCAAACCTTCTCCGAAGTGATCGAGAAACTCGTTCCCCGAAAAGGAACCTTGGAAGCTGCGATCAAGGCTTCCCAATCCCTCCCCAAACTGCCGGATAAGGATTTTACTGAACTGGAAGCAACCATCAACGCAACTCGGAGAACGCTCTCATCCTCATGGAGTTGATCGCCGACACGACGGTTCTGATCGATCTCTGGAGGTTTGGCAGCAAACGCAATCGAATCAGTGACCTTATTGAGAAAGCTGGAGAAGCTTCCTTGGTTGTTCCCTGGATCACACAGGCAGAATTCTCAAGGGGTGCCCTATTCAAAGGCATCACACTCATCGAACTGGAGTCTTTTTACAGCGGATTCCTTCTGCTCGCCTTGGATCAAAAGACAATGGATTGCTATTGCGAGCTCTGGGGAGTCATGGCCGGAAATGGGAAAGCCCCCGACTATCCCGATCTCTGGATCGCCGCCTGCGCCGTGGCGCGAGGCATCCCGGTTCTCACCCGTAATGCAAAACACTTCAACCAAATCCCGGGACTCGATGTGGTGGCATATGAACTGAAGGGGTAGGGTTGCGCCTGGAATTAATCTGGAAAGCAGAGAATCTGCTCCGATGTGATGATCTCGGGATTGGTGTTGAAATAGGCTGAAGATTCCCTAGAAAAAGCATTGACCTGAATGCTGGTTTTTCAGCACTGTGCTGGAAAACCAGCATGAAACAGAAATTATCTTGGGAAAACAAACTCAGCCGACGTGAAAGGCAGGTCATTGAAATCCTTCTTGCCGAAGGCAAGGGCACAGCCGCGGAAATCCGGGAGTGTCTCCCCGATCCTCCCTCCTACTCCGCCGTGCGCGCCCTTCTCCGCGTCATGGAAGAAAAAGGAGTCCTGACTCACGAGAGCGACGGCCCCCGCTACATCTACAGGACAACAATCACGCAGAGACAGGGACGTCACTCGATCCTCCAGCGCGTTCTGGAGACACTCTTCAACGGCTCGCGAGAACAACTCATCGCCACTCTGTTCGACTCAAAAGAAACAAAAATCACCCCCGAAGAACTCGATCGTCTCAAGCTGATGATCGAACAGGCCCGGGAAAAACAACCCTCCACGGAGAATTGATACCACCTATGCACAACGAATTCGGCTTTCTTTGCGATGTGATGCTTCGTTCTTCGCTGATTCTGACAGGAGCCTTCGGGATGTTATTCCTGATGCGCTCCGCTTCCGCTGCGGAACGGTACTGGGTGATCCTTCTTTCCCTTGCCGCAGCAGCACTGATTCCTTGCGGCATCCTCTGGGCACCGAAGAGGACTCTTCCTCCCATTTCCCCAATCACTCTCATTGAAGCCAAATGGAGGGCAATAACTCCGGCAACATCTTCTCCTGCAAACCCGCCGATCCTGATACAACAGCAACCACTCTATCCCAAGCCAGATGCGAGCACTCTTCTGGCTCTTCTTCTGATCGGCGGCATCGTGGTGCAATCGGCACGCCTCGGAAGCGGGCTCCTCTCGCTCCACTCTCTGCGTCGCCGCTCCGTTCCTTTTCTTCTCCCCTGGAAAGTCCAAAAACTCCTAGGCGAAGAGGTCTTGCCTCCCCTTCTGCTCTCGGAAGAACTCCCCGTCGCAGCACTGACGGGATGGCTCCGACCTGTAATCATTCTTCCCGCCGATGCTGCCGCATGGCCCGAAGAACGACTGACCATGGTCCTCTGCCACGAACTCGCGCATCTGCGACGTGGCGATCATCGGATACAGCCCCTTCTCGCATTAACGGAGGCTCTGTATTGGTGGCATCCTCTTGTCCGCCTTGCCCTCGTACGCCTTCGCCGTGAACGGGAACAGGCGTGCGACGACATTGTCCTGAACCGAAACTTTCCCGCCGCCGACTACGCGCAAACGCTTGTTGAGATTGCCTCGCGAGCAAGAAGGACTGCGGCCCTTGCAATGGCCTCCTCTCCCCGGATAGAGAAACGCCTCCGGGCCATTCTCACTCCCTCATTGCGGCGTAGAGCGGCGAGTCCTCTCCTTGTCGCCCTCTCGGGGGTGGCCTTTCTGGGACTGTTCGGCATCTTTTCAATCTCCCGACTCTCAGGAGAAGAACCCAAACCCATCGCCGGAGATTCCAAGGCGAGACAGATCACGATTGAAACAAGATTTATGGCAATCGACGAATCAGTCTACACAGCCAACAGACTTCGGATTGATGCCGCAGTAACAAAGGGCAACCTCAGTTTTTTCTCAGATAAAAATCATTCACTGTGTGGAATGGATCTTCTCTCTGCTCCTAAAGTCACCGTCAGGGATGGGCAAAAATGCCGCATCATGATCGCAAACGAAATGATCTTTCCCACTGCCTGTGAAAATCATTCAAACGGCAACTGGACCCCTCAGGAGCTGAAAAAAATGGATGTCGGTGTTTCCGTCGAAGTGACCCCCACCTGGCAGGAGGGAAAAATTACCATTTCCGGCGTAAGTCGGCTTACCCATTTTGATGGCATGATCAAGGGAACTACTGGACTTGAAACTCCAAGTTTCACCACGAAGGAGTCGTACTTCCTCGAAGCCTTGAATGACGGCCAGACAATCGGCATCCCTCTTCCGGTAAAAATGAACGGCAAAGAATCCTTCAATGAGAACATCCCTTCGAATACCGGCCCTCGGGTCGTCTTCCTCTTTCTCACCGCCAAACTGAATCACTCCCCAACCGAACCTAAAAATAAACAGTGAGCGATCCAGAACTCAAGCAAGCGTGCGCTTGAAGAGTTCGATGGTTAATTCCCATGCAATCCTCGTGGATGCCGCATCGTACCGAATCCCCTCATCGCGCGCGAAGGCATGGGCGGCATTGAATTCATGCCACTGGAAGTTCCGTTGTTTCTCGGTGAGTGTGTCGTAAATAAGCCGACGCCCTTCAGCGGGCACATGAGGATCCTGACGCCCCCAGATCAGAAGTAACTCCGCCTCGATCTCCCCACTGCGGCTCAGAGTATCGTCGTGTTTTCCGTGTCCTAGTGTAGCTGAATGAATGTCTGTCGCATAAAAACAGCTACTTGCCGTAACTCGAGGATCTAGGGCAGCACGAAAAGCAAGATGTCCGCCAAGACAGAATCCAAGTGTCCCAACCCCCTTCCACGGATATTCGAAGCGATTCAGCAGATATTCAATCAATGCTCGGGAATCACTGTCAAAGGAGGAGACAGGTTTTTCAAATTTGAGAAAATTCCCGCGATCTGTTCCCTCCTTATCGTAACCAAGCACCGTGCCCGGCTCTTCGTATTCATGATAGACTTCCGGCACGAGCACCTCGAATCCCTCACCGGCCAATCGTGACGCCAAGCGTTGGATTGGTCCGGTCATTTGATAGATCTCTGAATAGAGAATCACTCCGGGCCAGACGCCAGTACCGGGACGGAAGCGGTGTGTCCGCATGACTCCTGTCAGCGTCTGCAGATCGATGAAATCAGATTCAGAAAGAGTCATGAAGCAACTTTGAAAATTTCTCGGAAGATTACAATCAATTCAGAAAAATCCGTTGCTTTGCTAATTTATGGCACAAATTTCGCTTATTTTTAAATCATGCCCGCCGTGAAAAAAAAACCCGCCCTGCCTCTTCCTGCTAAGAAGAAGGAAATTCCTTCAACTCCGAAATCCTCTATTCCTAAAAAACCAGCAAAGGGGAAAAAGATCGATCTTTCCAAAAGCGTGATTGATCCACGCAGCGCGGATTCGTTTCCGATGATCAAACTGATCGACCAGCGAATCAAGGAATCGGTACCGGCGGAAATCATCGCCCGTGTGAATGCCTGCACCAGTAAAAGGGAGATTATCTGTGCCAGCTATCCTTACGACAAATGCATTAAGAACAAGGAATACGAAAAGGAGGCCAAGTTTCTCCAGATCGAACTCGTTAAGATGCAGGCGTGGGTTCAAAAGACCGGAGCTAAGGTGGTCATGCTCTTTGAAGGACGTGATGCCGCAGGCAAAGGGGGGACGATCAAACGCTTTACTGAGTTTCTCAATCCGCGCGGCGCTCCAGTGGTGGCGCTCGCCAAACCGTCAGAGCAGGAGAAAGGACAGTGGTATTTCCAGCGCTATGTCGAACAACTCCCAACCGCCGGAGAAATCGTCTTTTTCGACCGTTCTTGGTATAATCGAGCCGGGGTAGAGCAGGTGATGGGATTTTGTTCTCCCAATGACTACTTGGAGTTCATGCGTCAAACGCCGGAGTTTGAGCGGATGCTGGTGAGAAGTGGAAAATATTTCTTTAAATTCTGGTTCTCGGTCAGTCGCGAGGAGCAGCTGCGCCGCTTCATGGGCCGGGCACGTGATCCCCTGAAACAGTGGAAACTCAGTCCGATGGATGTGGAGTCCCTTGCCCGTTGGGATACCTATACCAAGGCCAAAGAGGCAATGCTCTTCTATACAGACACGGCCGATGCTCCTTGGACCATCGTTCGCTCTGATGACAAAAAACGGGCACGTCTCAATGCCATCCGCCATGTACTTCATACGATTCCGTATGACGGTAAGGACAAGCATATCGTTCGCCCGCCTGATCCGTTGATTCTTGGCTCCGCAAAATCCATTTATGAAAAGGACGAAATGCCACGGCCGACATTGGATCTCACTGCCAAAAAATAATCTTCTAGCGATGGACTTATAGAGTGTTGAATTTGTTGTTCGACACACAGCACCTGTTTTTCAAGGCTGTTGTTGTTGCACCTCACCTTTTCCCAATCCTGGCTTCCGGAAAACGAACCGACTTTTCATCCGGGAGTGGTTCAAATCGAACTAGGTGATGGAACACTCCGGTTTCAGGCGGATCTGAAGCAACCCAAGGTGGGTACCAAGGCCACTGCTCATCAACAGCGACTCTGGGAGCTGGGCGATGTCGTGGAGCTATTTGTTCAGCAAGTCGATGAGGTCGGTTATTACGAATATCAGATCGCGCCAAATGGCATGATGCTGGCACTTCACTATCCCGATCAGAATGCCGTCGCCGCCGTCAGGAGAGGCGAGCGGAAAATAGAGGAATACCTCTCCGCCCCCCCACTGAGCGCCCATGCCTCTGAAACTTCCACAGGATGGAATGCCAGCATCACCATTCCAGTGATGGGACAACAAGGAGATCTCATCCGTGTAAGTTGTGGGCGCTATGAGTACGGAACAGGAGTCATTCCGATTATTTCAAGCACGTCGCCCCACCCCGTTCGTGACTTTCACCGAGCACAGGAATGGCGGGAGATGATCCTTCTCTAGCGGACACAGGATAAAAATCATGAAATCTGAAAACACAAAGCGCATCCTTGCTCTCCCAAAATGAAAGACGTCGGCCAGCGACAGAAAAGTCCTGTCCATTGCCAGAGAAGAAATGGGTCAGCTATTTGACCGCAGGGGTAGATTGAGGAGATGCTGCGGATTTTGGGGCTGCTGCTGCCACGGTAAGTTTTCCAAAGAGGCCGCAGGTTTCGTTATTCGGGCCCGCTACAAAGTAGAGAGAGTTGGCATCACCAAGGCTCACTCCGTTTCCAAAAGTGATCCCCCAGATGCGGTCGATGCTGATCACATTCCCTTTATCATCTTTTAACTGATCAAGAAACCTTCCGGACTTCAAATCGAATGCCGCGATCGTGCCATCCCCCAGATTGGCCACGATAAGATTCCCGCCAAACTTTCCAAATGTCGGTGGAGCGATGGCTAGTCCCCAAGGTGCATTCAGCATTCCCTTATCCTTGAAATCCTTGATAAGTTTTCCCGTTTCATCGTATTCCACGAGGTGCCCGAAACCAGGACCGCGCCCATCCTCCTCCTCCATCCCCTCATCACTGTTGCCTGTAAACAGGGCGTAGGTCACAAAAAGATGCCCCCCCAGATCGGCAATGTTAAAGGCATGGAGATCTTTGACATCCTTGGGGGTCTCGAAGTGATAGGACGAGGTCACATCCTTCCACTTGTTGTCAAAAACCTGGATGGCACCGCTCCGGAAATCGGTGGCAAAGAGATGGTTTCCTCCCAGCTTGGCAAATGCATCCGTCGTATAGGCGTTGGTTGTCAGGGCACAGCCGCTAAAGACACAGTTGGCATGATAGGGAAACACACTTGTCTTGGAGTAATTGATGATCAGCGGGGCGGTCTGCATGGCAACTTTCGTATTCTGACGCCAGGCGTTCACACATCCGTCTTCGGTGACGAAGGCGAAGGCCGCCGAACCCGAGGTGCCTCCGGATATGGGAGCAGGGGGGTTGGTTGACCTGTCGTCAGCAGGACCGGAGACAGGAAATTCTATCGGCTGCCCCTTGATGTCGGAGGCAACGTTGTAGGCGAGACCGGTAACGACGGCAAAGCCATGATCCGTCCAGCGGGGAAGATCCATGGACACCACTTTCAATCCGTCCTGATGCAGTGGCACACCGTTCACATCCCCGATATATTCCGAGACAGTCCCGCTCATGGCATTGGCTATCCAAAAATGGCCACCTGCTCCAGGGGGACGGATTCCAATTCCCCAGGAATCAATCATATTGCCGTTCTTCATCAGCCCTGGTTTGTTCGTTTCGTTGTATCCTTGCAACGTGTAGTACGCATCATCGCAGACAAGATCAGTTTCAACATAGGCATTTGATCCAGAATTTGTTGATTGGCTCGCTTCAAGAAGGAATGAAGATCCAAGAAAGAGAAACGTTGCTGACACCATTGAAAGGGTAAACTTAGAGCGCATTGATACTGTTGGGTTGATGCTGGTTAAGCATATTGGTTCGTAAGGGAGGATCAAAATGCTTTTCCCTCCAGCCGGACATCACTGCCTCAGCTGGAGGGAATAAAGTTGTGAACCGTCGGAATCGATTAGGCCGAACGGCGACGGTATGCGATCACAAGCGCAAGTGCACCCAGCCCGAAGAGGAGATAGGTCGAGGGCTCTGGAACCGCAGTCACACCGGCTGCTGCTCCCGTGCCATTGAAGTACTGTACAGAGGCGGAGTTGTTGGTCGAGGCGATGGTTTCACTAACCAGTGTGGATGCACTCGCATCGGTGGTGGGGATGTAGGTGCCGTTTGTATCCTGAACATCAACATAGAACTGATCAGGTGTGGCAACGCCATTTCCGACAACCTCATCATTGATTGTAGCGTTCACATTGAAGCTGATGCTTGTCACATTCGTCGAGAATGCCTCCGTCAGCTCGTTGTCCTGACCGCCCTGGCCAATGAGAGAGGAGAACACAATGCTCGAAGCGAAGCTGCCAGTGACATTGCCGTTCGTGTAGTTGCCGGGATTGCTGCCATCCACACCTCCACCCGTAAAGGTGAAGTTACTGAGCGTCACGGTGTTGGTGACATTTCCTGAACCGGTGATGAGATTCAGATCCAGAAAATACTCACCGTTTGTGAACGGAAGAACATTCAAGTTAGAGATCGTGACATTGTAACTCAGATTCGGAATTGGTGTTTGGGCTTTGGCAGCCTGAGTAAACAGGAGACTGGCTGTAAAGAGGGCGGCGACTGCGCCCAGCGTGCGTGTTATTTTCATTGTTTTTTAGGTTTTTTAGAACTCCCGTCCAGCTTTCACCGGACGGGATGGTTGCGTTATGATTGGATTATGGTGATCAGTATTTGGTCGATGATCAGGTTAGGGTGTCCCAGTGGCGGCGTAGGGGGTGAAGGAAAGGGCACCCCCCGTTGAGGTGTATTGCAGAGTGACAACCGAGTAGGCACCGGCACCCAGACTGTTCGTCACATTGATGTATGGACTGCCAGGACTGTTATTCACCGTATTTCCCGTCTTGTTGGTCAGCGTATAATTCGATCCAAGGCTGCTAAGAACGAGGAAGACAGGGCCGACTGTTGAACCCGATGTGTTTTTCACAGTCACCGCCTGGGTATAGACTCCGGTCTTGTGATTGAAGGACAACCCGGCCACTGAGACTGGTAGTCCGGGAAGCGTTGCAGGGATTACATTTGACTGAAAGAGATCCGAAAGATCCAACGCGGTGTTGGTTCCGAACCCACCGGTCGGGCTGTTCGACTGGGTGAATGCCGTACCCGTAAAGTTCGTGGCTGAGGCTGGACCCGCTGCACTCGGAGTGCCGGAATAGACATTACCATTAGTCTGGGAAGTTCCAACCATACCACCTGAGCTGTACGAGGCATTGGCCGCGTCATTGAGGTAACCGCTAGGCGTGCTGGCCGTCACTCCGAAGATTTTCTGCATCGTGGCGATATCCGAGGAGTGAGTGTAGTTCAGCAGGCTGTTGTAGGCATTACCCTTACAAAGGGGCGAGATGACGATCTCAGACAGCGTGTGATTGAAATCGTTCTGCGGTGTGATCCCATTGGATGCACTCAGGCTGGTTTCAGTTTCATCCGTCCAGATGACGATCGCCGTGTGACCCTGCTGATAGACTGCCGAGTTCGTGATCTGACCCACAATGATGGCGCAGAAGTTGTCCATCTGCGCGATACGGACACGGTCATTCTGGTTCACCGTGTTGGTTTGGTAAACCATGACACCATTGTTTGTGTTCCACCAAGCCGAGTTGCTGGTTGTCTCAGGATTCGTCCAACCGTTCGTTCCATAATTGCCAAGCGTCAGGGCAGTATGACCGTCGTTGTACTGGTCGGGAGTGATGGTGACATAATTAGCGAGAGTACCGTTGGTCAAGTCACTGGCGAACTGAGGAAGCGGAGGATAATTGGATGCCAAGGGATTCGATGTGTTTGTATTGGCAGTGTTCACCGTGCAGCCACTGGTGGCGGGGAAGAAGATCTGTCCCGTGTGCTTCACGGCGAAATTGTACTGGTGGCTACCGTTGTACGGATTCACATAATTCGTGCTGGTACCGCTGAAGCTGGAGACCGGAACGGTCCACTGATTGCTGGGAGCAGGAGATGCGGTCAATGCATTACCCCCGGAGCCTGTAACGTTAAAGTAGTTGAAGTTGCTGCCATTTGTGGCCAACTGGTTGACACCTTCGGTATAGGACTTCCAAGTCAGACCGGACTGCTGGATCAAAGCGGACAGGTTCTGCGTGGTGACATTCGGATGATTGGTGGCATATGCCCACATCTGAGCAACCGAATTGGATGAAGATAAACCCAGTTTATAGGGTTCATTGTCATCGTACTTGCTGAAGTTGTTACCCGCTTCCATCCAGACATAGTTTGGCTCGGAAGGGTGAACCGAGGCACTCGTATTGGTCGTGCCATCGTAACTGGTTCCTGAAGAGGTTCCGTTTGTCTTGGCGAGCACATGGTGATAGCAGGAAGCAAAGGAGACCTGCGCGGCAACTGGATTGCCAGCTGTCACTAGGGCGTTAAGGAAAGGGGCATCATTGGTGCTGCCCATGATCTGCTCTCCGTAGCTGTATTCATTCTGGGACCAGTTGCGGTTTTCGAGCAGGATATAGATCACATGGGTGATCCCATTGGTATTAAGCTGCGCTTGGGCAGTGAAGGTGCCACCCAGCAGGCAGGCAGCGAGGGCAATACTTTTGATCGTAATTTTTTTCATTGGTTTGTTGGGTTTTTGGATTTGGTGACAAAATCTGCGTATCAACGCGCTTCAACTAGAGGGTGAGCAACGCTCCGGGGAAGAATTGATTTGTTACGATTTCGACACACGCCATAGGGAAAATTCCCCACCGGTTTCACATTTTCACTCCATCCGGCGTATCCTGAAGGAGTTGGAGTTTCTGAAAGCGTCACGTGGCGCTTCATGCTAACTTCTCGTCAATGCCTCCCCGTCGTCCTTTCCGCAAACGCCCCTCCACCGAGCCGATTCCGGGGGGCCCGGAGGATGCCTTGAGCGGACAAGTGGAACGGGTTACCTTCCACAACGAGGAGAACGGCTTCTGTGTCCTCAAAGTGAAGGTGCAGGGTCGCAAGGAACCTGTTTCCGTCCTGGGCACCCTCCCCTCCGTTGCGGCAGGAGAATGGATCACCGGTCAGGGAACTTGGGAACAGGACCGTGATCACGGGGTGCAACTTCGAGCTCATACGCTTAAGACCCAGCCTCCGACTTCGCTGGAAGGCATCGAAAAATATCTCGGCAGCGGAATGATCAAGGGAATCGGCCCGGTCTACGCCACGAAATTGGTAAAGAAATTTGGCGATCAGGTATTTGATATCATTGAAAATCAGTCGAAACGCTTACAGGAAGTCGAAGGAATAGGACGCGAACGCCGCCAGCGGATCAAGGAGGCGTGGGCGGAACAAAAAGTGGTACGAGACATCATGATCTTCCTCCATGCCCATGGGATCGGCACAAACCGCGCTGTGCGAATTTACAAAACCTACGGCAGCGAGGCGGTCGAACTGATCCGCAATGATCCCTACCGGCTTGCCCGCGACATTCATGGCATCGGATTTCACTCTGCCGACAACGTTGCTGAGAAGCTTGGGTTTGAGGCAGATTCGCTACTCCGTGCACGCGCCGCGTTGGAGCATCTTCTTGATCAGGCAACAGGCGAAGGTCATTGCGCCCTACCACGAAACGAACTGATCGAGGGGACCACACAGCTACTTCAGGTCGACGAATCGGTGGTTCAGGAGGCGTTCGCCCGACATCTTAGGGATAATAAAATCCTGACGGAGAAGATCGCCGGGGAAGAACTCGTCTTTCTTCCTTATCTGCGTGAAGCCGAGGAACGGATCACTCGGGCATTGCGACGACTCGCCGAGGCCTCCGAACCGGAGCCTCCGATCGATGCCACAAAAGCGATTCCCTGGGTCGAGGAAAAGACAGGTCGTCCGCTCTCGCCAAGCCAACACCAGGCGCTAACCACTGCGCTGCGCAGCCTAGTGGTGGTCATCACAGGAGGCCCTGGCGTTGGGAAAACCACCCTGCTGCAATCTCTGCTGAAGATTCTCACGGCAAAGAAACTCAAATGCATTCTCGCGGCACCAACAGGACGCGCCGCACAGCGACTGGCTGAGGCAACGGGACTTGAAGCCTCGACACTTCATCGATTGCTTGAGTTCCAGCCAGCACGCGGAGGCTTCCAACGAAATGCCTCCAACCCCCTTGAAGGTGATGTCGTTGTTGTGGACGAAATCTCCATGGTCGATGTGCCGCTGATGAGCCGATTACTCGACGCCCTGCCACGGAGGGCGCGCCTGATCCTCGTCGGCGATGCGGATCAGTTGCCAAGCGTCGGCCCAGGTCTCGTTCTTGCTGATACCATCCGCAGCGGGCTAATTCCTGTCGTTCACTTGACGGAGATTTTCCGACAGGCGGGAGACAGCCGCATCATCACCGGTGCTCATTCCATCAATCGGGGTGATATTCCAGATATCTTCGAGACGAGCAAAGATTCGGATTTTGTTTTCATTGACCGGGAGGATACGGAGGAATGCGCGGCAACCCTTGTCAGCATGGTGCGCGACCGGCTTCCGAAACATCTCGGAGTGGATCCGATCCAAGACATCCAGATTCTTTCCCCAATGCATCGCGGGAATTTAGGCATCAAGGAACTCAATATCCGACTCCAGGAAGCTCTCAATCCCCGCAGCGAGTTTCGTGCGGAACATCAGCTCTATGGCAATCTTTTCCGTGTTGGCGACAAGGTGATCCAGACTTCCAATAACTATGACAAGGAAGTATTCAACGGCGACATCGGGCGAATCCAATCGCTAGACAAAGAGGAAAAACAGCTTCTCATCCGGTTTGGGAAACGGGATCTCGTTTATGAATTCAGCGAGCTTGATGAGTTGGAACTCGCCTACGCCATCACGATTCATAAAAGCCAGGGTTCTGAATTTCCTGTGGTCGTGATCCCACTGGCCATGCAGCAATACCTTCTGCTCCAGCGCAACCTCCTCTATACCGGCGTCACCCGAGGCAAGCGGATGGTTGTTCTCATCGGTCAGAAGAAAGCTCTCGGAACCGCCGTGCGGAATGAGTCTACACGCAACCGCCACGGAGGTCTGTTACATCGACTGAAAGAACGCGCCTGACACGGATTTCTCCCTCACCGTTCCTTTTCCGGAGAATCTGAGAAAATATTTCGCGCGGATCACGCATCTCGTGCGTCTTCTCTATAAAGCCATGTTTTCCCCTCCGTATATACTATGAGTCCTGATGAACCAGAAATCATCCGTCGCGCCCTCCGTGGGGACGACGAGGCTTTCGAATCAGTCATCCGGTTCATGGGACGAAAAATCTGCGCGGTGGCCTACGGTATTCTACAGGATGCATCGGAGGCCGAGGATGTCGCCCAGGAAACATTCCTCAAAGCTCACCGTCACCGCTGTCTGCTGCGCGACCCGGAAAAATTCCCCACATGGCTTTTCGCCGTTGCAAGAAACCGTTCCCTAGACAGGCTGCGTCGCCTTCGCCCCCTTCCCCTTGAGGATGTTGGTAACCTAAGGGGAAGTAACTCCTGCAATCCGAATACTATTTCTAAGCAGCCTGAGCCAGCACCTCGGGATTGTATTTTTCCCGTTTGTTCAGAGCCCGACGCATTTTGCTCAATGCGATATTCTGAAGCTGACGTATTCTCTCCCGAGTCACACCAAACTTCACACCGACTTCCTCAAGCGTGATCGGTTCGGAGCCATCCAGCCCGAAACGGGCGTCAATGATTTTGCGTTCACGATCATCGAGCTGTTCCAGCAAATCACCAACCTCCTCCTGAAGGTTCTTATCCCGAAGTTGTTCAAAGGGATCAATGGCCATGACATCCCCCACGAGATCACCGAACTCCGCAGAGTCATCATCACCCACGGGGGCATCCAAGGATGCGGGACGAATCGATGCCTGTTTGAGCTTCGTCACTTTGGCAGCATTCATGCCGACCTCCTCGGCGATTTCTTCGTCCGTCGCTTCACGACCCAACTCATCACTGAGTCCCGCGCCTACCCGACGGATCTTGGCGATCTTGTCCACAAGGTGGACAGGGAGACGGATTGTCTTACCCTGATTTGCAAGGGCGCGCTTGATCGACTGTTTGATCCACCAGGAACCATAGGTGGAGAGCTTGCCACCCTTCGCAGGATCAAAGCGCTCGACCGCCTTGACCAATCCGATATTTCCTTCGGAAATCAGATCCATCAGAGGAAGTCCCAGATTGGCATAGTCGCGGGCAATCTTGACCACAAGGCGCAGGTTGGCGCGGATCATTTCAGCCTTGGCCGCCTTGTTTCCTTTCTTAATCTTGGCAGCAAGAACCACCTCTTGGGCAGGTGTCAACAGCGCATACTGCGCGATCTGCCGGAGGTAAAGTTGGAAACCTGAATCTGAATCTTCGTAGGACATATTGAGTAGGAAGTTTGTTGTATTCCTTTGTTCTATTTGACACAGGTCCATGGCTGTGCGTTCGAAATCTTTTTGAATTTCGCATCACCAGTTTACAAAATCCCCTCCCCATGCGATGGATGCTCCCGCTCTCCTCCATGATAACACGTGTTTTTTCCGCTGCTGTGGTCGGCATTGATGCCACTGAAATCGAGATCGAAGTGAATACGGGTCCAGGGGAACCAAGCATCGTCGTGGTCGGCCTTCCTGACACGGCGGTGAAGGAGAGCAAGGATAGGGTCATCGCGGCACTTTCCAACAGCGGTTACCGCTGGCCGCGCAAGCGCACCACGGTCAATCTTGCTCCCGCTGACATCAAGAAGCAGGGCCCAAGTTTTGATCTTCCGATTGCTCTTGGCATGATCGCAACCGATCAGGAAGTGGAGCTTTCCCGCCTGTCACGATGTGCTGTTGCCGGAGAACTTGCACTGACTGGCGAAGTCAGGCCGATCAAAGGAGCCCTTCCTCTCACCTTGGAAGCCCGCGCACGGGGAAAAAAGGCTGTATTGCTTCCTCTGGCGAATGTACGGGAGGCCGCAGTGGTACAGGGCATCGATGTCTATGGGGTGAAAAACCTGCGGGAGGCTTATGAATTCTTATCCAAGGCAACGGAACTGGTTCCGGCAATCCATGCAGCGGAAAATCCGGAAAGCAGCGCGCAGGTGTTCGATGTCGATTTTTCAGAGGTCAAAGGTCAGCATCAGGTAAAGAGGGCGATTGAGGTTGCGGTTGCCGGTGGTCACAACCTCCTTTTGCTTGGCCCTCCCGGATCGGGCAAGTCGATGCTTGCCAAGCGCATCCCCACCATCATGCCTCCCATGACCCTTGAAGAGGCCATTGAAATCACAAAGATTCATTCCGTCTGCGGACTCCTGCGTTCCGGCGATTCGATTGTGCTGCAACGCCCATTCAGGGATCCCCATCATACCATTTCCGACATTGGCCTGCTCGGAGGAACCTCCAACATCACTCCCGGAGAAGTGAGTTTGGCCCATCACGGAGTGCTTTTTCTCGACGAGTTACCGGAGTTCCATCGTTCAACTCTCGAAGTACTCCGTCAGCCTCTTGAGGATGGTAAAGTTGTGGTAACTCGGGCTTCAGGAACAATGACCTTTCCTTGCGCCTTCATGCTGGTAGCCGCGATGAACCCCTGTCCGTGCGGCTATTTCGGAGATCCGAAACGCGAGTGTCGTTGTTCTCCAGGACAGGTCGAACGCTATCGCCAACGCATCTCCGGACCACTACTTGACCGCATTGATCTTCATGTCGAGGCCCCGGCCGTTGAATACAAGGATCTCTCCGATAGAGTTCCAGCAGAGTCATCAGCCTCCATTCGGGAACGCATCCTGAAAGCACGGGAAATCCAAAACCGACGGTTTGCAAAAAGCAGGAAAACCTCCTGCAATGCCCGGATGAGCCATGCTCAACTCAAAGAGCATTGTCGACTCGATGACTCTGGAAATGAGCTACTGAAACGAGCCATGACTGATCTCAATTTCAGCGCCCGTTCCTATGACCGCATCCTGAAGGTAGCCAGGACCATCGCCGATATGGCGGGAAGTGAATCCATCGCCACAAACCACCTGCTGGAGGCACTCAGCTACCGGAATCTCGACCGCCGCCTCTGGAGTTAAACGGGTATCGTCACTTAGAGGACATCCTATCACCTCACCCTGCTTGGGCCAACTGTTCAGTTCCGCAAGAAGTGGCAGGTATAGCCGCCGGGATTCTTTTCCAGATAATCCTGATGATATTCTTCTGCAGGATAGAATTCGGTCGCCTTCGTGATTTCTGTCACAATGGGATTTTTCCATTTTCCTGATTTATCGACACTCTCTTTCACCTTTTCAGCAGTCTCTTTCTGCTGCTCGCTGGTGTAGAAAATTGCCGAGCGATATTGATCACCGATATCATTATCTTGGCGGTTCTGGGTTGTCGGATCATGCATCCTGAAGAAAAACCCCAGGAACTGCTCGTAACTCAGAACGTTCGGATCAAACACCACTTCCACAGCCTCTGCATGACCCGTCGTATGGGTGCAAACATCTTCATAGCTAGGATTTGGAACATGCCCACCCGTATAACCAACCCTCGAACTGATCACGCCCGGTAGTTTTCGTATGATTTCCTGCATCCCCCAAAAGCAGCCACCCGCAACGATTGCTGTTTCCTTTTTGGGTGAGGGTTTAATAAGTCCAGCCGTCACAAAGGGCTCCAGTAAGTTGCCGTAACCTGCCGCCGCCATCTCCTCCACAGGAATGAATCTCAGGGAAGCCGAATTGATGCAGTACCTCTGATGACCGGGAGCTGGCCCATCGTCAAAGACATGGCCCAGGTGAGAATCGGCAGTTTTGGAACGCACTTCCGTCCTTTCCATGCCAAACGTTGAGTCGGTCTTTTCGACGACCTCCTGAGCATTTACCGGTTTGGTGAAACTGGGCCAACCGCACCCTGAATCAAACTTGTCCAGGGAACTGAAGAGCGGTTTTCCGGAAACCACATCGACATAGATTCCTGGTTTGTGATTGTCCCAAAACTCATTCTGAAATGCCGGCTCGGTATCGGCCATTTGTGTCACCGCATACTGAATCGCCGTTAGCTTCTGCTTTCTCTCTTCGGGGGGTATGGGTTGGAACTGTTTACTTTGGATCATGGCATTTGTTGGGGTGTTTGATATGGATTCTCCGCTTTTGCCCTGCTTGCATCCGGCAATTAGCATGATGAGGAGAAGTCCGAAAACTTGCTTCAAAAGATGTTGTTTCATGACTTATCGGAGCATTGATGGTGGAGCTTTATTCCAAACAATCTTCAACCAGCTCCAGATTCCTTGTTCTTGGCATTTTCATGTAGCCATCCCCCAACAGCCTGAATCGGTTCCAAACTCTGCTTTAATCGTACCCAGATGGCGATGGCAGAGGCGGGAGATGCAATGTGGGAGTGAAGAGTAACCCAGGCTTTGAATATCCCCTCTTTGGATGGCGTTAATTCAGAATTCAAGAGAACTCGTGCCTCAAAATCATGATGTAATGTTCTCCCGGCATTTTCACCGCGGGCCACAGTATTGCTGATTCCGCAATCCAGGAGCGCCACCTCCACCTCATAGGAAGAAGAGCTTTGAGTTAGCGGTTTAAAAAGAATCTCAACATTTCCGTCATCCGTTACCGTGGCTTTGAGTGAGCCGGCACTTTTTCTCGATTGTGGGATCTCCAGTGAGTCCAGCTTCCATTCCCTGCCATTGAGAATGAACTCGGGCGTGTAAATGCTCTCCGAGTGCCAGGCGGTTGCATAAGCGCGCTGTCTGTCCGAGTAATCCGCTTTAGAATACGGATCAATCCATCCAAGGTCATTCCAGTAATCCACATGGAAAGCTACAGGAACGAATTTTTCCCAAAGCGAAGAATTGTCCTTGAGGCTACTGAACCAAGACTCGGCAGGAGGACAACTACTGCATCCCTCTGAAGTGTAGAGTTCCAACAGTGAAACTTGCTGAGTTCCGCTCTCGAAAACTTGAGGCTCTTTTCCACAAACTACCTTGAGGCTACAAAAAATCAGAAGGATAAGGATCCCGCTAATTTTGCTGGAGCCTAACGAAATCATTTGAACAGAAGCTTCGGGCGAACAAATTTTTTCAAAATCGCATCCACTGAGATCCTGCCGGGACCGAAGGAAATAACGAGCAGACAGACCAGCAAGAAGGGCCATTCATCAGCTGCAAAAAACTTGTCAAAGTCTGAGGAAAAAAGGGCCTTCACCGCCGGAAGGTCTGCCGTGAGATAGGCAATGATCAGGGTACTCGTCAATGTTGCCGCGGCAAATCTTGAGAAGAGTCCGATGAGAAGAAGGATGCCTCCTCCAAATTCAAAGGTTCCTACCAAGGCGGCATTGAACCCCGGAAAGGGAATACCAAGGGAAGTAAAAAAACCGGTGATTTTATCCAGATGCTGGAGTTTTCCCAGACCGGTCTGGATAAAGCTGATCCCCCAGAAGAACCTTAGAAAGAAAAGAAGTAGGGATTGCGGCCATTCGAAGCGGTTGAATACCGAATCATACAGGGAGATGAGTTTTGAGATCATGTTTTTCATTGGATTATTTTTTGGGGCTGGGAAGAGTGAGCCATCGAAGGGAGGACCACTCCGCAAACCATCCTTGTAGTTTTTCCTGGAAAGCATCGGCTTTCAGAACTCCCTTTTGTTTTGCTGAACCATCCCTTTTGATGGCTTTCCCACACGCCATCTCAAGAGGAGTCCCCTTCCCCAGTTCCTTGAGAAGGGTGAAAGCAGCGGGTTCCAAACGCTTATAATAGAGCATGTTGTCGTAACGATGAACGGCAAGCCATACTCTCTCCCGCTTCGGCAAACTCAGTCGCCTTCGGTGATTTTTCCCTTCTGGTGCTGCATTGGAGGTATTGCTGGCCTCCTTGCGGAGACCATCGAATTCCTGATTCTTGACCGCAATTAGGTATCGATCTACCGCATGATTCAATTCAAGGAGAGCCAGGTAGGGCTGTAAGCCAATGCGCAGTTTTTCAGGATCTCTTTTTTGGATATCCTTGGGTGAAATTGGTTCACGCGCGATCTCGTCGAACGCGATGATCTGCGCCCATTCGAATCGGACCATATCGAGGGCGATTTCCTGAAGGGGCGAGGCATATTCGGGCTCCTCGCAGAGAAATGATTCCAGACGTGAACCAAGATTACGTAGCGTGAAGGATTCGGAAGGATATCGAATCAGGTAGGCCGTTATGAGTTTGAGAAATTTCCGGTTTCCCAGCAGTGCCAGAAGCCCTGGGAAATCGTCATAGAGAGAGTCGAGGACACGAAACCAATAACACCGATTGTAGATTTCCAACCTTTCGAAGGAGGTGAGTCGATCGTTAGGTTTGATCAATCCCTCAGCGATTTTTACGACGCTGATACCTTCGTCGGTTTTCTTTCGGCTTTTCCAATCAGGGCTCAGCGGGCGATAAAGCATTCCCAGCATTTTTTGTTGGAATGCTTTGAGTTCCGACCGCGATCGAACGTTGTTATGCTGTGGCTTTGCTTCCAACGATTTCATTTATCTGGTGGCTCCAGAGGAAGCAGCTGGTGTTTTTGCTTTATGAAAAAGGTTCGCCTTCAGCGCCTCGCGATGTACTTCCTCGAAGGAAGGAATGCTGTCATCCCACTCAAGCAGGGTAGCGGTCGGTCCGGTTTTTTTCAGGAGATGAGCATACATTTTCCAGACAGGGTCAAGGACCGGATGGTCATGGGTATCGAGCGTGTACTTTTCGAATTTGGAATGACCGGCGATATGAATCTGGCCCACGCGATGATGGGGGATGTTGTTGAGATACTCGTAAGGATCGAACCCATGGTTCTCTGAGGAGACATAGATATTGTTCACATCCATCAAAATGCCGCAGTCAGCCGCCTCCACGACCTCGGATAGGAACTCCCATTCGGTCATTTCCGAGGCATGGTACTCAGCGTAACTGCTGACATTCTCGACGCAGATGGGCACCTCAAGATAATCGCGCGCCTGACGGATGCGGTCGGCAGTAACCTTTGCAGCCGCAAAGGTGTAGGGCATCGGCAGAAGATCATGCGTGTAGCGGCCATCCACGCTTCCCCAGCAAAGGTGATCGGAGAGCCAAGGAGTCTTAGTTCTTTTCACAAGCCGTTTCAGGCGCTTGAGATGCTCACGATTCAGCCGATCGGCTGATCCGAAGTACATCGCAACTCCGTGCTGGACGACCCGATATTGTTCGAGGATTTGATCAAGCACCTCCAGCGGGCGACCTCCCTCCACCATGAAGTTCTCCGAAATGATCTCGAACCAGTCCACGAGCGGTTTTTCCGCCAGAATATGCCGATAATGCGGCACGCGAAGCCCGATCCCGATTCCATAGTCGGTGAATCCATTGAATTCGTTGGCAGGCATGATGAGTTTTAAAAGGCAGGGGAGTGGAATGGCCACTCCCCTGCGATTTGCGTACTGATTTTAGCTTTTGCTGCCGTCCGTGGCACAACCGCCCTTTCCTTTGCAGGAATTCTTTGCTTTGCAGCCATTATCACTGGTCTTGCAGCCGCCTTTGCCCTTACAGGTGTTTTTACCCTTACAGGAGTTGGTATCAGCAACCAGTGACTGGAGTGCTGTCCCTGGATTGACAATCTGGGTCGCATCGTTGTTTTCGGCACGTACTTGCGTGGCCATGGATCCGCTAAGTAAACCGACGACTGCAGCGCCGGCTAGTAGTGATTTCGATTTCATGATGGTGTCTTTTCCTTTTTTTGGGTTGTTTGTTACGGAAAAAGTTACCTTCTGGAAACTCTGTCCGTTGTGATAGGAGCATTGTCTTATTATTTTATTCCAAAAAATAATTTAAAATCTTCATTCCAGAAAAAAGCCACGACCTGCCAGGGCAGTATCAGTCCCTATTTTCTGTCGACCCTAGCACTTAGCGATTACTTCCAAAGTCCTTTTGGCGGCCTTTTCCCCCAGTAACCTTCAACCTTGATCCTTGGTCTTTTTTCCAGTTTATTCACCGCATTTCCACATCCGTCAGATCAGCGTTTTCTAAACTTGCCTCCAGGAAGTTGGTTTGTCCCTTGGATGAAGTGAGTTCATGACCTCGTTGAATCGGAGGCCTTCCGAAAGTTCAAATCAGTTTTTGAATGGTTTCCCTTGTGATGTTGTCACCTGTAAGCACATAGCTTTTATTGCCGGAGGTCCAGGTGGCAAACGCGAGCCCATTTTCTTCCCGAAGTTCAGGACGAGAATCTTGAGATGCATCCGTCAGGGCGGATTTATCAATAACGAACAGGTGGGCTACCTGATTGTTTCCTAAATCAAAGCAAATCAGGGTAACCTTTGTTCCCCCCATCTCATAACTTTGGCAACCCAGTGAGGGAATGCCATTCAACCCTGGAGGGACTACGAAGTCATTGGGCGCGCCTCGTTCGGCAAGCCATTTTCGAAGTTGTGCGGGATCAGTGCTTTTCGTCGCAAGGGATACTCTCCCCTGTTCTTTGATATCAAGGGCCTCTCTGGTAAAGGCTGCAACAGTCAGATCGGCGGAACGGCTACCATTATGAAACCCTCCATGAAATAAGGCGATTCCTACAAAAAGCACGATGGCGGCAGCTCCTGAAAGAAGGATACTTAACACATGGAAGGGTTTTGCCTTTTTCGAGACCAGCGGGTGTGTTTTTCTTGCAAGGATTGCATCACGTAGTCCGGAGGGAGGGATCTCTGATTGAAGTGCACTCCCCATCATCCGATCAAACTCACATTGCCGGGCGAACCATTCACCCAGTTCCTTGTCTGCCCGGGCAAATTCCAAAGCATCGGCGAAAAACGGATCTTCCTCATCCTCACTGCCTGGGCGGTAAGCTTGTAAAATCAGTTTGGCTTCTTGTGTGGTCATTGAGGAATCAGGAGTCTCCGGACAGTTTCTCCTGCTCATTAGAGGAAAATGGGATGATATTTATTCCATGTAGTTTTGATAATTCCTCTATTTTTTGACGGAGGATCTCTTTTGCCCGTGAAAGTCGAGACATGACTGTTCCAATCGGAACAGCTAGGGTCACTGCTATCTCCTTATAGCTATGCTGATTAAGATAAAAAAGCGTGAGAATAGCCCGGTGATGATCTTCTAGTTGATCAAGAGCGCCAAGCAACTCGCCCCGCTCGACATCGCGATGAACGGAACTTTCCACGGCTGGTTCAGGAAGATCGATCTCTTCATCATCTAGTGAAATCAATGGCTTGTTTTTGTGATATTTTGCCACGTACTCCCGGTAGAGTGTCGTGAAAAGCCACTGACGGGCCTTTGCCGATTCCCGAAGCTGATCACCCTTGGCCGCAAAAATCGCAAAAGTCTGCTGCACCAAATCCGATGCATCCTCGGGATTCCGCGAAAGCTTCAATCCAAACCGATACAGATCGGCATAAAACTGATCGACTACAAGTTGGAACCAGTCGTCTTCCATGAGCAATTGTCAGCAGCAGCCGGACATCGGATGGATCCATGCATAGAGAACATTCATTGGCTGAAGTAAAGAAGAGGTATCCATTGATCAGACAAAAATATCTTTCACCATAGGGGTAAGAAAATCCATCACCATCGCCTCTGATGAGTAAGCCAGAGAAAATCTCTTGGCACAAAAACAAACACTCAAAAAAAGACTGTGACCATGTCGCACATCTCTACAGATATCGAACCCACACCATCACCCAACCAATATCATCCGAACTGCAGTTTTGATCTGTTCACTCCCAGGTGGCCGTTCAGCAGATCAGGACTTCACCCCATAGCAATGGCTTTTTAGAAAGTCCATTCTATAGGCATGAAGGGAATCCACATTCTAATAGTCATCGGACTGATTTCTGTCAGCGGCTGTTTGAGCGTCAGCGAAAAAAGGTCCCCAACTGCCTCGATAACCACCACGACAACCCGAGGTGCCTCCTCCGATGCCATAAATAGTACGACCTCAACAACCCAAGTGCGCAGTGTTGGTGTTTATTAGAATGTGGGGTTGCTCACCCCCATCAAACTAAAATTTTTATGAAATCAGATACTCAAGAAAATGAACTAAATTTGGGGATCCATCAGAAATCCTTTGATCAACAACCCCCTAACACAAAGGAGTTGGAACTTCTTAATGAGAAGATTGAAAAAACAACTGGCCAGGAAACTAATGTGCTCCAACAATTGATACTGATCAAATCGGAAGAAGTGATTTCCTCAGTCCCTGAATCGGTGTCAATTACTGTTCCACTGGTGAAAATCTCTCCTCATTAGAAGTGGCGATTTTCAAACTTCTCTTTGTTTGGGCTGTTTTAAGCACCTATTTACAAGTACTGACTGCGAGCCCGCCAGAGCAGAGTTCCCGTAAGAATTCAACTGATCCAGCACCAGATTTATCAACCTTCTCGGAATTACCAACCGGTGACTCATTGCGCAAAAAATCTCTCTCCTCTCCGAATGCAACGATATCAACTGATCAGATACTGGAGTTCAGCAGTGAATTACCTCGCGTCAAGAGCCTGATTCAATCTGCCCTAGACCTGACCACTCAAGGACTGACTTACACCTACGGATCAGACGACCCAGAAAAGGGAGGGATGGATTGCTCGGGGTTCACCTCCTACATCCTTAGAGTCAATGGATTCAACGATGTCCCTAGGGATGCAAGTGGGCAGTATCGTTGGCTAAGAAAAATAGGGGCATTTAGGGCAGTACTCAGCGACAACCCGACGACATTCGAACTCGACGAGTTGCGACCGGGCGACATCCTTTTCTGGATGGCGACGAGCAGAACGGATCATGATCCTGCGATCACGCATTCAATGATCTATCTTGGAACAGAAAAGGATACACATGGCAGGATCATGGTTGGTTCTAGCGACGGGCGATCCTATCAAGGCAAATCAAGGTGGGGTGTTAGCGTATTTGATTTTCAGATCAAGGCTGAGTCTCAAGTGAACGAGAGCAGATCCACACATCCACGATTTGTGGGCTACGCCACCCCGCCTGGTCTCCGTGATTAATGAGTGAAGCTTTTACAAGGCCTGCGAGTGGCACAGATCATCTTGAATCAGGAACTCGTCTGTCATGAAGGTGTTCGAGCACAAATCGGTTGATGGGGTGAAGTTGATCGGATGCATGCATTGGGTCTTCACCCCATAGCACAGCTTCTTAAGAGAGTTCATCATACAGGAATGAAACTAATTCATATCCCATTGTTGATCGTCGGACTCGCCGTACTATATGGCTGCGTCAACGTGTCTGAGAGAAGGGTTCCTACCTCAACAACGACCACAACGTCCACCCAAGGGGCCGTAATAGTTCCATAGACGAATGCCCTGCAATCATTCATCCTTGCGGAAATGACAAGTCTGGTTGAGGCAAAGAAAAATCCCTCCAGCGATGCCCCGCCAAAGATGACGGTGCGTGTCGGGTGTCGGCTTGTGTATCAAACGATAAAGCCGGCGCCAATCCTGTTGCTTGTTCGTCCGATGTTGGAGAGCCAGCAAATCATCATCCAGGAAAAGCTGAGTTTCCCCGCAGAGCAGGGTGCAGAGGAATTTGAGGACACCCACGGAAACCTTACGTACCGATGGGTGTTGCAACCTGGTGAAACCGTGATCCATCATGATGCTCTTGTGGAAGTTTCATCGCAACCGGATGATCTCGACCAAAAGAAATACTCGGTTCCGGTTGAGAACATCCCATCGGCCCTCCTTCGTTATACTCTCCCAAGCCGGTATTGTGATTCCGACAAGATGCTCGTCTTTTCCATTAATGAATTCGGCTCACTGATTTACGGAAGGGACCGGGTCATTGCCATCTGTAACTGGGTGCAGCGGAACATTCGTTATGTCACCTGCTCGGGCCGTTCCGATCTCTCGGCTTCGGAGGTGATGGCTCGTGGCTATGGTGTTTGCCGTGACTTTGCCCATGTCGCCATCGCTCTCTGCAGGGCCTTGAATCTTCCTACTCGCTATGTCACGGGACATTTACCCGATATCGGTTGTTATGACCCCGGAACGGCGATGGATTTTCATGCCTATTTTGAGGTCTATCTTGAGCATCAATGGTGTACTTTTGATGCCCGCTTCAACACGCCAAGAATAGGCCGGGTTAAAATAGCTCATGGTCTCGATGCTGTTGACACGCCCTTTTCAACCACCTATGGGGAAGCGCACCTCAGTTTTTTCGAAGTATGGGCCTATCAGGTTAACCAGCACACAGTATCCATTGGTGACCCCATTGATCTGTCGAAGCGCCTCGATGGCACTCCGGAAATTAGGTTTGTCTGAATAGTCTGAACTTTTTTTGAAAATTCACATCCATCATCGTACGAGCTATTTGTACTCGGAAAAAGTTCGCTTTGGAGTTCATCAACTCATGATGCGTCCTCGCGAAACGCAAGGGATGCAGTTGGAGGAATGCTCGATTGAGATTTCTCCCTCGCATCAACTTCGGTGGATTCGCGGTCTCTATGAAAACAATATTGGTTTGGTTGATTTTAAGGAAGAAGCGACGGAATTGCTGATTGATTGCAAATTTGTCATCGGGATTTGTAAAAACAACCCATTCGACTTCGTCCTGGCGCCGGAGGTGACGGATTATCCGTTCTTCTATGAACACGAATTACACTCGGAAATCCTCCCTCTGACTCGCAATATCTATAGTAGGGACGTCGAGCTGATACGCAGCTGGTTGGAGAGTAGCTGGTCTCTTGGAAAGACCGTCGACACCCTGCACTTCCTGCAGGAATTGAATTTGAAAATCTATCGTACCTTCCAATACCAACGGCGGGAAACCAAAGGCGTTCAAACCCCAGCTGAGACCTTGGAGACCATGAGTGGTTCCTGTAGAGATTTTGCCACCCTTTTTATCGAATCCTGCCGTGTACTGGGGATAGCAGCTCGGTTTGTTAGTGGGTATTTATACTCTTCAGGAATCACAGGGAGGATGTCGATGCACGGATGGACCGAAGTCTATCTGCCGGGGGCAGGATGGATTGGCTTCGATCCGAGTTGGGGAGTGCTCGCTGACTTCCATTATATTCCTGTAGCTGTCTCTCGACATTCCGAGCATGCCCCACCTATCTCCGGCTCTTATTTTGGCACACCGAAAGAGTTTTTGAAATCAGAAGTGGATCTTTACGTTACGCGATCGCACAATCATTTAGTGACAACCTAGTAGAGACTCCCCTGGTGCCTACTCAAGGTTATTTAGCTGTCTGGGAGTGGGCTTCAACGAACCATAGCCATTTGTCTATTCCTCGGGAAACTTCCGTAAACAAATCTGCCGTGTCGGCATCTCCCAAATCATCGGCATCATTGATGGTCATGCGGGCCTGATGTCCAAAGGAGGAAAGTGCAGTGCAGACAGCATCTACATGAGAGCCCCCTTCTCCTATCGTGAGGGGGTATTCATCAAACTGCGAACGTAGGGCTGCAACCCGAACGGTTCCTTCGGCAACGCCACCAAGTTGAACGATGCGTTCGGCAATCATGTCGACATAGGACTCCACTACCTCATCAATCTGATCAAAAAGTTCATGCAGACCGATAAAGTTTGGGCTTTTCACATTCCAATGCGCCTGTTTCATCTGCGACTGGAGATCAACAGCCGAGGCCAGACGGGTGTTCATGAGCAAATTGATTTCCGACCGCAAAGTCAGGGGTATATCGTTGTGCGTCTTGTAGGCTGTAGTTGCTTCTTCAAGAATAAGGGGGATGGTTTTCATAATGTTTTGATTTTTCAGGCAGATTAATAAGCCGTTGAACCTATCTCTTTCTGATAGTCACCAAGCTAGAGCAGGCATCTAAACCTGCCATGGGGTGCTGACCTACGGGGAAATGATCTGATCCCTAGGGAAGCGCTGATTTCTTCCCTGCCACCCCTAAGCAACAATGGAGGTTGTCTCCCTGCGGATACTACGGCGACCGGTAACTCGAATATCGCTGCTTTCGTGGATGGCTCTAAATTACAGCAATCTCGATCTCGGCTTTTGGCCGTCAAAATCCTTTCGCATTGATTCTGCAATGTGAACCTTTCAGTGTATTGCCTCCCTTTATGAACGAAACTATTCTTGTCACAGGCGGCGCCGGTTTTATTGGAGCGAATTTTGTTTTGGATTGGATGCGACTTGTTGGTACCCCACTGGTCAACCTAGACAAGCTGACCTACGCCGGAAATCTGCAGACCCTTGCCTCACTTGCCTCCGATTCTCGCCACATTTTTGTTCAGGGTGACATCGGTGATCCGGCTCTTGTTTCAGAACTGCTAGCCTCCTATAAGCCAAGGGCCATCATTAATTTTGCCGCAGAATCCCACGTTGATCGCTCGATTCACGGACCACGGGATTTTATCCAGACCAACATTACGGGAACCTTTGAACTCCTAGAATCAACCCGCGCCTATTTTAATGCGTTGGATGAAACTGAGAGGGAAACATTCCGCTTTCTTCATGTCTCCACCGACGAAGTCTATGGAACGCTGAAAAAAGATGATCCAGCCTTCCAGGAGACCAACCCTTACGAGCCAAACAGCCCCTATTCGGCGTCCAAGGCAGCAAGCGACCATCTTGTGCGAGCTTATCATCACACTTATGGACTGCCGGTGCTGACCACCAATTGCTCGAATAACTACGGCCCGTATCAGTTCCCGGAAAAACTGATCCCGCTCATGATCGTCAATGCGCTCGCGGGAAAACCCCTCCCCATCTATGGGGATGGGCAGCAGATCCGCGATTGGCTCTATGTCGGCGATCATTGCACAGCCATCCGTCGCGTACTCGAATCGGGCACTCTCGGCGAAACGTACAACATCGGCGGTTGGAATGAGAAACCGAATATTGAGATCGTCCACACTATCTGCAACATGCTCGATGATATCCGTCCCAAAGCGGATGGCACTTCTTATAAAACCCAAATCACGACGGTGGCGGATAGGCCGGGCCATGATCGTCGCTATGCCATTGATGCTGGAAAAATCGAGAAGGAATTGGGATGGCGACCTGCGGAAACCTTTGAAACGGGGATTAGAAAGACGCTTTCCTGGTATCTGGACAACCAGCAATGGGTTGGGGATGTACAGTCCGGTGCCTACAGGGAGTGGGTTGAAAAAAATTATTCGGGCCGCATCATTTGAAAAATGCCTCTCTCATGGATTTCTCAGAGATACCAGTTCTGACTACGAGAGAGGAAGCACAACAGATCCTCAAGGATCATCATGACGACTATCCGGCCTCTCTGGATGTGATCATCGAGCAGTTCACCAAACTTCAAAACCGCAGCCAGATACTACTGACCGTGGCAACGATCGCCTTGACCGTCACAGGTTTCTCGGGATCTAAAATCGCAGCTACAGGCTCCATCCCCCGTCTGCTTATTGTGACCGGTCTGCTCTTTGTCCTGAGCGGCATCATCGTGCTGCTTTGCCAGACCCTCACGCTGAAATGGGCGACACAGATCAGACTTCCATCGCAGGAAGAGACTCTGGAGGCTATCCTAGTTCACCGCAACAAGAAGACGCACACCTATGGTGTGGCCCTTATTCTTGTGGTAACCGGCCTTTCCCTTTTTGTCTCTAGTATCGGATTTTACCTGCTCTGCGGTAAAATCATTTAATGAGAGAGATTTAGCCTTTGCGGCCAAAGCCGAGAAAACGGCCAAAGCCCCCTTTCTTCGGGGCAGATTTTTTAGCTCCTCCATCCTGGGCGACTTCGCGGGGCTTGCCTGATTTCTTCCTCTCGGAAAAATGGGCATGTCGGGGTTGTTGAGGACCAGCTGGGGAATCATTTCTTGGAATGCGAATCTCACCCGGTTTTCTGGGTGACCGGCGGGGGCCCTGCGGCCCACGACCTTCTTCACGTGGATGGGCGGCAGCATTGTAATCAAACCCCTCAGCCTTCACGCGAGGAACTCCACGGCGGGTGAAACGTTCCAGTGCACGGAGTGCATCCTCATCCTCCCGGGTAACGAAGCTGATGGCGTCACCAACGGACTTGGCCCGGCCGGTGCGTCCGATCCGATGGACATAATCCTCATGATTCGGCGGAAAATCAAAGTTGATCACATGGGAGATTCCATCGACATCAATACCGCGCGCTGCAATATCGGTAGCCACAAGAACGCGCACTTTTCCTTCTCGAAACTCTGTTAGGGCGCGAAGCCGCTGGTTCTGCGATCGATTGGAATGAATGGTCGCCGTGCTGATTCCTGCTGCGATAAGTTTCTTGGCTATCTTGTCGGCTCCATGCTTCGTGCGGGTGAAGACAAGCACCATGGAGAGACCATCGTGTTGGAGTAGATGTTGAAGCAGGGGCACCTTGAGATGAGGGGTAATCTCATAGACCGACTGAGCCACGGTTTCCGCAGGATTGGAACGGCGTCCGATCTCGACCGTCTCCGGTTCCTGGAGAAATTCTCCTGTTAACTTTTCGATCTCACGGGAGAGCGTGGCCGAGAAGAAAAGGGTCTGACGTTTTCTTGGAAGGAGTTTCACGATCTGGCGAATCGCCGGAACAAATCCCATGTCGAGCATCCGATCTGCCTCATCGAGCACGAGAAACTCGATTCCAGCAAAGGCTTTCTCCCTTCCCCTAATAATGTCAAGAAGACGACCAGGGGTGGCAATCACCAGATCGACTCCCTGCTCCAATGCCTTGATCTGGGGGCGTTCACTCACCCCCCCATAAATGGTCGCGACGGTAAGAGGAAGGTGCTTCGCATAGACCCGGACATTCTCTTCGATCTGTACGACCAGTTCGCGTGTCGGGGCAATGACCAAAGCACGAATTCCACGTGAAGGGGCAGTCGCCAGAATCGAAAGTATCGGCAGCGTGAAAGCTGCCGTCTTGCCGGTCCCAGTCTGGGCAATCCCAATGAGATCCCGCCGTGCGAGAATGGAGGGGATGGCTGCGGACTGAATCGGGGTGGGCTCGGTGTAACCGGTTTCCTGAACTGCTTTCAGGATGGCCTCATTGAGGCCGAGTGAACGAAAAGGCATAATTAGCCCGTAACTATGGGACCGAACCGATAGAATTGCACGGAATTAGAATAATTCCGCATCAATTACTCTGTACTGTCGTGTTGGTCTGCTGGTCTTTCTCAGCCGCAGCATCCCGAATCTGTTTCATTTCCAGCAAAACTAGGATGACCAGTGCCACGATCACGGCGGCTAGGACGTAGAAGAGATTCTTTCTGTCCATCGGATTGCCGAAGCGCTTCGAGGCGCGTCCTGCAGGTTGCACGATTTCCTCCACTGAAACCTCCCTGAAAAGAGGTTTCTTCACGCCCCCTTCGCGCAGCTTGAAACGCTTTTCCTGGGAACCATCTTCTTGTCCCGAAGGATGATCCGTTGGTCTCGTCATGGATGTACAATAATGAAAGGATTCCTAGGTGTCGCTCTTGAATGACTATTAGTCAAGAATGACATCTCGTGTCAAATGACACGGACTCTTTCTAACCCTGGCTTTTCTTACCATCACGAAGTTCGCGCAGGCCCTCCTTGGGAATGATCTTGCAGTCTGTCAGAATGATATCCCCAACCTTTAGTTCCTTGTAATTTCCCTTGATGCCGACGATCTGATCGACACTCAGATAGGTGTCCTGCCTAAGAATTTTACCCATGGCGTTGCGATGGATCATCGTGGCCGTTGAGCCATCCTCAGAAACTTGGATTTCGGAATTCTCAGGAATGGAACCAGGTAGAAACTCCGCTTTTACTGCTGGCAGCGATGCCGATGCGTCCTGAAGAGTCACGATAAGCACCTTGTTTTCACTCTCTCCCAGGCTGAGATGAGCAACCCGTCCGATCACCGTGATTCTGTGGCCGGCATATTTTCCAATGGCAGCAACCTGATTGGTCGAAAAATCACCAGCTATCGTCTTCAGGCGGACAACTCCCCGTTGATTAAGTGGCTTGAGATAAGCCGCGGCGTCCTGCTTTGCCATGGACGTCGGCGGCAGGACATCCTGAGCCACCATTGGTGGCACGGAGGCAAGGATCAGGGAAAGAATGAGGAGTTTGTGGGGGGTTGCCATAGGGAACGAGTAACAGAGTTGAACTCCCTATGCCAAGCCTGCTCGAACAATTTTCTCAAGGGCATCCAGCCAGCGAGGGTGCTCGTTCATACAGGGGATCAGCGTCAATTCCTCACCGCCGGCTTCTAGGAAGGTCTCCTGTCCGCGCATCGCGATCTCCTCGAGAGTCTCCAGGCAGTCGCTGACAAAGGCGGGACAAATCACGAGCATCTTTTTGATCCCCTCCCCAGCAAGACGCGTCAACTCAAAGTCGGTATAAGGCTTCAGCCAGGGATCTCGTCCGAGACGGGACTGAAAGGCAACGGAATAGTTGCCAGCAGGAATACCGAGCACCTCCACAAAAGCACGTACCGTGGCATAGCACTGGGCGCGGTAACAGGTCTCATGGGCAACACAGGGAATATCGCAACAGTCTTGCGTCTTAAGGCAATGAACTCCCGTGGGATCGGATTTCCTCAGATGCCTCTCGGGAAGACCATGAAAGCTAAACATCAGATGGTCATAAGGTGCCTCCAGATACGGTTTGGCACTGGCGGCAAGGGCGTCGATATAGTCAGGATCGTTGTAATAGGGCGCGGCAATTTTCAACTCCATCCCGGGAGCAATTCGGGCCGCAAGTTCCTGAACTCGCACCACTGCTGTCTCGAAGCTCGACATCGCATAGTGGGGAAAAAGCGGGAAAACAAAGAGTTCGGTGACCTCCTGATCTTTCAGTCTGGTAACGGCTGACTCGATGCTCGGGCTCTGGTAACGCATTGCCAACTCAACAACGGTTTTTTCACCCAATCGACGCTGCAACTCTTCTTGGATTCGAAGACTGCTCACGACGAGTGGTGATCCCTCCGCCGTCCAGACTTTTTCATAGGCCTCCGCAGACTGAGCCGGACGGGTTGGAAGAATGGCCAAATTCACCACACACCAGCGGATCAGCCAGGGCGTGTCGAGCACGCGACCATCCATGAGAAACTCACGCAGGTATTTCCGAACATCGGACACGGACGTCGAATCCGGAGAACCAAGATTGATCAGGAGAACAGCTTTTTTACTCATTGGATAAAACATAATGCCTTCTCAACCCGTTCGGCGATCTTGCAGCCAGAGAGGATTGAATCACTTAGGGAAATGCCATCGCGATATTGCCCAGTAAAATAAAAGGAGGGAGCTCGTCTCTCGATCTCATCCATCAACTCTCGGTAGCGACCATAACCGATCGTGTATTGCGGAATTGCCTTGGGATAGATCTTGCAGTGTCGAAAGGTTGGCGTTCCCTTCACTCCGAAGAGCAGCCGTAAATCGTGGGCAACGAGTTCGTAAATTTCTTCAGGAGGCAGGAGGGCCAGTTCGGGTGAGCGCTCCCCTCCGATATAACTTGTGAGGGTTACGTGTCCTTCGGGAGCACGGTTGGGAAACAGGGATGAGGAAAAAATTGTTCCTAGAATTGAAAATCCCTCGACCTTTGGAATAAGAGCCCCGAATCCCTGGCAATGATGGGCAACATCCTTGCGGCGGTAGCCGAGCACGACACTTGCCACCGGGGGATAACGGACTTCAGCAAAGGGAGAGAGATCCACCGGTTCGTCTAGCGATTCCAACTTGAGTTCGGCAAGCTTATGGGCTGTCCCCGCATAGATAACCGAAGATGCCTCCAAAACGGATTCTGCCTCTCCGAACCGCAGGGTCAGTCTCCATCCATCGCTTGTTTTGGCGACACGTGTCACCAACGTCCCAAGATGCACACTTTCTCCGAGAGACTCTGACAGAGCATCTGGCAGAACCTGCAACCCCTCGTCAAAGGAGAATTTTGGCGCTCGATCTTTTGCAATCTCACCACGTTTTTTGCGATCCCGTGCTCCTAGAATGCTCCCCTTAATGAGCGAACCATACTTATTTTCCAGGTCGGCGAGCTTTGGAAATGCCTGGGAGACGGAAAGACGGGCTGGATCCCCCGCATAGACTCCACCCACCATCGCATCGACGGCATGATCAAGAAATTCACGCCCCAAACGACGCACCACAAAATCAGCGATACTCTCCTCACCGCCATCGCATCGTGCAGGTACAAAGGGTTCTCCCAAGACGGCCAGTTTTGCCTTCACCGTGAAGAGCTCGGTAAAGAGAAATCCAAGGGGGGACTCAGGCATTGGTATCGCCCGGCCATAGCGCACAAGATAACGTGCTCCAGCTTTTGGATCAGATTCGATCCGTCGCGATTCAATGCCTGCATCCCGGATCAATTGCGTGATTTTCGGGGAGGTTTCTAAAATCGTGTTAGGTCCTGATTCAGCCAAATACCCGTCCTGTCGAATTGATTGGATCGCCCCCCCGACACGGGAACTTGATTCGAGGAGAACAACCGGAACTCCTGCACGCTTCAGATAGAACCCAGCAGTCAGCCCCGAGATACCACCTCCAATAATCGCAACTGGATTCATGGTTAAGACATCACAAAGCGGTTTCTCTAAATCGTTTTGGAGTGTCGCTGTTCAGCGCTCGGCACCAGCGTGTTGTCAAAACACATCGCGATGTTCCGGATAAAAAGTCTTCCGGCATCGCTTACCAAAAATCCTCCACTCGTGCGTTCCAAGAGTCCATCCAGGAAAAACGGCTCGAGCGAGGCAAGCTCCTCGGCAAAATGCTGCTCAAAGTCGATTCCGAGTTGTTCCGAGATCGATGAAAAATCAAGCGAGAGGTCGCACATCACCCTCATGATCGTTTCCCGTCGAATCCTATCCTCCGGGCTCATCAGATAGGCACGGGTTCTCGGCTGCCGGCCTGCGTTGACCGATTCCTGATACTTGGAGAGCTCTTTTTCATTCTGCCAGTAAGCATCGGCTATCTGCGAGATACTCGACATGCCGAACGCGTAAATGTCCGAGCCAGCATGAGTGCTGTATCCTTGGAAATTCCTCTGCAAGCGCTTGTTCCTCTGCGCGACGGCGAGTTCATCATCCGGTCGGGCAAAGTGATCCATTCCTATATAGGCATAGAGGTTTTCCGCTGTCAGCAGCTCGATCACCAGCTTGAGCAACTGCAACTTCGCTTCCGGGGAAGGAAGCACTTTTTGCTCCAGGATTTTCTGCGCAGGCTTGATCCAGGGCACGTGAGCGTAGCTGAAAACCGAGAGGCGGTCCGGCTTCATTTGCAGAACGGCCTCCAGCGTTGTGCGGTACGAATCAAGCGTCTGGTGAGGCAGTCCGTAAATGAGATCGAAATTGATCGAGCCGAAGCCAAGTTCACGCATCCAATCCATCGCCTGCTGGGTCATCGCCTTTGGTTGAATACGATGAATAGCCTCCTGCACGACGGGATCAAAATCCTGCACACCCATGGAGGCACGATTGCAGCCGAGTTCCCTGAGAGCCACGAGATGATCCCGGGTGAGCCGTCGTGGATCAACCTCCACACTGGCCTCGATATTGGGTGAAAATTTAAAATGCTTGTGAATGATTTTCCCGAGACGCCGGATTTCATCGGGACTCAGGAAAGTAGGAGATCCTCCCCCGAAGTGAAGCTGAACGACCTTGCGATTGGGATTAAGTCGTTTGGCCATCGTCGCGACTTCTCGCTCCAGATGATCGATGTAGTCGCCTCCCTTGTCATGATTGGTCGTGATCACCGTGGTGCATCCACAGAACCAGCATAGGGACTCACAAAACGGGATATGAAAGTAGAGCGAGAGATCGCGCTCGGTGCGGTTGTTCGCCTCAATGCGGGCATCCAGTTCTTCCCAATCGACATGCTCACTGAACTTCGTCGCCGGGGGGTAGCTTGTGTAGCGAGGCCCGGCGATGTTGTACTTTTTAACGAGTTGGAGATCGACGGGCAGGGAATTCATGGAACAGGGCAAGAGGAGATTACAGGGAACGCACCGTTTCGACGAGGGCCTGGATACATTCCAATTTCGCATTAGGTGGTACACCGTGGCCGAGATTAAAGACATGGCCCTTGGCCCCTTTCATCTCTCGCAGGATGCGAGTCGTCTCGGCTGCCACCAGCTCCGGAGTGGTGGTGAGCAGGAAGGGGTCAAGATTGCCCTGCACGCCGACAGACGGTGGAAGCTGGGCACGGATTGCAGCCAGAGAATGTGTCCAATCCACGCTCAGCACATCAGCGCCAGTTGAGACAAGTGCATCGAGTCTGTTGGAAATCCCCTTGGAAAAAAGAATGACAGGAACCCTACTTTTCAGTCCATCGATGATCTGACGAATCCAGCGCCCCGAAGCCGCCTCAAAGACATTGTCTGCCAACACATCACCTGTACTGTCAAAAATCTGGACAGCCTCAGCACCATGTTCCACTTGCAGGATCAGGAATTCCGTGACGACCGTGGTGATCTTTTCCAATAATTCGTCAAAAAGAAGCGGCTCCTTATAGAACAATTCCTTGGCCCGCTCTGTCGTTCCGGAACTTGATCCTTCGACCATGTAGCGTGCCAGCGTCCAGGGTGAACCGGCAAATCCAAGCATGGCGGTATTGCTGTTGAGGGCGGGCTTGATGAGATCAAGGGCATCGGCAACATAACGAAGCCGTTCAACAGCTCCCTCAGGATTGAGCCGTCGGATTTCCTCAGCAGAATTCACGGCAAATTCCATCTCGATACCTCCTCCGTTTTCGCGAAAGTGATACGGCTGGCCCATCGCCTCGGGCACGACCAAAATATCGCTGAAGAGCACGGCAGCATCGAAATCAAAGCGTCGGATCGGTTGAAGCGTTACTTCGGCGGCAAGCTCGGGGGTACGCACGAGTTCCAAAAAAGAGTATTTTTTCTTCAGTTGTCGATACTCCGGGAGGGATCGGCCAGCCTGACGCATCAGCCAAACGGGCGGGTGGTTGACAGGCTCGCATCGACAGGCGGCAAGAAAACGCTCTCTATTGGTCACTGGCAACTCCACGGGTTACCACTCTCCGGAGGGTCTTGAAAAGATGACTCATAAGGGAGAAGTTAATCAGAACCCCGTGGTGAAATCAGCATGGTTTTTCTAGAACCCATCTCTCGGTAAATTTTCACCATTAGTCTTTGAAACTCGGTAAAAAGCTGTGCAGCATCAGCAGCATGTTTGAAGACGTTGTTCACCATCTTATCGTTCAACCTGACGACGGCATCGACCCCATCCTCAAGACGCTTGATGGGGCGAAGAAGTCATTGGACATAAAGATGTTCCAATTCACCGACCCGATCCTGATTCAGGCTGTGGTGCACGCCCATAAGCGAGGAATCAAGGTGCGCGTCATGCTCAATCCCTCACGCTTCACGGGTGAGCATGACAATGATGAGGCATTCAAAGTCTTCAAAGATGCCAAAGTCCCCGTCGAAGAAACCAATCCCAAATACCCGATTACCCATGAGAAATCGATGGTAGTGGATGGCAAACAGGCCTTTATCATGTCCCTGAACTGGGCTCCTAAATATTTCGGAGAAACCCGCGACTATGGACTCGTGACCAATGATCCCGTCGAGGTTGCCGAAGTGGCAGCCTGCTTTGAGGCTGACTGGACACGAACCGACTTCACTCCTCCCCTAGTTTCCAACCTGATTTGGAGCGTCGGAAAGGCCCGCGAGGAAGTCATCCATTTCCTCGGCAGCGCTGAGAAAAATCTCTACATCCAGCATGAGAAATATGTCGATACGCCGGTAATCGAGGCCCTTGTCCACGCAAAGATGAAAAAGGGTGTCAAGGTGCATGCTATGGCGCTGCCGGTTCATTCACTCCGTGACTTTTACCGCCTAGATGGAATCGCTGGTCTCCGGTTGCTGGAGGATCTCGGTATCAGGGCTCACAAACTCCACGGCACCCACCTCCACGCCAAACTGATCCTGGCCGATAAAAAGCGTGCGCTGCTCAGTTCCTTCAACATCTATCCGAAGTGCTTCAACGAACGCCGTGAACTCGGCATTCGCTTCGACGATCCCCACCTCATCAAGCGGCTTGTGGAGATCTTTGAGAAGGATTGGGAAAATTCCAAACCGATGGATCTCACGGATGAGGGTATCAAGGCGGATGTGGAAAAAAGTGCCGCAAAAAAACTTGCTGAAGACCATGGGGAATCAGGAAGCCCCAAATCCTAAGGAACCCCCGGCGCTCTGGGAGCTTGCCGCTCTCTTCGCATTCATCGGGGTGACGAGTTTCGGCGGTGGACTTACCGCCTACATCCGGCGTTTAGTCGTCTCCCAAAAACGCTGGCTTACGGATGAGGAGTTCCTGCCGGGACTTGGCCTCGTGCAACTCCTGCCGGGAGCCAATGTTGTCGGGCTCTCGGTTTATATCGGCAACCATCTGCGTGGCCCGATCGGGTCGATCGTCGCCCTGACATCGATGATCACCCCGCCGTTCATTCTGGTCTGCTGCCTGGGATTTCTCTATTTCCATGCGGGAACGACAACCGATACCAAGGCACTCCTGGCCGGAGTGACGGCAGCTGCGTGCGGGTTGATGGCAAGTATGGTTTTTGAAGCAGGTCAGAAAGCCATCAAAGGAATCTTCGATGTCTTCCTGATCCTGCTGACCTTTGCCTTGGTTCGGGTTGCTCATCTTCATGTGCCCTATGTCATCATGATCGTCGCTCCAATCGCCATCTGGTGGCATCGCCCACGCACTGGAAAACAGAAGGTGGAATCAACCGGGGCTGAACAATGATCAGAACCTTTCTCCAACTCGCAGGACTCTTTTCTGCTCTCTCCCTCTCTGCCTTCGGCGGGGGAAAGGTGGTGCTTCCCTCGATGCACCAAGCCGCCGTCAGCGAGTACGCATGGATGACCGATCAGCAGTTTGTCGACCTCTTCTCCATCAGCATGGCCGCCCCCGGCCCCTCCATGATGGTCGTGTCGCTGGTAGGATTGAAGGCCTGCCTGAGTTATGGCTTCTGGTTCGCAATTTTGGGCGCCTTCATTGCTACGGTGGCCATGTTCGTTCCGAGTTCAATTCTCGTCTTCATCGCGGGAAAGTGGTGGGACTCTTGGGAGGAGTCCCCATGGCGGCGCTCCATCCAACAGGCCATTTTGCCAATCTCCACCGGGTTAATCCTGGCAGCCACTTGGATCATCGCCAAGACCTCGATTCACTCCATTCCCACGGTCATCATGGCTGCTGTGGCTCTTGCCCTGATGCTTTTCACCAAGATTAATCCGGTCCTAATGATGGGTGTGGCGGGGGCGATCAGTTGGTTTTTTTTACGTTAGCCTCGCTGATCACGGAAACCGACCAAGGGAGAATCACCACGGGTTGACCAGATGGAAGGCTGAAACAGGAAGGCGCATGATTCATCAGAGGATGACCAGTTGCTCCATCCGGCCTCCATACATAATTCTGAGCCGAGTAGCTTACAAGACGGCTTGCCTCCTTCAGTGGAGTCGATTTGAGGGAAAGCGAGACTGATTGCGAGACATTCTTGTTGATGACCAGCAAAGCCCAGCTTTTATCGGGTCGCTTCAGTGCAAAAATACAGATTCGATTTTGCTCCGAAGGTGGAAGATTGGTTTTTACGGAATAAGCCTGATGCTCCCCACCCAGGGGCGACATCCACTCCTGAGTCAGGAGACGGAGTGCATAAAACGGGGCAAGAGCAATGGGATCTGCCCCATGTGGGGACTGCAAGAGCATCATCTGGTTGCCCCAAGAATCATCATAAGATTCCTCCAGTTTATTCGGCTCATAGCTGTAGAAATAAAAGGCACTCCCCCCCATCGAGAGAAATTGCGCCGGCATCTCGGCGTTAAGGAGTGCTCCGCCGAGATCCACCTCCTGCTGGCACGAAAAGACGGAATAATTTGCCTCACCCACGACAAGCGGAATTCCCAAGGGAAGCAGTCGTTTCATCGCCCTGCCGAGCATTTCGTAGGATCTCGGAAGTTGGTCTGATTCCTTCTCTCCCACCTCGTCAAAGGGATACCACTCAAAGGAGAGGAATTGAAAATTTGCTGATTGGCCTTGTCGTGAAAGTTCATGACGAAAATCCCTGATCCACCAGCGGTGATCGAACCGGTAGGTATCGTCATTCTTCTCCGAATCGACTGTCACAAAACTTGGGCCGCCAAGAATGGATTTAGCGGGCAACACACCTCTCATTGCGCGGGCTGTCTGGGCATAAAGCGCTCCGAAATCCTTCGGCCCTACACGCTGACCATCAGGTTCCTCCCCGAGTTCGTAGCGTCCCACCGAGATCCTGTTTCGTCGGATATAGGATGCCAGCGCGGCAGCGTTTTCTGGCGTGTCATAGTAGACGGGAATGGAAAGCATGATCGGCAATCCACGCGTGATGCCGCACTGTGCAATAAGATCAACTCCCGGCTGCTCGACATGCGGATCCCGGTCTTGGGCACGATGCCAGGGATCGGTGGACGAGGCATAGGTTAGCGTCTGCAGATGATCGGGAGAATGCGTTATCTGATCATGAAAAACTCCCTTGGCATCGCAGGTTCCTGCACTGATTTCGCGAATGGCGTATCCCATCGCATCTCGGGGATCACTCGATCCAGCGAGAGCCGTTTGGGAACCTCCGGTCATCCAAACTCGGAGATAACGAGCCATGACAGGCGCGTCGGAAAGTCTTACCTCCTGCCCTCCTCCGTTTCCATGGTCAATCCTACCATGTGGAAAACTTTTCCAGACATTCCAGGGATGTCCTCCGAAATAGACGCGGCCGCTTTTTGCATACTCCACGTCAAATTTCGTGGCATACGGCTCCGCCCATTGAATCCGGAGCACATTGACCGGCACCTGCTTTCCAAAATCCAGAACCACCCATTGCGGATGAGTCGCATCAGGCTCGCCCGTGTAGGCCTTGCTGAGATATGGGTTGCTTTTCCAAAATGTTTTAGGATCCCCGTCATCAAGCATTGAGTAACCATCGTCATTGGCCTCATCAAGGGTGTTTCCCCGACGCGGAAGCTTGTAGCCGTACGAAAGGAGAATCGGGTGGGAGGGATCGGGTGTCGCACCCGAGGTCCAGTAGCCTTGGGCATTTCCTGGATCGCTCCAGCTCCCCTTCGGATTCCAATGCCACGCCTCAACCGCTAATTCCGTGCGCAACCTGACTGACACAGGTCCTAGCCCAGCTCCAAGCATTCGGTTGATATTCCGTGAAGTGTACATCTCCTTTGTCTCTCCCTGCCAATGTCCGTCCAATCCTGCTCCAAGAGCAGTGCGGGGATCAAAACTCGCGATCGGATGATTCGTCTCTATCGAAAGCGTCATCTCGCTTGACTGCTCGGCTGCACGAAGCAGCCCAGAAGCTAACAGCGAGAGAATCAGAAGCAGGCGTTGGTTCATTCAAAAAATAGATTCGCTTCCCTTCTGCACTAACAGTCTAAAAGGCTAGAGCCTAAATCCCGAAAAACGGAACAGCCCGCCTCCAGGATCTAATCCGGCTGCGGGCTGCCTCTGGGTTTCGGGACTTCGGGAGGGAAATCCTAAAATAAAACTCTCTTCAGAATCTTACCATTCAAGGGATGCAGCCGTCTGATACTCCGTAACTCTACCCTCAAAGAAGTTCTGCTCTTTGGAAAGATCCATCGCTTCGCTCATCCATGGGAACGGATTCTGGCTCCCGAACTGGCTTGTCATGTTGAGTCGGTCAAAGCGGCGATCCGCGATGTACTGGACATACTCACGGAAAAGTCCGGCGTTAAGCCCGAGAATACCCTTTGGCATACAGTCTTGGGCGTAGGCAACTTCCAACTCGACTGCTTGAAGAATCATGGCACGGATCTCAGCCTCGAACTCCTCGTTCCAAATCCCAGGATTTTCCTCACGGATACCGTTGATCAGATCGATGCCAAAATTCAGATGGATCGACTCGTCGCGCATGATGTATTCGAACTGCTGGCCGATTCCTACCATTTTGTTCTGACGCTTGAAGGAAAGGAGCATCACGAATCCGCTATAGAAGAAGATTCCCTCCATGATGACATAGAAGCCGACAAGATTCTTGAGGAAGGTGCGCAGGCCATCCGGAGTATCGGTATTGAATCCCTCCTCCATGATCGCGGAGGTGAGCTTCATCTCAAAGGCATCCTTCTCATTGATGGAATTCACCTCGTGGTACATATTGAAGACCTCACGCTGATCGAGCGAGAGACTCTCTACGATATACTGGAAGGTGTGGGTGTGAATCGCCTCTTCAAAGGCCTGACGAAGCAGGTACTGACGAGCCTCCGGATTGGTCACATGCTTGAAGATCGCCAGCACGATATTGTTACCCACGAGACTTTCCGCCGTGCTGAAAAAACCAAGATTACGGAGAATCACCTGCCTTTCCTCGGCAGTGAGGCGGTTCGATTTCCAAAGCTCGATGTCACCCTGCATAGCAACCTCATTGGGCATCCAATGGTTGGCGCACCCTTTGGTGTAGTAATCCCAAGCCCAATGATATTTCAGGGGCATGAGCTGGTTGACATCAACCTGCTTGCAGTTGACGAGGCGTTTCTGATCGGCATCAATCCTCTTGGTGAGGTCGTGAGCTGTGGGTTTTTCGGTGGAGGCGTTGCAGCAGGACATGGTGGAGTTTCCGGTTGGCTAGGGTTACTTTACTTGAGGATGAAGGGATCTTCCAGTGGTTTGCTTGATGGTGCTCCAGGCTTTTATTGGCATGCCTCGCATTCACCGCCGTTGCGCATGGCCTCCAGGCTGCAAGCCTGAACCTGCTCGGGAGTGAATTCCTTCGATTCCTTCTTTTTGGGTTGATTGACCCAGGTGGGGCGGGATTGCAGGGTAGACTTTTCCTTGGTGGAGGCAGCCACGGAACGAAGATAATAGGTGGTCTTCAGACCGCACTCCCAGGCATGCATGTACATATCATTAAGTTTTCGTCCGCTCGGTGCAGCGATGTAGAGATTGAGTGACTGCCCCATATCGATCCATTTCTGACGACGACTGGCGCATTCGACATACCACATAGGATCCACCTCAAAGGCCGTGCGGTAGATTTCGCGGATTTCCTCGGGAATCCGGTCGATGCTCTGAATGGAACCATCCATGTACTTGAGTTCTTCCATCATCTTGCGATCCCAGAGACCAAGTCCCTTGAGATCCTCGACGAGGTAGCTGTTGATGACCGTGAAATCACCACTCAGGTTTCCCTTGGCGAAGAGATTTTTAAAGGTCGGTTCGATCGACTGTGAAACACCGGTGATATTGGAGATCGTCGCAGTCGGAGCAATCGCCATGGTGTTGCTGTTACGCATGCCGTATTTGCGGATCGAAGCACGCACGACATTCCAATCAAGCGAGCTGGAACGATCCATCGTAACGGGCACGCCACGCTCCTGTTCCAGGAGATCGATGGTGTCGATCGGAAGGAGACCGCGATTCCATTTGGAACCGGCAAAGGTTTTGTAGGCACCGCGCTCGGCAGCCAGTTCCGAAGATGCAAGAATGGCAAAATAGGAAATCGCTTCCATGCTCTTGTCGGCAAACTCCACAGCAGCCTCGCTGGCATAGCTGATCTTCATCCTGTAAAGGGCATCTTGAAAGCCCATGAACCCAAGACCGACTGGTCGATGCCGAAGGTTGGAATTTTTGGCTTCAGGAGTCGGGTAATAATTGATGTCGATGACATTATCGAGCATCCGCATGGCGGTGCGAACTGTCTTCTCAAGCAACGTCAGATCCAGTTCCCCGTTCTTGATATGGAGGGGGAGCCCGATGGAGCCAAGATTGCAGACAGCGGTTTCGTCAGCCGAGGTATTGAGCAGAATTTCCGTGCAGAGATTGGAACTGTGCACCACCCCGGTATGATCCTGGGGAGAGCGGAGGTTTGAGGGATCCTTGAAGGTGATCCAGGGATGACCGGTCTCAAAAACCATCGAGAGGATTTTACGCCAGATTGTGGCGGCCTCGACACGTTTGAAGAGGGCGATTTCACCGCGATCCGCCATCGTCTCATATTCCGCATAACGCTCCTCGAACGCGCGCCCATAAAGATCATGCAGGTCAGGCACATCGCTCGGGCTGAAAAGCGTCCACTGTCCGTTTTCACGAACCCTCTTCATGAAGAGATCGGGAATCCAGTTGGCGGTATTCATGTCAGGCGTACGACGGCGTTCGTCACCAACATTCTTACGGAGTTCGAGAAAGTCCTCGATATCGAGATGCCAGGTCTCCAGATAGGCGCACATGGCCCCTTTTCTTTTTCCGCCCTGATTGACCGCCACAGCGGTGTCGTTGGCGACCTTGAGGAATGGAATCACTCCCTGACTTTCACCGTTGGTTCCCTTGATGAGGGAACCCGTTCCGCGAACATTGGTCCAGTCATTGCCAAGACCACCGGCCCACTTGGAGAGTCGGGCATCATCACTGATGCATTTGAAAATATGATCCAGATCATCCATCACCGTGGTCAGGTAGCAGGAACTCAGCTGGGGATGGAGTGTGCCGCTGTTGAAGAGCGTCGGCGTGGAGGAGGTGAAGAGGAAACTGGAAAGAAGTTCGTAGAACTCGATCGCCCGGTCATTTTTTTGATCCCCTTCATTGATGGAAAGTCCCATCGAGACGCGCATCCAGAAGAACTGGGGAGACTCGATCCGTCGGCCTCCGATATGGATCAGATAGCGGTCATAGATGGTCTGCAGCCCCATGTAGTTAAACTGAAGATCGCGTTCCGGTTTGAGCGCCGAGGCGATTTTTTCCAGATCAAATTCCAACAATTTCGGGCTGATCCGGTCGGCGGCAACGCCCTCCTCCAGATAGCTCTTGAAGCGGGTGGCATGAGCCACGGCAAGATCATGATAGTGCTGATAACCCGGCAGTGTCTCGCGGTAGATGACATCCAGGAGGAGGCGGGCGGTGATATAACCGTAGGCCGGCTCAAGCTCGATACGAGACTTGGCGGCGAAGACCATCGCTTTTTCGATTTCGTCGATGCGCACACCGTCGTAGATATTGCGCATGGTCTCGTCGGCCATGTCCCGGGCATCGCTCCGATCCTCAAATCCGCGGCAGGCACGGATCAGGGTACGACGCACACGCTGGGGTTCAAGAGTCTCTTTGGTTCCATCCTTGAGCGTGACGGAAATCTCCGCCTGCATGTTTCCGGAAACATCGCGATCCCCTCTCAGGGCGCGGGCCTTGCGGCGATCTTCGCGGTAAATGATATACCGACGGGCTACCTGAACATGTCCCTGAGTCATCAGGGCCTCTTCCACGGCATCCTGAATCCGCTCGATTTCGAGCTCCTCACCACGCATGGCACGACTGAAAAGGCGCTGAACCACCGCACTGGTCACTGAAAGTACTGCAGCCTGATCCTCAGGTGGGAGTGTGTAGTCGCTTGGAATATCACGATCGGCCTTGAAGGCGCACTCCACGGCAAGTCGTATGCGTTCTTCGTTGAAGGGTTCGCTGCGTCCATCTCGCTTGAGGACGATGAATTCACGCCCCTGAAGGGGATCAACTCCGTTCAGGGAGAGCTGTCCTGAGAGTGGTTCCATGGATTTTGGTAAAGGTGTTGGTTTTTTTGGGAAAAGTTCCATAAACACTATATATTGTGTCTCGGCAATCCCGGCACCACAATGTGTAGAGCACATCTGTATGATGGGTCAACGAGAATTCTCATTTTTTCTTTTTTCTTTTTTTCTCTTTTAAAGCCAGGGTCTTTTAGCTTCTCAGGCCGTATTTTCAGGCAGGAATCGATCCCTCACAAGCCGAACCGGCAGCAGGGTCGGAAATAAACATGGAAAAAAGATTGCCCGACCCCAAGCGTCCTCGGGGGGGCTTTTTTACTGACTGCGCGGGGTGAATGACGCGCCCGATTCCAAAGAAAGGGCCTCTCCGACCAGAAAAAGCGATCCGGTGAGTAAAACAGGGGGATTCTGAGGCTTTCCTGCCCCATCACAATTCTGTAAATCCCTGGTTAGGGAATCATTCAGGGCAAGATCCAGAGCTTCATGCAGGCTTCCAAGAATACGATGGGGTACTTTAAGAGTCCCAAGGTAAAGTTCCGGGTTCACCGATCTTGGAGAGGCCACAGGCACCAACAATAGCTCCTCGGCGATCGGTTCAAGGATCGAAAGCATCTCCTGGGGCGCCTTGTCTGAGAGCGCCCCGAAAATCAGCCGGCATTGTTGAGTCCCATATTCCTCACGCCATGTCTCGACGAGTTGACGGACGGCATGCGGATTATGAGCCCCATCCAGAATCAAACGTCCCCCCTTCACCCGCTGAAATCTTCCCGGCCAGGAAACCGTCGACAAACCCTGCTGAATCTCCCCCGGCGAAGGGTGAAAACCACCTGCCTTGATCAATTCCAAAGCCAGGGCCGCATTGGCACGCTGATACGACCCGGTAAGACCAGGGGTAAAGTTGACAGCAAGAGATTCTGTCACCCATTTGCAGGGAACACCCATCTCCCGTGCGGCAAGCAGCAGGGCATCGGCAGCTTCCGCTTGCTGCGGAGCAATCACGGCAGGAATATCGGGACGCATGATGCCCGCCTTCTCACGCGCGATCCTGCCAAGTGAGTCACCTAGCCATTCCATATGATCCAGGGCGATTGGGGTGATGGCACAGGCGATCTTTGGCGCGGTATTCGTGGCATCCAGACGCCCGCCAAGTCCGGTTTCCAAGACAACGACCTCACACCCCGCACGGGCAAAAAGATCAAAGGCAAGCGCTGTCACCAGTTCGAAGTAGGTTGGCAACTCTTCCTGACTCCAGGTAGTACACGCCCTCCGTAAGTGCCTGATCCCCTCTTCAACCACCGCACGAGGCGTAGGCTCACCATTGATCCTGATCCTCTCCGAAAAATCAACAAGATGAGGCGAGGAATAAAATCCGGTGCGGTAGCCAGCGGCTCTCAGGATCGATTCGGCAAAGGCACAGACAGACCCTTTTCCATTGGTCCCAGCCACATGGAGGCACCGCAATTCGCGCTCGGGGTTTCCAAGGCAGGCAAGAAGACGAACCATTCTATCTAACCCCGGTTGCACCCCGCGATGCTGGGCTGCGTTCAACCACTCCCAGAGTTCGGAGGAATCATCCATGGAATGAAGCTCTCCTCAACCAGCGGGTAATTAAGAGATCAAATTGCCTAGAATCGTAATGATCGTCTCGCGGAGTTTTGCCCTGGGGACAATTTCATCGATAAGACCGTGCTCCAAGAGAAACTCAGCAGTCTGGAATCCGGTGGGCAGTTCCTGATGGGTCGTCTCACGAATGACGCGAGGCCCGGCAAAACCGATCATGCTTTTCGGCTCTGCAAGCGTGATATCGCCAAGTGTGGCAAAACTCGCCATCACTCCGGCCGTGGTCGGATTGGTCAACACGGCGATATAGGGAAGTCCGGCCTCACTGTGGCGTGCCAGCGCACCGCTGGTCTTGGCCATCTGCATCAGCGAAAGCATTCCCTCATACATGCGCGCGCCTCCGGAGGCGCAGACGATGATCACGGGCTTTTTCTCCTTTGTGGAGAGCTCGATAATTCGGGTAATTTTCTCGCCAACCACTGAACCCATGGTCGCCGCCAGAAAGGAAAAATCCATCACGGCCAGTCCTATGGGATAACCACCCATCAGCCCTGATCCTGTGATCACCGCATCGATGAGTCCGGTCTTTTTCCGATACGTCTCGAGACGATCCTCATAGGTGGCCACTCCCTTGAATCCGAGGGGATCAACAGCGGACATTGCGGCATCCCTCTCCTCAAAAGAACCCTCATCAACCAGCGTGGCTATCCTCTCGATGGCCCCCATGCTGAAATGATAATCGCATTTCGGACAGACTCGGAGATTCTCCTCGATGGCAAGATGATGCACCATCTCCGAGCAACCCGGACACTTCGTCCAGAGCCCCTCCGGCATCTCCCTTTTCTTGTCGGAAAACTTGAGGGTCGGTTTCTTGAAAATCGTCATGGGGGTTAATACTGCAATAAAAAGGAGGCTGATGGGAAGCCGAACAAGAGAAACCTGAAATTTGAAACTTGAAAGCTGAAATGAGAAACAGAGAAGTGAGCAGAAATCGATAGCTGTAAAAGTTATAAATCCATCACCTTATGTCTGCCGATCCTCAGAAATGATGTCACGTTGCTCCCACAAAGCCGTGGCACCCCTCGGGCTACGATTTCATCGTAGTCTACCTCCCCCGTTCCCACCGGGTTGGTTCTCAACTTTCGCTTCAAATGACAAAACCTATCCGTGGGAACGGACGGTATAGCCAGCACGCAAGTGTTGCCCGCAGGGTTTCCTTCACGGGAGTGATGAAAGCAAAGCCGCGTGCCCACGCGCCTTTTCACCTTCGAACTTTTCCACTTTTTACTTTTTACTTTCCGACCACTACCCCCTCGCCACGGTCACGGCACACACTTCACCGGCTCCAGCCTCCATGAGCACCTCGGCACAGGCGTTCAGCGTTGTCCCGGTGGTGGTCACATCGTCCACGAGCAAGAGACTCGCTCCTTCCGTCACCTTCCCTTTGATTTCAAAAGCTCCCTCCAGATTCTTCAAACGATGACTCCGG
>DKEN01000107.1 GCA_002452515.1 Spartobacteria bacterium UBA6821 | reverse complement strand
GAAACCGGGTCCTGATGGCATCCGGGTGAAGGATGGGAAACGGCTTTCTTTCACACTCCTGACCAATAATGGCAATGATGTGCGGCGCGACATCGCCACGCTCGTTCAGGATGATCTCAAGCAGGTCGGGGTTGAGGTGAAGGTCGAGATCTACGAATGGGCCGTCCTGCTCAAGCGGTTTGTCGAAAAGGGGGAATTTGACGCCATCGTGATGGGTTGGGGACTCGGCAATGACTTTGACCAGTATCAGATCTGGAATTCCGATCAGATTCAGCCTGGCGAACTTAACTTCATCCACTATGCCAATCCTGCCGTGGATCATCTTCTGAGCGATCTCCGTCAGGAATACCGCCGTCCCGAGATCCTCAAAATGGCTGGAGAACTTCAGCAGACCATTTACAACGATCAACCCTACACCTTTCTCTTTGTTCCCGAGAGCACTTCGGTCATGTGGAAAGGAAGCTACCGCATCCGCCAACCGGGCCAGAAACCGGGTGAATGGATCGACACCCCGGTCATGATGAGTAAGGCCGGATGGAGTTATAATATGGAATGGTTTTACCGCCCGGAATATCCGCCGCGCCCAAAATGAGGGATGAAACTTGAAAGCTGAAANNAGGATACAAAACGGCAACCTTCTCAAATTCCAGTTTCAGCTTTCAAATTTCAGCTTTTTCCTCTCTTTCATTCATCATTCTTCCTTTTCCATGTCCGCCTTCATCATCCGCCGCTTGGCTCTGACTGTGGTGCTGCTCTTCATCATCAGCATCATCTCCTTTTTCATTGTCACGCTGACCCCCGGCAGCCCTTATCCGTGGGGTGAGTTGAATCCCAAGATCTCCGCCGAAGTGAAGGCCAATTTCCGCAAGAAATTTCATCTCGATCGCCCTCTTCCCGAGCAATACGCCTTCATCATGCACGACCTCTTCACCGGGAATCTCCGCAGCATCAAGGATGACCGTCCCGTCCTCTCCCGAATCATGGAACGCCTCCCGGCGACGCTCGCCCTGAACTTCACCGCCATCCTTATCTCCCTCTCCTTCGGCACCCTTCTGGGCGTCTATGCCGCACGCCATGCCGGACACTGGCAGGACATCACCGGATCGTTCGTCGCTTTCCTTTTCATTGCCCTCCCAGGATTCTGGATCTCCTACCTCATCGCCATCGGGCTGGTGAAGGTATTTGGCGTTCCTATTCTCGGCACCCAGAGCTACGGCATCGATTTTCCAAATGCTGCCGCCGCAGGACTTGATCGCCTTTGGCACCTTCTGATTCCAGCGATCGTGCTGGCCCTCGGAGGACTTGCCTCCCAATCCCGCTACCTGCGGGCCACCATGATGGAAAGCCTGCGGGAAGACTACATCCGAACCGCCCGTTCGAAGGGACTCGCCGAAGATGTCGTGCTCTACAAACATGCCCTGCGCAACTCGATCCGTCCCCTCATCTCTGGGATTGGAATGCTTCTCCCCGCACTCCTTGGTGGCTCCGTCGTGGTGGAAACAATCTTTGCCTATCCCGGCATGGGTCGCCTAGGCTATGAAGCGGTGCTGGAACGAGACTATCCGACTCTCGTCGCCCTGAACTTCGTAGCCGCCGCCCTTGTCCTCCTTGGAAATCTTCTCTCCGATCTCCTCTATGCCGTCGTCGATAAACGCGTACGACTTGAATAAGGAGTTACAACCACCACGACTGGAATAAGGCGCGCTAAATTCTCCGACCTGAATGAAATACTTTTTCTACACACGACTCACTCAATGAGCACCCTTGCCATTACTCCCGGCGCTCTTGGTGCAGTCACTCAGGAGACTCCCGGCGCACGCATCCTGCGTCGTTTCTGGGGAAATCCGATCGCCCGGATCTCGGTCGTCATCATTCTCTTTTTTGCGCTCACTGCCGGAGGAACTGCCCTGCTTGGGGCACTCGGCCATCACTGGCCCTATGATCCCAATCTGACCAATCTGGATCAGAAACTCCTTCCCCCCTCGTTGCAGCACTGGCTTGGAACCGATAATCTCGGACGCGATGTCCTCTCCCGGATGCTCAATGGAGCCACGATTTCACTCACCGTGGGCCTGATCGCCGTGGCTGTCTCGCTGGGCATCGGCGTCATCGTGGGTGCGATCGCCGGTTACTTCGGCGGCCTTACCGATCAAATCCTGATGCGCTCGGTCGATGCGCTTATCTGCTTTCCCACCTTCTTCCTGATACTCACTGCCGTGGCCATCCTTGGCCCCAGCCTGATCAATATCGTCGTCATCATCGGACTCGTCAGTTGGACGGGAACGGCCCGTCTCGTGCGCGGTGAATTTCTCACGATCCGTGAAACAGAGTTCGTGAAAAGTGCCCGCGTCCTGGGTCAGAAAGACTGGAAAATCATTTTCCGTCACATCCTGCCCAATGCCTCGGCCCCGATCTTTGTCACCGCGGTCCTCGGGATTCCTGATGCCATCCTGACCGAAGCGGGACTCAGCTTTCTGGGCTTCGGAGTGCAGCCACCCCAGGCCACCTGGGGGAATATCATTGCCGACAGCAAAACCTACCTACTGGAAGCCTGGTGGCTCATTCTCTTCCCCGGGTTCGCCATCTTCATTGCCTCCCTTGCCTTCTACCTTGCAGGAGATGCCCTGCGTGAAGCTTCGAATAGCCGCTCGTAAATCCTACCAATAACCCTGCAATCATGATGCTTGAGATCAAAGACCTCAAAATCGGCTTCTCCTCAGAATCCGGCATTACTCCTGCTCTTCACGGTGTTTCGCTCTCACTAGAGCGGGGAGAAACCCTCGCCATCGTCGGGGAAAGTGGCAGCGGAAAGAGCGTCACCGCGCTCGCCATCACCCGCCTCCTACCGACACCACCGGCGGTGTATCAGGGCGGAGAGATTCTTTTTGAAGGACGCGATCTGCTGAAGGTCTCCGATGCCGAACTCCGCCGTGTCCGTGGGGGGAAGATCGCCTACATCTTTCAGGAACCCTCTACCTCACTTAATCCCGTCTACACCATCCGCAGCCAGATCGCGGAGATGATCGAACTTCACCGTCCAGATGTCCCCAAGTCAACGGCGGACATCGACGCCGAGATCATCCACTGGCTTGATGCCGTCGGGATCAATGAGCCTGCCCGTCGCCTGCACGACTATCCTCATCAACTCAGCGGTGGGATGCAGCAGCGCGTCATGATCGCCATGGCCCTCTCGGCACGCCCGGATCTACTCATCGCCGATGAACCGACCACAGCGCTTGATGTCACGATACAGGCCCAGATTCTCAACAAACTCCGCGACCTGCAGCAGGAACTCGGGATGGCGGTTCTCCTCATCACCCATAACTTCGCCATTATTCCCGGCCTGGCCAAAAATGTCGCGGTCATGTATCGCGGCAAGGTTGTCGAGCATGGCAACACCGAGCAGATCCTTCGCGATCCCCAGCATCCTTACACCAAGGCTCTCATCGCCTGCATCCCGCGTCTGGGAGATAAACGCCGCCGCCTCCAGACCATCGAGTCGATAAACTAGTTCCTGTTAACCAGAGTCACAGCCGAATGATTCTCACCACAAAGGACTGACAAAGAAAACAGCCAAGGTTGCCGTGAAAGATCTGAAAAGCATCCCTGGAAAATCCCTCCTCTTTTATACTTTATCCCACCTTGGATGGCCCTTGGATCCCCCTCTGTGGTAAAAAATTCGGGGAATCAGAAGATTATTAGCCACATCTTTTCCTAAAACGCTCTCATCATCGTTCCAACGCCACCGTTGTCACGCTGTAGGGAGGAAGGGACACGGTTACTCCCTCACCCTTTGGGGCAATGATTGGGTCACTGGTCACCGGTTGTTCATAGAAGCCTTCCTTGAACGTGAAGGCATGGGCTCTAGTAGGCATGAAGTGTTCCGTCTTCAGCTCTACTTTCTGATCTTCACCCGTTTTGTTGATCGCCACGACCGTCATCTTCTTTGCATCAGCCGCATCGAGTGAGGCATAGATTGAATTTTTTGCCGGGGATTCTCCTGTGACTTTGAGACCCATCGATCCGTATTTCCCTCCCTGCCCATCATAGTTCAGGTAAGCGCGGTAGCCTGCCAACATCGCTACATCCTTTCGACTCACTCCCCAGTTGCAGGCTGCGAAAACCCCATACCTTCCGAAGATGCCCAGCACATCTGCTTCAGCAACCAGGCCACTCGGATGGGAGCCCCCTCCGAAATTGTACTCGCTGACCGAGAGTTTGGTTCCCGGATAATGAGCTGCGATCTTCGAGAGAAGGCTCGGCACCAGTTGAATTGGTTTCTTCCCAAGGGATTCGGCAATCCAGCTCTCCTCGATATACTCAGGATCCCATAACGATCGTGGTGCCTGGATCCGAGCCTCTTCCAAGGCCGCATTTCCCTCCGCATTATCCGTCACCCGTACCCCTCCTCCCTTGGCCTCAGGATACCAGTGAACATCGAGCACATCGAGAATCCTCCGTCCCTGCTGCGCCTCTCCCTGCTTCATCGCTTCCAGATAGACATCCAGAAAATTCCTTCCCTTCGCATCCGGGGCATCCTGAAATGTCTGAAACCCTTTCCATCCGTAACTTGCCGGACCGAACACCAGTGCCTTGGGAGCGACTGCTTTCACCGCGCTCCCATATTCCAGATTGTTCGCGATGATCTCCGCATAAGTTGGTTTGTGAGTCTGGATCCGCGCATGGGTCCAACTCCAGAGATCAGGCTCGTTATCGAGCATGTACCAGACGGGCGTTGCTGAAGATTTGATTTTTTCTATCCACCAGACCTGCTCATCCTCATAAACGGCATGATCCTTGAGGTCGGGTGGGTAGATGTAATTCGCTCCCGGCTTTTTGGCATAAGAAGGCACAAAGCGTGTCTTCAAATAGTTGGCACTTCGGTTGACATCACCCGGAGGATTTTTGTCCGCGGCCACATGTCCGATTGTTTGAACGGTGAGGATCGCAGCTGCTTGGTGCCTCTGCGCCTCTTCGAGAAAAGACCGAACGGTCCAACCCGCTTCGTCACTCCGCCCAAGATAACCATCATTCTGATGGTGCCAGTCGGCACCGGCATTGCTCGCGTTGTTTTCCCAATTATAGGCGGTCAACCGGTTTCCACCCAGTCGTGCCAGTGTGAAGGGAACATCAATGCGCTTCCAATCAGGATTGTTTGCTCCGTAAATGAAGGGGGAAATCGGTTGTGTTGTCGATGCGTCAACCGTGACAACAGAAGTAGTTTCCCCCATCGTCGTTCCAGCCAGCATTCCAAACATCACGCAACTGGCCATCATCAAACGAAAATACATCGTTCAGCTTTTCTCACTCCTACCCTCTCCTGTCAAATGAGACTCTTGCTCCTGCTCCTTGGGTTGGCACTCCTGCCACAGATTCAAGCCAGCCCTGCCCAGACAGACTACAACAACGATGTGAAGGTCACCCCGCTCCTGCGCACCTCGACCAATGCTGCCGGACAGACCATTGAATACCCCCAGGCACATCCGGCTGAAGTCTCCATGCTGATTGTCACGATCACACCTGGTAAACAGACCGGCTGGCACACCCATCCTGTTCCGCTCTTCGGCTATGTGCTCTCCGGGGAGATCACGGTCACGATCAAAGAGCATGGCAAACGCACCTTCCATGAAGGCGATCCTCTGGCCGAATGCGTCAATCTTCTCCACAACGGCGTCAACGAAGGCACGATTCCGACAAAACTTCTGATCGTAGTCGCAGGGGAAAAAACGGTCCCTTATACCATCTCTCATAGATAACTGGACTTTCTGGCTGGTTTTTTTGGCGTGTGGCTGCGTTGTCATCCCTCTGGTTATCTTCGGATAGCCATCGGTCTTCCGCCTTGCCACACACCAAAATCCCTGCGCCTAAGAGTCCACCTATCTCTGAGAGATGGTATAAAAAAAGGATGCGTTCGGAATTGCTGTTTTCTCTTTATGCTCCTTTTCAGCTTTGAACTCGCTCGCTCCAGCGAGGCTCTCCCCTAAAGGGGCCGCCTATGGCAGTCCAACGCGCCCTTCCCAAGGCCTCGTTTCAGCTTTCAAGTTTCAAGTTTCATCCTTCATACTTTCCCGACTATGCATTCTTTTCGTTATGTTGATGGCTCGCTGAAGTGCGAGGGGGTTGATCTTACGTCCGTGGCCGAAAGCGTCGGTACGCCAGCTTATGTCTATTCCGCCGAGACGATCCGGGGCAATTACCGTCGTCTCGATGCCGCCCTCGCGCCGCTTTCTGACCGGATGATCTGCTATGCAATGAAGGCCAATAGCAATCTCTCCGTACTCAATCTGCTGGTGAAGGAAGGGGCCGGATTTGACATCGTCTCCGGAGGCGAACTCTACCGCGTGCTCCGCGCTGGAGGTCGGGCTGATCGCTGCACCTTTGCCGGTGTCGGCAAGACAGCCGAGGAGATCGACTACGCTCTGCGACAGGGTATCTACAGCTTCAATGTCGAGTCTGAGGAGGAACTGGAACGCATCAATGAGGTGGCGGGTCGAGCCGGTCTCGTCGCACCGATTGCCATCCGTGTGAATCCCGATGTCGATGCCCCGACGCACAAGTACATTTCCACCGGCAAGAGCAAGAATAAGTTCGGGATCGGTCTCGATCGTGCAGCCAGTGTTTATGCCCGTGCAGCCTCATTGCCTCATCTTCGCATCAAGGGGCTTCAGACCCATATCGGTTCCCAGATTCTCAAGGCGCCTCCCTTCGCCGAGGCGATCACCAAGCTGACTCCGCTCGTGCTGGAATTGAAGTCCGCTTATGGTCTCGAGTTTTTCAGCATCGGTGGAGGTGTCGGTATCGTCTATCATGACTCGCTGGAGAGCGGCGATCCCGCCTGGTGGGATTCCGGATCAGGCGAGCGTCTGACTCCGGAGGCCTATGCGGCCGAAGTTGTGGAGCCGCTGAAGGTGCTTGGCCTTCGCATTCTTTTCGAGCCCGGTCGTTTCATCGTCGGCAATGCTGGGGTGCTGCTTTCCACGGTTCTCTACCGCAAGTCCACGCCGACGAAGAATTTCGTGGTCGTCGATGCAGGAATGAATGATCTGATCCGTCCCGCCCTCTACGAGGGGCATCATGAGATCGAGCCTCTGGTTCAGCCAACTTCCGCGACGCTGGAGAAGGTGGATGTGGTGGGACCTGTCTGTGAGAGTGGCGATTTCTTCGCACAGGATCGTGAAGTGCCCGTTCTTTCACCTGGTGACCGGATTGCCCTGATGAGCGCCGGAGCCTACGGGTTTGTCATGTCCTCGACCTACAACGCCCGTCCCCTCCTGCCTGAAGTGCTGGTGGAGGGAGACAAGGCGACCGTTGTGCGTGAACGCCAGACTTGGGATGATCTGATCCGCGGAGAGAAGATTCCTGACTAGGGAGTTTTACTTCGCTGCTCCCGGAGTAGTGCTAGGGAAAGGAAAGGGAAGGGGGGGTGGTGTCGGAATCTGAGGAGTGGAGGTTGGTGCAGGCGGGGAGATCAATCCTCGGGCGTAATCGACCCACTCCTTCATGTCCGGGTCTCCAGGAAAACTCTGGATGAGTTTCAGGATATCGGCGATCGCTCGATTGGGTTGTCCAATGCCTGCGGTGTCCTGAGCTTGTTTGAAAAGTAGATTTGGTAACTCTGTCTGATTGAAGGCATCCACCTGCTGCTGACTTCCGGAGCCTGTGGCGATCGCCGCCTCGACGCTGATCTGGGCATCCCAGGTGCCAGGAAGTCGCGGATCCTTTTTGGCCTGGAGGGGTTCACGGATATTCTTGTCCATGATTTCCTGATAATTGCCGGGCGAGTCCGCAAAGTCCTTGCCAGAGGGAATAAGGTCGGCGATCTGAAGCCATTCCACGATGGAGGAATTCTGGAGTGGTTCCTGGAGGATAGTTCGAACCTCAGGATTCTGCTTGTCGCCTGAACCCCCGATTCCTGATTCAAAAGCACCCAGAAGGCTGAGGTAGGAGAGCGTGTCGGGAACCTGGGCAAAGGCATCGTGTTGCTCCGTTCGTTGAAGGGCGATGCAGAGATAGCGGAGTTGCAACTGGAGAGCGGTTTGAAACTCCTTGCTGCGCAGCAGCTCGCTCTTTTTCTTTCGCCATTCGAGAAAATCCTTTGCTGATTCCTTGTATTGTGTGTTTTCCAAGGCATGGAGATAAGCGTCGACGGCAGCATCCCCGGAGGAGGCCGCGGGTTGGACTCGGGAGAGGGCGGCAGAGCGACGACTTTGTAGCTGATGCTGGGCATCCGAGGCTAACTGGTCGAGTTGCTTGAGAAGGGTTTTCGGATCCGTCGGAGGCAGGTCCTCAGCGGAAAGCGAGGTAATGAGTGCCGTCAGGGCGATCAACACATGGAGGGAGCAAGGCTTCACGGGAATGCCGTAACCTATATTGAGAAATCGATCCCGAAGGCGAGAGGGATTTCTCGAAGGGCACCCCGAAGCGGGCTTGCAGGAGGAGAGCTTTTAAAAAAGAGCAGCCCGGTCGGAGTTTCCGAGTTTTCCCCCCCGAGAATCTCGAAATTTTTACGACCGGGCTGCAACCACAAACCAACTCTGTATAAGCACAGCGCGTGCCAACTTGGTTTTTAGGGTTCAAAAAAGAAGCGTACAGAGAAGAGAACACTCTTTTTCTGTTCAAAGATCGCCATCATCCCCGTGACATGGTTAAAAACATGACATTACCCCGCCGATCTCCCGACTGACCCATGACTGAAGACGATCTTTTTACCCGGCAGTCACCGGAGTTCCTGAAAGCGGAGGAGTTACGCCGCCAGATCGCCCATCATGATCGGCTTTATTACGATCAGGCCAAACCCGAAATCACGGATCGGGAATACGATGCGCTCTACCGAGAACTTGTGGAACTGGAACGGGCGTATCCTGAACTGATCCTCTCGGATTCCCCGACGCAGAAAGTAGGGGGGCGGCCACAGGGAGCCTTTGCCCAAGTGAGGCATCTTGTTCCGATGCAGAGTCTGGACAATACCTATTCGGAGGAGGAGATTACCGAGTTTGTCGACCGTCTTCATCGCTTGTTGCCCGACGCGGAGATCCCGATGACCATCGAGCCCAAGGTGGATGGCGTGGCAATTGCCCTGCTCTATGAAAAAGGGCGTCTGACCAGAGCCGCCACTCGTGGTGATGGAACAACAGGAGATGAGGTGACGAGAAATATCCGCACGATCGCGGTGATTCCCTCCCTTCTATCAGGTGACTTTCCTGATGTGCTGGAAGTGCGTGGTGAGGTTTATCTTCCCAAGGAGGCGTTCCAGAGGATCAATGCCGAGCGGGATGAACAGGGGCTGCCGGTCTTTGCGAATCCGCGCAATACCGCCGCAGGATCGCTGAAGCAGCTTGATCCCAATAGCGTGGCAGAACGCGGCCTCTCGGCTGTTTTTTACGGATTCGGGGCCTTTGAAGCATCGGAGGCGCTGCCAGCCACCCAGAAGGAGTTTTTTGAAGCCTTGAAAACATGGGGGCTTCCCACCAATCCACAGATCTGGACAGCCAGTTCCGCTTCTGAAGTCATGGCTGCGATTCGGGAACTGGGTGCCATCCGTCACGACTTTCCCTTCGAAACCGATGGAGCCGTCATCAAGGTGGATAAAATCGCACAGCACGCCCGTCTCGGCTCCACGAGCAAGGCCCCACGCTGGGCCATTGCCTACAAATATGAGCCGGAACAGGCCCGGACCCGTCTGCACGACATCACGATTCAGGTCGGACGAAGCGGCGTACTGACTCCCGTGGCCGAGTTGGAGCCGGTCTTCGTGGCGGGTAGTACCGTGGCCAGAGCCACGCTGCACAACGAGGAGGAGATCGTGCGCAAGGATTTGCGTATCGGTGACTGGGTGCTCGTCGAGAAGGCGGGTGATGTCATTCCTGCTGTCGTGGCCGTACTGACCGCCGAGCGTGACGGCTCCGAAAGACCTTTTGTCATGCCGACACATTGTCCCGTCTGCGGGGCAGTCGTGACCCGCACCGAGGGAGAGGTGGCGGTACGGTGCGGAAATCCAAGATGCGCTGCACAGGTGCGCCGTCGTATCGAGTATTTCGCCAGTCGCAATGCCATGGACATTGCAGGACTCGGAGAAGCTGTGGTGTCTCAGCTTGCCGAGGCTGATCTGCTGCATGATGTTTCCGATCTCTACGCACTGAAGGCGGAGCAACTGCTTCCGTTGGAGCGCATGGGCGAGAAGAGTGTGGAGAATCTTCTCGCAGCCATTGCTGCAAGCAAGGTGCAGCCTCTCTGGAGACTGCTGGCTGCGCTCGGTATTCCCCATGTCGGTGTGACGGCTGCCCGCACCTTGGCTGGTGCCTTCGGGACGCTGGATCGTCTTGCCGCCGCCTCGCCTGAGGAACTCCAGTCTGTCGAGGAGGTTGGTGAAATCATGGCGACGGCCATTCATGCATGGTTTCGCGATGCCGAGGTTCTGGCCTTGATTGAGAAGCTCCGCGAGGCCGGCCTGAATTTTGGCGAACGCGATCCCCAAGATGCCGTGCCAGCAGCCGATGGAAAATTACGGGGAACAACCTGGGTGCTTACTGGAACGCTTTCAATTTCACGGGAAGAAGCAGCGGAGATGATCCGCCTACAAGGAGGGAAAGTATCGGGCTCGGTGAGTGCCAAGACCACCTATCTTCTTGCCGGAGAAGAGGCGGGAAGCAAGCTGGAGAAAGCCCGAAAACTCGGCGTGACTGTTCTGGACGAAGCAGCCTTCCGTCAGCTGCTTTTATAAAAAGAGAAAAAGACAGGGAGTTATCGCGCAGAGACGCCAAGGCGCAGAGAGGTGAAAATAAAGACCAAACTTTACCGATGGATTTCCTGAGAGAATTCCTTTGCGTCTCTGCGTCTTTGCACGAGATCATACTTTCTCTTAAAACTCCCATGAGCCTGCCCACCACCACCGATCTCTATCACGATTTTGTCATACCGACCTACGGGCGGTTTGACCTGGAGCTTGTGCGTGGCGAGGGAACCCGGGTCTGGGATGAATCGGGAAAATCCTACCTTGATTTTGGAGCGGGTATCGCTGTCTGTTCACTCGGCCATGCACATCCGGCAGTGACCAAGGCACTTTCGGAACAGGCGGGAAAGCTGATTCATATTTCCAATCTCTATCTGAACAGGCCGCAGGCGGAACTTGCCCGGAAGATCGTTGGATTTGTGGGACTCGGTGGGAAGGTCTTCTTCTGCAATAGCGGTGCGGAGGCCAACGAAGGGCTCTATAAACTTGCCCGGAAATTCGGCTCTCCAACGGGACGGTATGAGATCATCACCTTCTCCAATTCCTTTCACGGTCGGACGCTTGGCGGTATCAGTGCCACGGCTCAGGAGAAGGTGAAAGTCGGCTTTGCCCCGCTCGTTGAAGGCTTCCTTCATGTGCCCTTCAATGATCTGGCGGCCCTCGAAGAGGCGATCACTCCAAAGACGGCTGCGATTCTGCTTGAGCCGATTCAAGGCGAAGGTGGGATCAATCCTGCCACGGCGGAATTTCTTCGGGGAGCCCGTGACCTCTGCGACCGGCACAATCTGTTGCTTCTCTTTGATGAAATCCAATGCGGTCTTGGCCGTACCGGAGACTGGTGTGCGTGGAGGAGTATCGTTCCCGAGGGGGTCGAACCTGATGGTATCAGCTGGGCAAAGGGGATTGCCAATGGCTATCCGCTTGGAGCGTTCTGGGTTGGAAAAAGGCTTGCCGGTGCCGACAGCGAGGGCAGCGAACGGGGGCCGCTCTGTAATCTTCTCGGCCCAGGAACTCACGGGACGACCTATGGAGGGTCTCCGCTCTGCTCCACGGTGGGCCTCACCGTGCTCTCGACCATCGAGCAGGAGAATCTTCTGGAGAATGCACGGACGATGGGTGCCTACCTCAAATCCTCTTTGGAAGATTTGAACCTTCCCGCCATCAGGCAGGTCAAGGGGATAGGATTGATGCTCGGGATCGAGTTGAACGATATGCCGCTGGTGGAGGGGGTCGCCGTGACGCCAGCTCTCCGGATGACCAAGGAGTTGATGGCGGCAGGGATGCTAGTCATCCCTTCGGGCGAGAGGACCATCCGGTTGCTTCCCCCGCTGAATATCAGCAAGGCCGAGGCGGATGAGGCTTTGGCTCTCCTGACGAAAGTGCTGAAAGACTAAGAGAAATTTTTACCACGAAGGGCCATCCAAGATGGAATCCAAGGGAGAGATTTTTACTCTTCTTTCGACTGCAATCTTTTCAGACCTCTTTGTCTGACCTTAGTGGTAAATCCACATCGGGTCTTGTCGTTACGGTTTTGCGGTGGGAGTTGCTGTCGGAGCTTTGTCTGGCTGGGCCTTCTCCAGTGCAATCAACTCGGAGACTGTGACAAACTTGTAACCCTTGGCCAGAAGCGCGTCGAGGGTAGCTGGCATGGCCTCAACCGTTCCCTTGTGAATGTCATGGGAGAGGATGATGGCACCGGGTTTAGCACCACCGCTTTCCTTCCATCCATTGAGAATCCGTGATTCGACAACTGTTGCGCCGGGATCTTTCCAGTCATCGGGATCGACAGACCAAAGAATGACTTTCATGCCGTATTCATTCTCGATGGCACGGCTGAGTCGCGGATTGGTGGCTCCGTAGGGGGGACGCAGGATCACGGGGGACTTGCCTGAGACTTGCTTAATGAGAGCTGAGGTATCGGCAATTTCATGAGTAAGTCCCCCTTCTTTGGAGACGACTTTTGTCAGAGGAAGATGATCCCAGGTGTGATTGCCGATTTCATGTCCCTCCGCGATTTCGCGCTGGAGGATCTCAGGATGTTCTTTGACGCACTGCCCAAGGACGAAAAAGGTGACATGGATGTGACGTTCCTTGAGAATATCGAGGAGCTTCGGAGTCAGTGTGCCGTGTGGTCCATCATCAAAAGTCATGGCGATGTAAGGGCCATCCACATGGACGGAGGAATAGCTGCTGCGTTCGCCGGGCTTGCCTGGCACATCCTGCGGCTTCTGCATGCCCATGGGTGGTGCGGCATTTGTGGTGGGAATAACCGGTGTAGCTGCTGTCACCGGATTGCTCGTAGCCAGTGGGGAATTCGTCTGAATGACCGGATTGGTCGGAGCGGCGGTTTGTGCTGAGAGGCTCTGGACGAGTAGGAACGTCACGATGGCTGTCAACGTGAAGGCAGGAAGACGACGGGACATAATGAGATCCACCCTGACACAAAACAAAAAAGATGCACGCCTGAGATTGAGGCTCAAGCGATTCTATTTCGTTTTCAGGGGGAGTAACGCCTTGGCTCGTGGGGCCAGCAGGCTCAGAAATTCCAGGAGGGAGGCTTTTTCAGGAAGAGGGCGTCTGGTGATCGCCCCCATCGGACGCCACATCCGGTCTGCCTGGATCAGTCTCGAGGTCAGGGTGCCCTGCCTGATTTCCTGACGGATCGAACTTTCGGGAACAATGGAGAGGGCTTGCTCCGCCGCCACGGCAGCTTTCACCGTTTCTATATTATCCAGTTCCGCGACGTAGGTGACCTTGACTCCTGCTTTTTTGAGAAATCTGTCCAGATGCTGACGGGTCGGGGTTTCCGGAAGCAGCGCTACGAATCGCTGTCCCTGAAGCTGGTTGAGAGTGATAGGGCGTTTGCCTGAGAGCGGATGTCCCGGTGGGAGCACCAGAACCAGGCGTTCCTGCCAGCAAGTGAAGGCGCGCATGCCGGGGCGGGCCTTGGGATAGGCTACCAGCCCCAGATCTGCGTGGCCGTCCCGGACGGCACTGTAGATTTCCTCGGCCTTGCGGTAGTTCACCTTGACCTCCACCCCGGGGTGGGTCTTGCGAAACTGCTTCAGGACAGGGGGAAGGTTATGCAGGGCGATGCTGATGACGCTTGCAAGGCGAAGTTCACCGTCCAAGGCTCCGCGCGCGATACGGAAGCGTGTGCCGAGGCTGTCGTAACGCGCAAGAATGTCGCGGCAGGCCGAGAGATAGACCAATCCCTCGGGGGTCAGGGTGAAGATATTGCTGCTCCGGTCAACAAGGGGAACACCGAACTGCTTCTCCACATTGCGTATCTGCTGGCTGACAGCGCTCTGGGTAATGTCACTGGCCTCCGCCGCGCGCGAGAAACTTCCCGTGTCGCACAGATCACAGAAGACTTTGAAGCTCTCGATGTTCATGATTGGAGAAAATACCCGTATGTGCGGGAACAAGCATTATGCGGTTTATACCAATCACCATCAGAAATGACACGATCTGGCTGGTTCTTTCGGCGTGTAGCATTGTCGTCATCGCTCTGGTTACCTAATGGTAGCCATCGCTCTTCCTCCTCGCCACACACCAAAACTCCTTCGCCACTATAGTACCTTTTCTTCCTGTGATTGGTATTCTTAAGCAGTTCCATAAACTACTCTCTTACTCATGACAACGCTGATGGAAAGATTTGATTTGGTCAGAGAAAATATTTATGCCGCCGCTGAAAGGGCGGGTCGCAGTCCTGATGATGTGGAATTGGTCGCTGTTTCCAAGAAGCATCCCGTGGAGTCTGTTAGCGAAGCCTTTCAGGAAGCTGGTCAGGAGCTCTTTGGCGAAAGTCGGGTGCAGGAGGCACTCGTCAAGATCCCAGCCCTTCCTTCGCGGCTGCGCTGGCATTTCATCGGTCATCTTCAGGCCAACAAGGTGCGTAAGGCATTGCCATGCTTTGAACTCATTCATGGCATCGACACCGTTGATATCGCCCGTGATGTGGATCGTGTTGCCGCTGAGATGGGGCTTTTTCCCCGGGTGCTGCTCGAGGTGAATGTCTCGGGTGAGGGGAGTAAGCATGGTTTTACTCCCGAGGGACTCGAACGCGAACTGGAAGGATTGCTTGCCCTGCCAAGAATTCAGGTCGAGGGCTTCATGACCATGGCCCCTTTGGTGAAGGAAGCGGAAGCGGCCCGGCCCTATTTCACGAAATTAAGAGAACTGCGCGACCGTCTTGCCGGTCAGGTTGGCATTCCCCTCGCGACACTCTCCATGGGAATGAGCGGAGATTATGAGGTTGCTGTCGAGGAGGGGGCCACTCTGGTGAGGGTAGGTTCGGCTCTCTTTGGGGGGCGGTGAGGGAAAGTTAAAAAACATCCTCCTAATAGAAGATTTTTCGGGTCAAAACCGTTTCACTACGCTACAGGTAGTGGTATGTCAGATTTTCCAAACAATGGTGACGAGTTATTGGATCTCGATGAGAGCCCGTCGGCTGAAGAGCTTCAGAATCAAGTTAAGCGGGCGCAGTCGGAGCTTGTGCAGTTACGTGAGCGACAGAATCAGATTGAGAAGGAAAAGCTGCGCCTTGAGGAATTGACCCGCAAACAGGAGGAACTCGAGCATGGCCGCAACGAGATGGCTGACAAGCTCTCGCGGGCCATTATTGTTGTGCAACGGGAGACTGAGGAGGCGCAGCGCCGTCTTGAACAACTGAATTCTATTCAGGAATCCTTTTCCGAGCATCTTCACAATCTGGACGAGATTGATCCCAAAGCTTGGAACGGGCGCGATCTTCCCAAGGAACTGACGCGTGCCCTCGGCACTGTGGATGACGCCCGTTCGGCCTATGCGCGCTCCCATGCGAAAATTGCACCCTCTTCCGATATTGAGCCTGCAATACTCGACGAGGAAGGAGATTTCTTTCATGAAAGCGGTGACGTCGGATTTGTTTATTGGCTCCGAAACGGATTGGCCTTTACACTCCCTCTGCTGATTCTTGGAACCATTGCTCTCTTTGTCTGGATTTGGCATCTACTCACTTCCTCCCCACGCTAAAGAACAGAACGATTCATCCATCAGAAACTTTTTTTTCATGGCATCGAACCCATCACCAGACCGACGTGGACTTCGTCCAATCCGGAAATCTGTCCCTTCACGGAATCCGAACAACTCCGGGCTCAGCGATGAGTTGGAGAAGATTCGCCTGCATGAGTTGGAACTCAAGAGGCAGGAGGAGGAAATGAAACGTCGCGTGGCCGAGTTGCCGAAACAGATCGAGGAACAGGAGCGCAAACAGCGTGAGATGATCCGTATGCGTGCCGTGGCAACGGCGACGACAGCCGACTGTTTCAGCCGTCCCAGGGACAAGCGGTACGCGGCGGGAAGGAATTCATCCGTTCCGCGTCGCAGGACACGTCCTGAAGAACGCTCGGCAAGGATTCAGTTTCTCCTGCTTTGCGCAGTACTCTCCGTTTTCCTCTTTTTGCTCTGCAAGTCGTTGCCTCATTAGGCCGTAGTCGGGGAGAATCCGGGGTAACCGCACTCCCGTATTGTCTCTTTGCAATTTCCCCCATTATACTTCATCCCCTCATGACCAAGGGTTCCAGTCCTGTCCAAACTATCTCCTCCCAGGCCCTTGGCAACGGTCGCAATGGAACCGGTCGCGTTACCAAAGAGATTGCCCGCCGCGCCTTTCGTACGATGCTCGAAGCGCGGATTCTGGAGGAAAAGCTTGCCGCCCTGTATCGTTCGGGAAAAATCGTTGGAGGTGTCTTTCTGGGTCGTGGTCAGGAGGCCCTCAGTGTCGCCCTCGGCGTGCATCTGCGCCGCGGTGATATCTATGCTCCGCTAATCAGGGATCAGGCTGGACGACTTGCCTTTGGTGACACGATCCTCGACACCCTGCGCACCTATCTCGGTTCCTCACTCGGCTCGATGCGTGGACGTGATGGAAATATTCACCGTGGACGTCCCTCCGAAGGGTATCACGCCATGATCAGCCATCTCGGCGCGATGGTCTCGACCGTCTGCGGCGGTTTGGTCGCCAAGCGCTTTCGCGGCGAGACGGGGGCTGTCGGTGCCACCTGTATCGGCGATGGCGGAACCTCCACCGGCAGTTTCCATGAAGGAATGAACATGGCAGCCGTGGAGAAGTTGCCGATGGTCGTCGTGGTCGCGAACAACCAGTTTTCCTACTCCACTCCTAATGATCGGCAGTTTGCCTGTGGTGATCTGCTCACGCGAGCTGCCGGATATGGCATCACAGGTCGCCGGGCAATTGGAAATGATTTGATCGATTGCCTGGAGGTGATCGGCGAAGCCGTCGCTGCAGCCCGCGCAGGCGAGGGACCACAGCTTGTGGTGGCCGATCTTCTCCGTCTGGTCGGCCATAGTGAGCAGGACGATGCTTCCTATATTCCAGCCGCCTTGAAGGAATCTCCACTTGGTCGTGACTGTCTCGATATCGCCGAGGATCAACTTTTGGAAAATGAATGGGTGACCGATACCGAACTCTCCTCATGGCGCGCCGCCGTGAAAGCCGAAGTGGAGGAGACGGTGGGTAAGGTGCTCCGCGAGCCCGCGCCCGATCCCGCCGAGGAGGATTGGAATGCCTTTTCCGTCGTGGGCAGAAATCTCTCCGGGGAGGATGAAGAATGAGCATCACCTATCTGGAAGCAATTCGACTCGCCCAGCAGCGTGCCCTCGCAGAGGATCCCCGGGTCTTCATCTACGGACAGGACATCGGAGCCTTCGGCGGAGCATTCAAGGCGACCAAAAATCTGGCCAAGGAATTTCCGGGCCGCGTCCTTGATGCCCCCATCAGCGAGGATGCCATAGTCGGTCTGGCCATTGGTGCCGCAGTGGAGGGAATGCGCCCCATCGTGGAGATGCAGTTCGCTGATTTCTCCACCTGCGGGTTGAACCAGATTGTCAATCAGGCGGCGACGCTCTATTACCGTACTGGGACTCCCTGCCCGCTTGTGGTGCGACTTCCGAGCGGAGGAACCCCCGGTGGTGGTCCTTTCCATAGTCAGAGCATGGAGTCGCTTTACGCCCACTACCCCGGTTTGGTCGTGATGACCCCGGCGACCGTGGAGGATGTCTATACGATGTTACTGGAGGCTGTTGCCCTTGATGACCCCGTCATTTTCTGCGAGCACAAATTTCTCTATTACCATCTGAAAGCGGAAAAACTTCCCGAGGAGGCACTCCCCTTTGGCAAGGCTCGGATTACCCGCCCTGGTCGGGATGCCACTGTCGTGGCTTACAGTGCCATGGTTCATGAGGCTCTTGCCGCCGCCGAGGAACTTTCGCAGGATGGTTATGACATTGAGGTTGTCGATTTACGCACCGTCAAGCCCATCGATACCGACACCATTCTTGCCTCCGTCGCCCGAACCGGGCGACTGTTGGTGGTCAGTGAAGACTGGCCATGGGGTGGGGTGGCGGCAGAAGTGATCGCGCGGGTTGCCGCCGAGGGTTTTGGACTTCTTGATGCCCCACCGCAACGGCTCAACGCCCGCGAAACCCCGGTGCCTTATCATCCTGCCCTGTGGGGCACCCATCGTCCGACAGCCTCCTCCGTCGCCAATTCCCTCCGTCAACTTCTGGAGTTATAATGTTTCCATCACCCTCACCCTCAAATTCTATGCCGCTCCTGCCGATCATCATGCCGCAGCTTGGAGAATCCATCGCCGAGGCAACCATTGTGAGTGCCGCCTTCTCCGTGGGAGATCGTGTGGAAGCGGATACCGATCTGCTGGAAGTGGAAACCAACAAAGCCGTGATGGGGGTCACCGCTCCCTGCGGTGGTATTCTCAAGGAACTGAGCGCGGTCATCGGGGAGAGCTATGCTGTGGGTGCCACGCTCGGCTATCTTGAGATCAGCGAGGAAGATGCTGAACGTCTTGGACTCAATGATGCTCCTCCAGTACCGGTGGAGCAGCCCAAGAAAAAGCAAAATTCGGGAGGAGACACCTCCAAGGCCGAGAAAAAAACCGTGAAGCCGACGGTGAGCGGGTTGCCTGTTCCTGCCCATGCCGGAGGAGCTACTTTCCTCTCTCCCCGCATGAAGGCACGCATGGCCGAGCTTGGATTGCACGCTGCGGATCTGGCTGGTGTTGCCGGAAGCGGTGCGGGGGGACGCGTAACGATCGATGATCTGGAGCGATTTCTTCAGGATTTGGAGCGCAATACAATTTCCCCCGCTTCCTCAATGCGTGTGGCAGTCGCCGACGCTATGCGCCGAAGCTGGACGAGGCCGCTGGCCACCGTAGTTCTGCCCGTGCAACTAGACATCCTGCTGGCGCACCGTAAGCAGCAGACGGTGAAGGCCGGGCCTGCGCTCTATGCCCTCCGTGCGCTTTCGATCGCTCTTTCCGAAATGCCCGCCACGGCCGGACGTTTGATCGGTGATCGTGTCATCCATCCACGCTCGGTCGATATCGGTTTTGCCGTTGAGGCTGAGGATGGTGTGCTGGTGCCTGTTATTCGACATGCGGATCAGTTTCCTCTGGTAGATCTCGTGGAGCGTTACAACCGCCTCGTCGAATTGGCCCGCGCACGCCGACTTCCCGGTTCCGACACGGGCGGTTCCATTGCGACCATCACCAACTACGGTGTCTTCGGACTGACCATGGCAACGCCAATTCCTCTGCCGGAGCAGTCGCTGTTGCTCGGCATTGGTGCTGGAAAAATCACTCCCTCTTGGGATGCCGAGAAGAAGGCATTTGTTCCCGTGACCGAGGCTCAGTTCACGCTCAGCTTCGACCACCGTGTGCTTGACGGAGGTGCTGCCGGCCGACTGCTTCAACGCGTTTCCCAACTGCTTGGCACTCCTGAAAAGCTTTAGTGTTCGGTGGTAGTACAAATAAAGCGCAACATTTTTTGAGGGGTGGTGTTTTAATGATAGATGAAAACACCCCATAACATTCGCAAGATAGTTGCCCTTCTGGCAGCAACGCTGATCCCCATGGCCGCCTCCACACTAGCTGTGGCTCAAAATGCCCAAGGTTCAAACACCGCAACAAACACGATAGTGGACTCCAACCAGATGGAGCACCGTCATCATCACATGAAAGGAGTCTGGGAGGATCTTACCAAGAGCGAACGTCAGCAACTCCGAGCCGCCATGGAAAAAATCCATCAGGATCCGCAACTTGCCGCTGCCCGTAAAGCAGTCAAAGACTCGTATGCATCGCTCGTGCAAGTCAGGCATGATTTACTCCTGAAAGCTGATCCCACCCTCGAGCCGGTTCTTGCGAAGATCAAGAAAGCCAAAGAGGACTAGATCCCTAAAAACGATTTTTCAATCTGACACACACATGAAAGCATCACTTCCCTTCATCTTTCTCTCCTGCATGGTCGCTTTGCCCATTCAGGCCCAGACAGGAACGAACTCTCCAACCAACAATCCACCTCCTCCGATGGATAATCATGGTGGACCGATGGCCAATTTGTCCCCCCAGGAAAAGCAGCAACTCAAAGCCGCCCATGACAAGGCGATTGCCGCGGATCCGACGCTGGATCAGAAGATGAAAGCCGCGCATGAGGCGATGGATGCAGCCCGTCAGGCCATGCATGACGCGATCCTCAAGGCCGATCCCTCCGTGGGGCCGATTCTTGACAAGATGGCTCCGAAGAAATGGGGTGATGGGAATCGTCCCGATGGGAAACATAAGGATTGGGGAACAAATACTCCCTCGACAAATGCACCCGCCATGCAGCCGCCGATGAGTCGTGATGGCCATGGGAAACCGCCAGGATTTGCCAACCTTACTCCTGAGGAAAAGGCGCAGCTTAAAGCAGCCCATGAAAAGGCAAAGGATGACCCGGCTGTCGTCGCTGCAAAAGCAGCTGAACAATCAGCCACAACCCCCGAGGCCCGTAAGGATGCGAGGGAGGCGATTCACAAGGCAATGTCAGACGCCCTGCTCAAGGCTGATCCCTCCATTGCGCCGATTCTTGAAAAGATCCGTCCGGTGGGAGGACCAGAGGGTGAGGGTACTGCGATGCCCCCACCGCCTCAGTAAGCAGAATCTTTTAAAATTCTTCCCTGAGAATCTCAGTGGTCGGCCTTGGAATTAATTCTGGGGCTTGACCACTGTTTTTCCATCAGTGTCAGTCGTCTGCTCCACCGTCTGAGTGGAAGAAGACTTGGGAATGCCATGATGCAGCATCCGGGTGTAGGGACCCATGACTCTCTGAGGAAAATAGAGTGACCTGTAATTTTCGACCGTGGTGCAAGAGGTGAAAGAGAGGGTGACCAGGATCACCAGGAGAGAGGAGAGGGGGGTGAGAAATCGATTCACGATCCGTGCATGATAACGGTTGTTTGCGATTTCATGTCAAAGAAATTGCTGCGGGAAGTGAATTTCGAGAGAGTTTCAGGAAGATGTGTTTGGCTTACTATATTCATGATCTGAGTCCATTTTTGATTCATTTCAGCGGAGGCATCGGCATTCGCTGGTATGGAGTGGCCTACCTGGCCGGCTTCGTGATCGGCATCCTGCTCTACCGGCGACTAGCCGTGAGGGGTTATTCCGATCTTCGACCTGACCATGTGGCGGACTTTATCACGATGGCCGCGCTCTTTGGTGTGCTGCTCGGAGGCAGGCTCGGGTACATGCTCTTTTACGACACGGCCCGTTTTTTTCACAATCCTTTGGTGATTGTTCAGGTTTGGGATGGAGGAATGGCAAGTCACGGAGGAATTCTCGGACTGACTCTATTCACTCTCTGGTATGCCCAAAATCATCGGATCTCCTTCTGCAACCTGACGGACAATCTCGTTGTCGTTGGCCCCGTGGGGGTCTTTTTCGGCCGTTGTGCCAACTTCATTAACGGCGAACTTTATGGAAGGATCACGGATGTCTCCTGGGCCGTCCAATTTCCCAAGGAGATCCTTTTCTATCCAACGGATCGTCTGCAGGCTGTGCTCGACCGGGCGGGTGAGATCAACCCTTCCTTTTCATCCCCTGATGCGATCATTCAGGGAGTGGATTCCTCGCCTGCTCTGCGGGCCTATCTCGCCACGGAACTTGCCCCCCGCTTTCCGTCGCAGTTGCTGGAGGCTGCCTTGGAGGGAGTTTTTCTTTTTCTTCTACTCTGGATCCTCCGAACCCGGGTACGGCTTCCCGATGGAGCACTGACTGGAATTTTCTTCATCGCTTACGCCTTGGTAAGGATTGGAGGGGAATGTTTCCGTGAACCGGATGCACCGACCACCGCCGGGCTGACACGCGGTCAGTTTCTCTCTCTGTTCATGATCGCTGTCGGATTTGTCTTCCTGCTTTGGAGTTGGCTAAGGCCACGTTATCCTCGCGCCTGGAAACCATGAGCTATCCCAGCTATGCCGATTCGAACCACCTGCTGCAAGCGCTGCTGGTGAGTGGATCACTCGGTGCGCTGATTGGACTGGAACGCCAGTGGGATGAACAGTTTCGTCACCACTCCCATGTGCTCGCGGGACTGAGAACCTTCACGCTTTGGGCGCTCATGGGGGCGCTCTGCGCCTGGTTTTCGCAGACGGTTCATGCCCTCTTTTTTGTCGTTGGATTTTTCGCGATGGTTCTCTGGATTAGTATTTTTATCCTAAAGCGGAACCGTCGGGAGAGGGATACCGGTTTCACCACCGGGGTTGCCGCCGTGATGACTTTTCTCATTGGTGGCTTGGTCTTCTGGCAGATGGAACGTGTGGCTCTTGTGCTGACGGTGAGCATGATGATCCTGCTGGCGCTCAAACCCGCGCTGCATCGTTTCACCAAGGGAGTAACTCTGGAGGATGTCCGCTCCGCCTTGAAGTTCGCGGCCGTCAGCGGGGTGATCCTGCCGCTGGTTCCCGATGAATCGCTCGGTCCTTACGGGGCATTCAACCCGCACACAATCTGGTTGATGGTCTCCTTGGTAAGTGGTGTCGGATTTCTCGGATATCTCGCGGTTCGGATGCTGGGACAAAGTGTTGGCATTTCCGTGACCGGGTTGCTGGGGGGGCTCGTTTCCAGTACGGCCACGACGTTGACCATGAGTCGTCAGAGTCGGGAACGCCCTGCCGAATCGCGTGATTGCTCCCTTGCCATTCTGCTGGCCTGCACGGTGATGAACTTGCGGGTCGGATTGCTTGTCGTGATCGTTAATCCTCAAGCGCTCAGTTCCCTGTGGCCTTCCCTGTTGGTTTCCAGTTTGCCGGGGACGATTTGGTGTGCCTGGCGGCTGATGCACGGTGGATCAGGTTGTGCGAACGGTACTCCCTGTGAGATGCCTGAAAATCCTCTCCGTTTGCGCGTCGCCTTTCAATTTGGGCTGCTTTATGCAGCGATCATTTTTTTGGTGAAAGTGACGATCGCCAAGATCGGCACTGAAGGGGTGCTGGTGTTGAGCGGACTCTCTGGATTGGTGGATATCGCTGCCATCACGCTCTCGCTTTCACAGATGTTCGGAACGGGGTCGCTCGATGCCATGACCGTGTCTCAGGGAATCCTGCTGGCGGTTCTCGCCAATACCCTCTTCAAGGCCGGAATTGCCGCTTTCTTCGGGACACCAATCCTCCGGAAAGAGGTGCTGATCGTCCTTGGGGTGACCTCCCTCGTGGTGATTGCCTGCTGCCGCTTTCTGGTACGCTAATTCTTGCTTGCGCCCAGAATCAATTTTTCGACCACTCGGGCGTCTTCCGGAGTGTCGACGCCGATGCCCCGGTGCGAGGTTTCCAAAACACGGATCGGAATCCCGTGCTCCAGCGCCCGAAGCTGTTCAAGTTTTTCTGAGAGTTCGAGGGGTGTGGGTGCCAGGCGTACAAGCTTCCGCAGGATGTCGCGTCTGTATCCATAAATGCCGAGATGCAGGAGGGGATCAACCTTGCTTGCAGGATCGTGGGCATCCCGGTGAAACGGGATCAGACTACGCGAGAAGTAGAGGGCGTCACCTTTGCAACCAAGGACGACTTTGACCGTGTTGGGATTTTCCGCCTCACGAGGATTTTCAAAGCGGGTGGCCGCTGTGATCATGGCAATCTCCGGCTTGCGGATTAGGGTCGTGGCGAGGCACTCAATGAGTTTGGGATCAATCAGGGGCTCGTCTCCCTGAACATTGATATAGTGGGTGATTCCCCGCATTTTGGAGGCGACTTCGGCGATGCGATCCGTGCCACTCGGATGATCCGGAGAGGTCATGACAACTTCAGCCCCGAATTTTTTTGCCGCTGAGGCTATCCGCTTGTCATCCGTGGCGATCAAGACGCGGTCGATATTTCGGGCCAGGAGGGAGCGTTCCCAGACATGCTGGACAAGCGGTTTGCCGGCCAGTGGATGAAGGGATTTTCCCGGAAATCGCGTGGAGCCCCAACGCGCCGGAATGACGAGGGCGACGGAGGCACGGGTCTGTTTGAGCTCGGAATGCTTAGGCATTGGAAAGGGCGGTCTGAATGGCTTCCCTGATGGTGGGTGTACGAAAGTGTGGATGGCAGTTCGAGAAATCACGGCCATAACCCGTCTCCACAAGAATGGTGCGGACACCCGCATTTTCCCCGCATTCGATGTCGATCTGTTTGTCGCCGATCATGAAGGAACGAGCAAGGTCGATGCGGTGTTCTTCTGCGGCCTCAAAAATCATGCCGGGCGCAGGTTTGCGACGCAGAGAATCCGAGTTTGGAAGATCGGGAGACATGTAGACGCCGTCAACCGGAACTCCGAGTTGGCGGTAGACTTCTTCCTGGACGGCGTGAAACTGATCCACGGTGAAGTAGCCGCGCCCGATGCCACTTTGGTTCGTGATGATGATGATGGCCCATCCGAGGGCGCGTGCGCGCGCCAGTTCCTCGGAGGCACCCGGGTAGACAGAGACATCGGCGGGATCGCAGCAATGATCCACCTCCTTGATCAGGGTTCCGTCTCGGTCAATGAACAGGGCCGGTCTCAGGAGTTGCTGGATCATGAAACCAAGTCGTTCTGAAAGCTCTGTTCAAGCTCCTCGCGTGAGCAGGTTGCTGTGCCGAGTTTTCCGACCACGATGCCTGCTGCATGATTGGCGATCTCCGCCGCCTCTTCAGGCGTGGCTCCGGCTGCCAGCGCGAGGGTGTAAAGCGAGATGACCGTGTCTCCTGCGCCGGAAACATCGTAGATTTCCCTGGCGCGGGTCGGTGTGTGGTAGGGGGGGTGATCCTTGCGGAAGAGCATCATGCCCTGTTCACTGAGGGTGATGAGCACAGCTCCCGCCTGCCAGCGTTCCAGAAGGATGTTGCCCACGCGAAGCAGGGGTTCATCGTTTTCCACGGGATGGACCGGCGGGGTGAGGGGAACACCTGCCACGGTGAATGCCTCGGAACGGTTTGGCTTGATCGTGGCGATGCCTGGCCATTCGAGGGGATTCTTGGGATTGGGATCGCAGGTAACCAGGATTTTATGGGCCAGAGCCGTCTCCATCACGGCGTCGACGAATTCCTGATCCAAAAAGCCCTTGCCGTAATCTTCAAAAAGGATCGCATCGGATTTGGCAACAAGAGCCCTTGCTTTTTCCAGAATGTCGACACGCCCCGATCCTGTGACGGTGCGCTGCTCGCGGTCCACACGCACAACCTGCTGACGCTGTGCGATAATGCGGGTCTTTACAATAGTGGGGGCTTGGCTGTCGGTAAAGATTCCTTCGGGCGAAATGCCCTCCTCCCGAAGCAGTGATGTCAGTTTCTCCCCGGCCTGATCGGCCCCGATGACGCCAAGCATGGTCACGGAGTTGGTGAACTCCCTGAGATTGCGGGCGACATTGGCAGCGCCGCCGGGGTAACTCGACTCACGCTGGACCTCAACAATGGGAACCGGAGCCTCCGGTGAGATCCGTCCTACATTTCCCCAGACGAACTCGTCAAGCATCAGATCCCCTAGAACAAGGAGATGCTTGGAAGTGGCGGAATCAAGAATGTGTTGTAATCTTTGCGGGTCCATAACAGATTGAATTCAACAACTAGCGTGTGTTCAACAAGCCGCCCATGTTTCATGACAAGCCCCTGCACTGCGAGGGTAATTTTCCCAGATTTTCCATGAAGAACTTCCCCCTACTCCGTTTCCAAGCATTCGTTCTGGCCGCCGCCCTCTTGGCGATTATTCCTTTGCGTGCCGACAATCCCCCAAAGAAAATCGCCCTGTCAGATTTTCCGGCAGCAGCCGTGGATGATGTCGTTGTTCCCGTACCTAGCGAAATATTTGCAGTGCTCGACAAGTTGGGAAATCCCAACTGGAAAGGCCAGCTTCGTGATGGCAAGGTCCAGACCCCCGAGGATCGGGCCCGCACCGCCCTCCTGCTTGGCAATGTGATCGCCGAAGGATTTGTCGCCGTTGAGGCCGAAGATGCCGAACGGGTGAAGGATATCGGGCGTCAGGTGTTGACACTGGCCAATGCCATCAATGTTCGCAAGGCGGTCATCACCCGATGCAAGAGCATCACGGACAAGGCTGATGCCAGAGACTGGAAGGGAGTCCGATCCGAATTTGATGGAGCCCTTCAGGATGTACGGGCAGCGATGGACGAACTCAATGATCATGATCTCTCCCAACTGGTGAGTCTCGGAGGATGGCTTCGTGGCACAGAGGTGCTGACTTCTATCGTCCAAAATGGGTTTTCAAAAGATGGGGCCGAACTGCTCCATCAGCCGGAACTGGTGAATTACTTCGACCGCTGCATCGGCTCGATGTCTTCGCGCCTTCGTAAAAACCCGCTTGTTTCCCATATCCGCGATGTGCTTCGCAAGATCGGTCCGATTGTCGGCGAAAGTGGGGATTCCATCACGGCAGAGAATGTGAAAATGATCCACGACTTGACCCGGGAGGTAAATGAGCAGGTTATTGGAGGAGGCAACTGATCATGAAACTTTCCACCGCCTCATCGTTCATGTTTTCACGAATTGCTTTCCAGCACTGTTGCCTTCTGGGTGTTGCCGTCATTTGCCTTGGATCTCCCTCGTTGCTCCGGGCCACGGTGGATGATTCGGTCTCGTTTGCCTACGAGGCCGCTCTTCCCTACTACAAACAGGGATTTTCCATCCGCAAGGATGCCTGGGGTGGTGATCTGGGAGTGCGCGAGAAGAAGGCTGTCAGCATTCAGCTCTTCAAGGGGAACACCTACTGGTTCCTGATGGCGACAGAGGTCAAGGGTGGCTCGCTTTCTGTCCATCTCTATGACGACAAGGGTAATCTTGTGGAGGATGAGAGCTGGCAGAAGGGGCGTTTTGCCGGTGCCCGTGTGAATCCCAAATCAACTGGAACTTATTTCGCCATCGTCCAGATCCTCAAGTCCCCCGAGGAGCGTACCACGTGGGCGTTGGTTTACGGCTACAAATAGCCGTTTCTTATTGAAGACGGACGAACAGATTTTTTTACCAAGCAAGCGGAAGGAAGTGGGTTCTTCCGGGAGTGTCACGCTGGAGTTTGCAAACGCCCGCGCCCTTCAGGAGCATTTTGCCGGTGACGAGACACTCCTCCGCCGAGTGGAGGAATTGCTTTCCGTTCACATCACGAGTCGTGACGGGTGGTTAAAAGCCACGGGCTCTGCGGAAGGGTTGGAAAAGCTCCAAACCCTCTTTGCCGAGCTGGGTAGAGTCCGCGCTGCGGGAGGAGAGATCGGCCGCCAAGAATTCCTGTATGCTTTGGAAAAGTATGCCCGGACGAAGGAAAATCTTGCTGCGGGCTCTGGATTGGAAGGTCTCTATGGTGAGCGCATCCAGTGTTCCCCTCGGAAACCACCCGTGATTCCCAAGACGGAAGGACAGCGCGATTATCTGCATGCGATCGAAGCCCATGACATCACCTTCGGCTTAGGCCCTGCCGGGACTGGGAAAACCTATCTTGCCGTCGCCAAGGCGGTGGCTGCCCTCAAGGCTGAAAAGGTGAACAAGATCATCCTGACCCGTCCCGCCGTGGAGGCGGGGGAGGCGCTTGGTTTCTTGCCGGGGGAATTGCAGGAAAAAATTCTTCCGTACCTGCGGCCCCTTTATGATGCGCTGCATGATATGATGGAGCAGGAGGAGATCCAGCGCGCCATTGACAGAAATATCATCGAGATCGCTCCATTGGCCTACATGCGCGGACGGACGCTCAACAAGGCCTTCATCATTCTTGATGAGGCTCAGAATACGACGACCGAGCAGATGTTCATGTTTCTCACCCGCATCGGCATCGGATCGAAGTGTGTGGTGACGGGTGATGTCACGCAGATTGATCTGCCCAGAAACAAGCCGAGCGGTCTTGTCGAGGCCATCGGAGCACTCCGGGAGACTCCGGCGATCGCCTTTCATCATTTTGGCGAGCAGGATGTGGTGCGCCATCCGCTGGTGAGGGCCATCATCACCGCCTATAAGGAGCATCGTGGCTTGCGTGAAAGCCGATTCTAACAGCCAACCTTTTTTCCCATGATTCGTTTCTTAAAAAAACAGCGCCTTGCGGCACGAGGAATGAGCTGTGGCAAGACCCGGCTTGCGACCAGTGAACATCATGTTTTTGATGCTCTGGAGAACGGCTTGCTGATGCGTGCGGTCACCATCGTTGCGGCTGCGGTTGTTCTGCTGCTTTTTTCCCTGAGCGGAAATCACGCCGAGCCGCTGAAACATTTTCTCTATGCCTCGATCATCCTGGCGCTGGCGGTGATTCAGCCATTCGTCCAGAGAGATTCATTACTTCAGGGGAATTCACGCCTCGCCCTCTTCCTTGGCATGATTCTGCTGCAGATCGGCATCGGTAAATTTCTCCAGGCCCAGGTCCTCGCCAGTCATCTTGACATCAGTTTGCTTCCGCTCCTTATTCCCTACGCCTTGGCTCCGCTGACCCTCTCGGTACTTCTCGGTTCTACGGTGGGATTCTCGGCCTGTCTCGTCGGGGCGCTTTGGTGGGCCGTTCTTCAGGACAAGGTTGATCAGGTGCCGCTTCTGATGGTGTTGACCTCGGGAGTTGTCTCCGTCCTTGCAACCCTCAGGGTGCGTCGTCGTTCCCGGTTGCTCAGGGCTGGTTTATATTCAGGAGTGGCGGTTTGTATTCTGGGTCTCCTGACCGAGATGATCGGACCGATCGTCTGGGAAGCACCCCAGATCAACGACTGGCAGTTGCTCGGTCTCGAATGCCTTGCCGCTGTCGGCACCGGGGTCATCACGGCCGTCGTGGTGAGCGGTTCGCTGCCTCTGCTGGAAAAGGCTTTCAGAATCACCACGGAAATATCCCTTCTGGAGATGGCTGATCTGAATCACCCGCTACTGCGTCGTCTCAGCATGGAGGCACCCGGCACCTACCATCACTCCCTGGCGATGGCGAATCTGGCCGAGACATGTGCCGAAAAGGTGGGTGCGAATTCCACTCTCTGCCGCGTGGCTGCCTATTACCACGATATTGGCAAACTGGTGAAACCCGAATATTTCGTGGAAAACATTCCCGCAGGGACGAATCCCCATGATGATCTGACTCCCACCATGAGTGCCCTGATCATTCTCTCCCACGTGAAGGACGGGATCGATCTGGCGATCCGCAACAAACTTAACAGCCGCATTGTCGATGGAATCCAGCAGCATCATGGGACAACCCTGGTGGAGTATTTTTACCAGCGTGCCTGCCGTCAGGAACGCGATGCCCGCGCAGGAGGGGATCTCATGAAGATCCGGCAGGAGGATATCCCCAAGGTCAGTGAGGAAAACTTCCGTTATTCAGGACCGAAGCCCCAGAGCATCGAGGCTGTCATTCTCGGGCTGGCGGATGCCGCAGAGAGTGCTGCACGGAGTCTGGAGCGGCCTACGCTCCAACGCCTCGATGATCTTGTCCATGATCTGCTGCAGGATCGCATTAACGACGACCAGTATGACGAGGCTCCCGTAACGATGTGCCAATTGCAGGAGATTGCGGCTACGCTAGTCTCCTGTCTGGCGAGCATGCATCACACGCGCATCGGCTACCGCCGTAGGGATGAGTCAGCGACACCTTCCGTTGCCGTTGCGAAGGGGTGATATTACTCCCTTCTAATTCCTCGTGGTTGAGGGCGATTTTATCAGAAGGGTCATTGCTGCTCCGATCAGCAGCAGCACCGCTGCGGTGATAAAACTTGAGTTAAAAGAACCGCTTCCAGCCTTAAGCATCTGTTGAAGGCGGCTGAGGACGAAACCGCCCACTCCCCAGGCCGTAAAGAGGCAGCCGTAATTCATCCCGAAATTCTTCAGGCCCCATAAATCCTTGGTGAAGGAGGGGAAGAGCGAAAGATTCGCTCCGTAATTGAATCCAATGAACGTCGCCACAAGGACGATGACATATTTTGCACCGTCGATGGAATTTGTGACAGGAATGGCGAGGAACATCAGGNNGTCCCGCGACAATCCGGCCCGCCGCATTACCGAGGGCCATCACCGCCACGGCAATGAATGCGGAATCACCCATGGTCTTTTTGGCCATCCCGCTGATGCTGCTAATGACCATCAGGCCTGCTCCTGCTCCGATGAAGTAGAGTATCCAGAGCAGCCAGAAGGAGGGGGTGCGTACAATCTGAACCGGAGACAGATTGACCGTTTCGACCGGTTTTGAGTTTGAACCGCCAGCTAAGTCTACGGAATAACCGGCAGGAGGGTTGACAAGGAGTTGTGCCAATCCGCAAACAATGACGGCAAAGGCCACGCCGAAGATCAACATGGCCTTGAGGAGACCGAAATTTCTCAGGAGGAAGTCCGAGGTCGGGGCGAGGTAAACGGGGGCAAGGCCGAATCCTGCTACGACCAATCCCGCGATGAGTCCTGTTTTGGATGGGGGGAACCATTTCAGTGCTGGTGGTGTCGCCGAGGAATACCCAAAGCCGATACCGGTCCCGACCAGGACTCCGAAGCCCAACACCCAGACGGTATAGCTGTTGGTCGTCGAAATCAGGATCATGCCCGCAGCCACCAGCAGTCCTCCGATGGATGCTGTCAGTCGGGGGCCGAATTTATCCTGGCAGCGCCCGGCCAGAATCATCGCGAAGGCGAAAACAAGGCAGCAGAGCGCGTAAGGATCATTCAGCTGGGAGCCTTTCCAACCGAAGTCTTTTTCAATCGCCGCCTTGAACATGCTCCAAGTATAGAGCACGCCGAGGGCAAGGTTGATGCCGAGTCCGGCTAGCGCAACGCGCCAGCCCTTGTGGGGGGATTCAAGGGAAGTCACAACCGGTCTTTAGACACACCGGAGGAGGGCGCAAAGAAAAAAGAACCAGCAATAGATCTCTAAAGTTTAACCCCGAAGCGTTCACCTTTCCCTGTATCGAGTGCGAATGCGGCCAGCAACTCAGCCGTGCGTTCCAAATCTGAATACTGGATCATCTCGACGGGCGAGTGCATGTAGCGGTTGGGAACTCCGATGGAAACAGTTGGGATGCCTCCCTTCTGTTTGAAGATCGCGTCGGCATCCGTTCCGGTCCAGCGGGGATTGGCCTCGGATTGTAGGGAAATTTTGGATTTCTTCGCAACCTCGCGAAGGCGTGCGTTGACCACGGGGTGGTTGACGCTGCCAAGGCTGAGCACTGGGCCATCACCCATGACCACATCGCCATGCTTCGGCTTGGAGCAGTTCGGGATATCGGTGGCATGGGTCACATCCACGACGAGAGCCACATCGGGATGGACGCTGTACCCAGCCATTGAGGCACCGTAGAGGCCGTTTTCCTCCTGGATGGTGGAGACGGCGACGATGCGGGCCTTGAGATTTTTTTTATCGAGCGAGGCGAGGCGCAGTCCTTCGGCCGCCGTCCAAGCTCCAATCCGGTTGTCGCAGCCACGGGCGGCAAAGCGTCCTCCTGCAAGCTCCTCGAAGGCCGCAGTGTAGGTCACCGGGTCACCAACGCGGACGAGTTTCTCCGCCTCCTTTTTTGAGGAGACGCCAATGTCGATATGCATCGTGTGCATTTCGGGTACTTTGTTGCGGTCATCCGGTTCCTGCAGGTGGATGGCGAGGAGGCCGGTCACGCCTGGGACGGGTCCTTGTGCCCCGTGAATGGTGACACGCTGGCCCCTGATGAGGGTGCGGTCGACACCGCCGATCCCCTTGAAGTAAAGAAATCCCTCGGTGGAAATATGCGAAATCATCAGACCAAGTTCATCCACATGGCCACTGAAGAGCACGGTCGGATCGCCCTTTCCGCTGGCGGGATTGAGCGTGGCAAAGGCATTCCCATACGCGTCGATCTCCACGGAATCGGCAAAGTGCTTCACATAATCGACCCAGACCTTCTGACCTCGGGTCTCAAAACCGGAAGGGGAGGGGGTGTTGAGAAGAGTCTTGAGGAACTCGTAGGGGGCGGATTTTTTCATGGGGAAACGATGAGGTGAAAAGCTGCAACCTGAAAGCTGAAAAGGTGCGTGGGAACGCAGCTTAGTCATTCGAGGCCGTAGGGCCGAGAAGTCCGAGGATCAGCAGGTCCGAGGATGCCTGATCCGGGAGGATCGGCAGACAAACCGAGTTTGGGAAAAGGGGAGGATTCTCGCGCAAGACGCAAGACTCAAAGAGTAGATACTGTGGGAAAGAGAGGGGGTACAAGTCTAGGAGATTGCGGATCGCTTTCTTAACCGAGCGGAACTGCGGCTCGGGAAACTGTCCGAGCTTTCGGAGCAGGGTATGTCTGTCGATGCTGGGCAGCCCTTGCATGTTCAGCCCCTCTAAGGTTAACAATTTTACCGACAATAAAAAACGGCGACTTCAGAGTTTGTCTCTTGGTCGCCGTTTTGTTTAGAAGCGCTATTGATCCGATGTATGACCTTGGGTCACAGTGAAGCGGGCTGCGCTACCAACTTTGTCTTGATTCCGACCCCAAAATAAAACCCTCCATGAAAATCGCAATACAAAATCTTCAGTTTGCTTTTGATGTCGGTCATAATTCTATCGGATGGTCTGTACTTGAAGTAGGTGGTGAAGGCCCTGACATCCAGGGATGTGGAACGGTGATTTTTGAAAAAGATGGGTGTCTGGCAGTCAAGAGACGCACTTATAGGAGGCAACGGCGAAATATCCGTGCGACGCGGCAACGAATTGCCCGCATGAAGAGACTACTGTTCCAGCTTGGAGTATTGAGTGAATATCAACTGGATTCAGTGACATCATCCAGTCCCTGGTTCCTTGCAGCGGGGGTTCTCACCACCGGACGAAATCTCACATGGCCAGAGCTTTGGGATGTGCTCCGCTGGTATGCACATAACCGGGGTTACGATGGAAATAGGGGATGGGCAGACAATTCTGTTCATATGGAAGATAGAGAGGATACAGAAAAGGTCGAAAATGCCCGTGGTCTTTATGATAAGTATGGGACGCGGACAATGGCGGAGACGCTCTGTGCGGAATTGAGTATTGATCTTGCGAGCGGAAAACTTTCATCCATCAAGCGGTTCAAGGGGCTCAATGCGGCCTTTCCGCGAGAAGATGTTATGGATGAAATCAGGCGAATCCTGGCAGCTCACCGAGGAGTCCTTCCTGCTGTAGATGATGCTCTCATCAGAACTCTCATTGGCAATGGACCCGCTGATGCCGATGCATGGAAGACGATTCCTGTGGAAGGAATGAGAATCCCCCTTCGCTATCGCGGAAGCCTGCTTCTCGGTCAACTCGTCCCTCGATTTGATAATAGGATTATTTCGCGATGCCCGATCACCTATCAGCGGGTGCTTGTTGAAAAATTGGACGAAGGGCTGGAGCAATCCGAGGCAGAACGGGAAGCATCAAAACTTTCCAAAGTTCCCTCAAAAAACTGTATTGAGTTTTTGCGTTACCGATGGGCGATGATACTTGCCAATGTTGTGGTTGGAGGGATCGACGGGAAGATGCGCACACTCTCGATTACCGAGAGAGGCGAGGTAGATCGTGAGATGAGGTTGAAGGGGAAGTTGACTCCGACACCGTTCAAATTTTGCGTCCTCTCTGTTACTGGTGCGGTAAAAAGTAATCTTGAGGAAATGTTTACCCATCCTGATGCGGGTGAATCACTTGTGCTGGATGAAGCCACTTACCAAACACAGCAGGGAACCGTAGCCCTCATCTGGTCATCTCTTGATGGGGCGATGCAGAAGAGGATCCAGGGCAGGATGCGTGAGGGAAAACAAATTTCTATCGCTGAGATCGTGCAGGGAAATGAANNACTGGAGGCCCTCAGGCAATCTCTGCATTCCATTTCTGGTCGGAAAGTTTCTACCAAAAAAGAGGTGAATTCATTGGAAAACCTGCTTGCGGAGATCGTGTCTATCAAACCCATCATTGGTCGTGCTCCCTATAGCAGGACGGTGATGAAGGAGGTTGTGGCTGATGTGATGGAACGGGGGATTCATCCCACAGCGGAAGGAGGAGTTCTTTATCGGGACGAGGCGATTCGCTTGGCTCAAATAACTCGTCGGCTTGACGATCAGACGAATAATCACCTTGTACGTCACCGCCTGTTGATCCTGGAACGACTGCACAACGATTTGATTGAAGAATATGCCGAAGGCGACATTGAGAGGATCGGACGCATCACGATTGAGGTGAATAGTGAGCTTCGGGAGATGTCGGGAAAGACTGCAAAAGAAGCAGCGCAGGAAGAGGGGTTAAAATTAGCCGACTTCAAATCGGTCACCAAATACCTTGAAGAGAAGCTTGTGGGGACAGGTATCACAATCAATGCTGGGCTGATTCGCAAGGCTCGTATCGCTCACGATCAGGGATGGAAATGCCCCTACACAGGAAGAGAATTTGATGTCTTTGATCTCGTTCATCGGAAAGTGGATAAGGATCACATTATCCCGCGTAGCATGAGACCCAGTGACAGTCTTGATTCGCTCGCAATCACTTTTTCCGAAGTGAATCGGATGAAGGGCCAACGGACGGCGGCAGCCTTCATCGAGGAATTTGGCGGGAAGGAAGTCGAGGGAAAGCCGGAACTCTCGATCATGTCTTTAGGGCCGTACCAAGAAGCGGTCAAAATGCTGGATGAGCGCCGAGGACACGAGGCGGACAAACGCCGAAAAAAGAACCGCAAACGGCTTCTGCTGCTCAAGGAGTATGTAGAGAAGGAATTTACGCCCGGTGATCTTACCAGAACCTCACAGCTTGTGCGTCTGGGGGCGCAGTTGCTCTCCAGACCCTATTTGGCTCTGGAATCTCAACCAACGATCACTTCCTTGCCTGGTAGTGTCACCGGAGCAGTCCGCAAGAGTTGGAGAGTCTTGGGATGTCTGACTCAGGCTAATTCGCAGGTGACGAATGAAACGACCAAAACGGAAGTTCGTTCCATCACCCATCTTCACCATGCCCTTGATGCCACGGTGCTTGCTCTAGCTACCTATTTCCTCCCAAGAGATGGAGGAATCTGGGAGTTGATTATCAAAAGAAAGCTCACGAGTGCAGAGCAGGAGCATCTCCTTGCAAAGGGAAGGCAATTTGCCCGAGACAGTGAGGGAAGAGTTTCGTTGATTGATCTACCCACCTATCTGAAAAATCAGCTCAGTGCCCGTTTGGCTGAACGACGAGTCGTTCAGCATATCTCAGCAGACATGAGTGGGTTGGCAACCGAGGAGACAGTCTATCGGGTACTGGATCCGCGGGATCAGCATCCCTCTGCTCAGAAGCTTAGAAAATGGTGTGCGCTTTCAGGTGTCGAAATTCCTGATCCGAAGGATTCACAGGTATTGCTGATCTCTCGGAAGCGAAGAGGAGAGAGCGAGAGTGGCAAGCTACCGAAAAACATTCTCCACGAGACGAAGACTTGGCGATGGACATGGCAGCATGAAAAGAGATCGAAGCTGATCGGGCTGGAACAGAAAGATGGTGAAAATGGAAAACTTCAGTCCCTTAAGGCGGTGAAAATCATTGGCGAAAACTTCGGCCTCGCTCTAGATCCTGAACCAGAAGTGATCCAGTTGAGCAATGTATGGAAGAGGCTGCGAGAAGTAAGACAACAGCATGGCCGACCTATTCGCGTGCTTCGTAATGGTGATCTGATCACGCTGACATCCCCCGATGTTGACGAAAAACGCCGAGGACTTTGGAGGGTGATGTCGGTTAAGAATAATTCGTCAGGTCTTGCACTCGATCTTGCAAGACCTGATGAAACGCAGTCCACATGGATAAATACATTGGTGCAGAGCCATTTGAAAAATGGTTTAGTGACTATTAGCACTAGCCTTTCTGGATTAACTCGATAAAACCATTTCCTTCTAATATTCTTTTTCCGTGGGATACCACACGGTCACCATTGACGCGGCAGATTGCTTTCTCGGTTGCAAATCGGGTCAGTTGATCTGTCGAACCAAGGAGGGAGAGAAGAGTCTCCCGCTTGAGGATGTAGCAAGTATTCTTGTAACGGGTTTCAGCGGTACCGTTCATAGTGAGCTGCTCCTGGAGTGTGCCGAGAGAGGAGTGCCGCTGATTTTTTGCCGGTCCTTCCGTCCGACGGCGCTCGTTTATCCCTCCAATCGTTCCACGGACACTCTGTTGACTCGTGCTCACTTGGAGCTGGGGCGTCGGGATAAACTCCTGCTCTGGGAATGCACGGTAACAGCCAAGTGCTGCAATCAATGGATGACTGCTCGAGACTTCTCGAATGNNGGATGGGAATGCCATAAAACAAATGGAAGTAACCGCTTTTGGCCGACATCCGCAGAAAGAGGGAACTATCGCTCGTACCTTCTGGAAGCTCTGGGGAGAATCACTGAATATGCCAGAATTTCGCAGGGTGCGTTCCATGGAGGGTGCAAATCAGATGCTTAACTACGGATACGCCGTTTTACTCTCAGCTGTGCTTCAAAAACTTTTTGCCGTGGGTATAGACCCATCCATTGGCATTTCCCATGTCGTCAGAGAGCGAAGTGATCCGCTGGCCTATGATCTCATGGAGCCATTTCGGGTGCTTGTAGACCGCCGTGTGGCTGGATGGATAAGAGAAAAAAATGGCGAACCTCTCGTTATTGATAAATCATTTCGGGCATTCATTGTCTCTTTTTTGATGGANNCCCTACGAACATCTCAAGCTGGAGGTTTCTTCCTGTATCGAGTCAGTCGTCCGATCTTTTAGAAGGGCAGTCGTGGAGGAAAAACCGGGACTCTATCGTCCATGGATACTCAAACACTGAAAATGGGCTGGCTTGTCGTAGCCTTTGATCTGCCGGTCGGCACCAGGGAGCAACGTAAATGCGCTACCAATTTCAGAAAGTTTCTGTTGGAGGATGGATTTCAAATGATTCAATGGAGTCTTTATGCAAGGAGTTGTGTCAGCTCGGCGCGCCAGAAAACACACATGGCGCGAGTCCGTCAGAACCTCCCTCCTGAGGGGAGTGTTAGAGCAATCTTTGTTACCAGGTCACAATGGGATCATTCTTTCGTGATCCACGGGGCCCCTGCTGAGAAGGCCATGCCGGAGAATATGCCAGAACAACTCATGATCTGGTGATCAGCGTAACTCCCTCTGCTGAATGAACTTCAGCAGAGGGAGTTTCTCAGCCTGTGAATTG
>DKEN01000027.1 GCA_002452515.1 Spartobacteria bacterium UBA6821 | reverse complement strand
AGCCCCTTCGCCTTGAAGCGAAGGGGCTGTTTGGAAAAATGAAGATGTTTGATCGGGGATTATTTCTTCTTCAGGGTCTTTAGTTTGGCCTTAGCCTTAACAGCAACCTTCTTCACGGCTGTCTTCTTCTTNNNNTTGGAGATGAAACTCTCAAAGAGTCCCTTCACTTCTTCCGAACTCGCGGCCAAAGCTTCGCGCAATTTCTTTTCATCGGTCTTGAGGCGGCTCAGAACACTGACATTGTGTGCGTGGCGCTTTTCACCCTGGCGGGAGCGCTTGACAGCGGAGCTGCTTTTCTTGACGGGTGCTTTTGCGGTGGCCATTGGAAGGGATGATGATGGGTGGTCTGTGGATGATCTGATGTGCCAGAGGGGAGAATCGAACTCCCGACCAAGGGCTTATGAGTCCCCTGCTCTACCGCTGAGCTACCCTGGCGCGGTGGTGGTGTAAAATAACTGATTTCACCCATCCCGCAAGACATAAACCAACCCGCTCCCTGCGCGGAAGCGATTGTCTTGCGCGAAGTAAAAGCGGGCGACGAGGATGACCTGGCCTAGTGCAGTCCCACCGTATTGGTGACAGAGGTGGCGGCATTAAAGTTTATGTTGCCTGCCTGTGCAGCCGTGATCGTCGTCGTTCCCGTTCCATGCATGAATGCAGTAGAATTCGTGATGGTTAGCACATTGGTGTTTCCACTAGTGAACGAGACGGTAAGTCCACTACTGGAAGTTGCGACAAGAGGAATCGTTCCATTGGTACTAAAGTTGGTGCTGGTATTATTGGTCGGCGAGGTAAACGTGATCGTATTGGAACCCTTGTTCACAATCACTGAATTGGTAATAGGTGACGCGGCGAGATAATTGGTGTTTCCAGTCTGCGACGCTGTGATGGTAGCCGTTCCTGCTCCAATCATAATTGCCGTAGCATTGCTGATGGTCAGCACATTCGTATTACCGCTAACAAAGGTTACAGAGAGCCCACTGCTTGCCGTTGCAGTAAGAGGGATGGTTCCACCAGTGCTGAAGTTGGTGCTGGTATTATTGGTCGGCGATGTGAACGTGACCGCCTGAGCTGACGGAGTCACGATCACTGAATTGGTGACTGTTGTTGCGGCAGCATACAGATTATTGCCAGCCTGCGTTGCGGTAATCGTTGCCGTTCCTGCTCCGATCATTATTGCCGTGGCATTGCTGATGGTCAGCACATTCGTATTACCGCTAACAAAGGTCACAGGGAGCCCACTGCTTGCCGTTGCAGTAAGAGGGATGGTTCCACCGTTGGTAAAGGTCACGCTGGTGCCGTTGGTCGGCGAGGAGAAGGTAATGGTCTGTGAAGCCTGTGCCACGTTGGTATATCTCAGCAACTGACTGATCGAGGTTGTGTTGTAATTGGTACCACCCAGAGCAGTGGCAGTGATTGTTGCCGCATTGGTTCCCGCAAAATTGATCGTCGCAGAATTACTGGTGACGGAACTACCGTTTGTTAGAAGTGTCGTCACCGAATTGCTGCTGGAAATCACCACATTAGTGTTGGAACTGGTAAAGATAATCGGAACGACTGAGGAGTTGGTTGCGATAAGAGAAATCGTGCCGCCATAGATCAGGTTCGTCTCAATGGGCAGCTTCATCGTGATTGTCTGACTTCCTTTGAAAACAGTAAGAAGTTGGTTAACGTTCGCAGCTGGCTTATAGGTGCTGTTTCCTTCCTGGCTCGCCGTGATGAGGACATACCCTGCACCCGTCACGGTCAGAAGATTAGTGCCGGAAACAGTGGCCACAGCGGGATCCGCACTCGTAAAGGTGACGGGAAGAGCCGATGAGGCTGTTGCTGAGAGAATGACTATATTTGTTTTCCCATAGGTCTGTCTTGGAATTGCAGTGAAGCGGATACTCTGGGTCTTTGTAGGCGTTGTTGCCAAAACGCCATAACGTATTGCGTTATTGTTCACATCCGCCACAAAGAGCGTATTGGTATTTGCACCCACAGCCAATCCCGCCGGTTGGTCGAAGCTAGCATTGGAACCCGTCCCGTTGGCACTGCCGATGACTCCGGGGGATCCTGCCAGGGTGCTCACCACACCATTCACACTGATCTTTCGTAGCGTGTTAGTGTTAAAGTCGGAAATGTAGAGCGTTCCATTTGTACTCACAGCGATCCCGAATGGGGTGGAGAAACTGGCATTCGTACCCGTGCCATCCGAACTGCCAGCGAAACCCACCGTTCCGGCAAACGTCGTGACCACCCAGTTGGTTCCGTTGCGCACCACCTGCCTGATCGTGTTGTTGCCGCTGTCAGCCACATAGAGGCTTGTGCTTCCACTGAGAACTACTCCTTCCGGTAATTTGAAACGAGCGGCGGAGTTTGTCCCATCGGCACTGCCACTCATTCCTGCCATTCCAACAGGAGTTGTGACCACCCAGTTGGTGGTCAAACCGTTCGTGTTTGTCGTCACCACAGGAGAAATCGTGCGAATCGTGTCGTTGGCCGTGTCAGCAATATAGAGGTTGGATCCAGCATCCAGGGCAATACCATCTGGATAATTGAACGTGGCATTGGTTCCGGTTCCATTGGCACCCCCAGGAACACCTGCCCGACCAGCCAGCGTCGTGACCACCCAGTTGTTGGAGGAGACCATGTTCGAGGCAACCCAGTTGGTAGTGAAATTGGTGGAATTAGTAAATGTCGGATTGTTCGTCCCAGAACTGATGTTCGTCAAAACATTGGTACTCGAAGAAGTGATATTCGTGGTGATGAGATTCGTGACAAAAATTGAAATGGTGGTCGTATTGGAGACAATGGTCAGGATTTGTTCGATATTTGTGGGACCATTCGGCACATTGGTGGCCACGGGGCTGATTTTACGCACCGTGTAGTTGCCGCTATCGGTCACATAAATGTTCGTCTTGGCATCCAGAGCAAGACCGGATGGCTGGTTAAATGTTGCATTCGTGCCGATTCCGTCCGCACTGCCATTCGTTCCCGCCGTTCCCGCAAGGATTGTTATCGTCCCGTTTGTGTTAATCTGGCGGATAATGTTATTTCCAGTGTCCGCCACATAGATGTTTGTCTTGGCATCAACACCCACCCCGAATGGCTGAAAAAAACCATCTCCGGCGAGCGACGAAACCGCCGAGTTGGTGTTGGTGGAGAGCAAGCGGATCATGTTGTTGCCATTGTCGGCGACTGCCAGCATCCCGCTTGTGTTGGCTGCTATTCCCGCAAGAACGCCAAAACTGGCATTCGTACCGGTTCCGTTTGCCTTGCCGTTTGTTCCTGTTCCCGCAAAAGTCGTGACTACGGCACCGTTAGTGATCATGCGGATGAGGTAGTTGCCGCTGTCAGTGACATAGAGATTCGTTCCTCCGCTGACGGCAATTCCAACAGGATCATTGAAGAGTGCATTCGTGCCGGTGCCATTTACACTGCCGGTCACCCCTGGCGTGCCTGCAAAGGTAGTCACGTTTGTACTGATATCGATCAACCGAATCGTGCTGTTTCCGCTATCGGCGATGTAGAGGTTTGAAGCGCTATCAATGGCTATGCCTGTCGGCCCATCGAAGAGCGCATTGGTCCCTAAGCCGTTGGTGCTGCCATTCGTTCCCGCTTTTCCTGCAAGAGTGGTCACCCCCCAGGCGGCGTAATAATTGGTCGTGATGTTGGTCCCGTTGGTTAAAATTAGTGGGGCGGAACTAGGGGTGATTTTGCGAATGGTGCTGTTCCCCGTGTCGGAAACATAGAGGTTGTCGTTTTCGTCGACGACAATGCCCTTGGGATTATTGAATCGGGCATTGGCATTCGTCCCATCCAGACTTCCCTGCACTGAGCCGGCAAGTGTCGTGACGCTCCAGATATTGGTAATCACCGAATCAAAGCTCGTATTGGTGCTACTGGTAGAAAGCACACTGTATGGGGAAGCGAGGCCGGGGGGATTAGTGACGTTGCTGTTCGTATTAGTGGTAGAGCCCGATCCCGTGACTGTCACCGTTTGAACGATGACATTCGTGGTGGTGAAGGTATTCGTCGTTGNNCCATTGGGACGACGATTGATATCGTTGATGGGGCGATCAATCGAACTGTGTTGTTACCGCTATCGGTCACAAAAAGATTTGTGCTGCCATCCACCGTGATACCCCATGGACCGTTAAAGAGAGCGTTGCTCCCGGTTCCATCAGTTTTTCCGCTCTTGCCCGCTGTGCCCGCAATAGTGGTCGTGTTTCCATTGGAATCAATCAACCGGATGGTGTTGTTACTGCTATCGGCAACATAGGTGTTTCCACTCCCATCCATAGCCACTCCCCCCGGCCTGTTAAACGTTGCATTGATGCCTGTTCCATCCTGACTTCCTTTTCCGGCAATGATCCCGGCAATCGTTGAAATCTTGTACGGCGTTGTGTAAATGGGCACAGCCAGCAGTCCGGCACCGGTAATCAAAGAAGCGACACCAAGCAAGAGTGTCGCAAGTTTCAGGGGGAGTTTCATAGAAATGCGGAGGGTGGTTGAAGAAGCTAGCACATTTTTGCCCAAGCAAACCAAAATAATTTTTCACTAAATAGCGATTTCATCCATGGTTGACATGCTTTTCATTTGCCAGCAACGCCCACAGAGGCGATCTGTAGTGCCATGGAGCAGCAAAATCCCCAACCACCCCAGTCCCAGCAAGCCTCGATTCCCCTTCAGATGACACCGCAGCAGACCTCGGTGCATTTCGCAAATCTCTGCCGGGGATCCATGACCCCGGAGGAAGTTTTTCTCGATTTCGGCATCAATCCCAACGCCTTTGCGCGTGTCTCCGAGGATCCTATCCAGATCACGGCCCGCGTGATCCTCACCCCCCCCTCTGCAAAGCGACTCCTACACCTCCTCCATGTCATGCTCTCAAGGCACGAGGAATCCTTCGGCACAATTCCCATCGAACCGCGTCTCGCTGCCTCCGACTCAGCCAAGGATGCCACCCCCAGCACTTAAGGAACCGCTGATTTCATGAACCCTTCCCGCATGGCCTCAGCCATGACACCCCACGAAGTGGAGAGAGCTCTTTTCGAGACCAGACGGCGCATTGAGGCCAATATGGAACGCTTGGCGAGATCCTCTGCCGCTTCCATGGATGTCCGCCCCTATTTCACTGAGCTTCTGCAACTGGCTGCGGAAAGCGTTTCAGGACGGGGTGGGGCGGTCTGGTTGCGCGAGGGGGGAAAAATCGGCATGGCGGCTTCGCTTGAATACGACTCTTCCGAAGCAGTCCCAGGAAGCCGCCAGGAACACGATATCGCGCAATTGGTGACGCAGTGTCTTGAAAAAAACTCCACCCTCATCGTCCTTCCAGGACAAGGGGAACCTTCTCCCGAACAAACCGAGCCAACCAACAGCGCCCCGTATCCCTTCTTCTATGTTCCGATCCTGCTAGAGGGAACACCCCTTGGTGTCCTGCAGTTGTGGCTTCAACAACCCGGCGATCCCGAACACTACAAAGATTTCGCGGCATTTCTTGGAACTGTGGCGTCCCATGCCTCCACCTATCTGCACCATCGTCATGCCGCCAGAGCCAGAACACTTGCGGCCTCCTGGCAACTGCAGGCCCGCTTTCATCAGGATCTCGTCAGTTGTCACAACACCCAAGAGGTCTTGGAAGTGTCAGCTCATCACATGGCGGATCTTGCCGGGGCGGAACTTGGCTTTGCCTGTCGTCACGCCTCCAAAGGATGGAAACTTGTCGCGGCCTCAAACGCCGACAAGGTTATTCCAGCAAGTTCCCAGGCACTGCTTTTATCAGCGGCGGTGGAGGCCCTTCCCAAGGAAAAAATCATCGCTGTTGACCGGGACCATGAGAAGACCCCTGAAGTGATACGGGAGGCACTGGAACAGTGCGGGGCCCGCGTCCTTGTCGGGGGATTTGCCTTTGAAAGCGAGGGGACTGCTCCGCGCCTCTTCCTGGGCGCGCTGCGACAAAGCCCGCTCCCACCTCCTCCTGAGGCACTCCAATCCGTCTCTTCGGCGGCAACTTCCGTCGCGCGGGTTTTCCATGAAAAGGAACTTCGTGAAGCCCTCCCCCTGAGTACCCTCTTCCATGCGATTGCGCGGCTGAGACTTTTTTGGAGAACTCATCCACGTCGGCTTCTCGGAACTGTCGGGGGATCTACTGCGTTATTGCTGCTCATCCTCTGCATCCCGTGGCCCTACAAAATCTCTGCCGATTGCACCGTCCTGCCGGCACACCGCCTTTCCGCGGTGGCGGGAACCGACGGGAAACTTCTCCAGGTGCTCGTCGGCGAGGGAGACACCGTTACCAATGGTCAGATTCTGGCCCGCTTGGATGATCGAGACCTGCGTGCCCAACTGGCAGGGACAGAGGAGACGCGCCAGCGGTGGGCGGTCGAGGAGGCAAACGCCCAGTCCGCTGCCAATGATGCAGAACGCAAGGTGGCTGAACTCAACGGATTGAGAGAGGAAGAGAACATCAAACTTCTCACCTACCGTCTGCACCGCACCGAAATCACCTCGCCAATGAGTGGAGTCATCCTGACTCGGGAATTGCGCAACCTGGAGGGTGAAAACATGGAGACTGGGAAGGTTCTGTGCGAAGTGGCAGATCCTGGGGCCTATCTGCTTGAACTTCAGATTCGACAGCAAGATCTCGGAGAGGTGCAGCATGCCCTGTCGGCTGACACCCCCCTTCGTATTGATTTCATCCTGCACTCCCATCCGGGTAATCGATTGCATGCCGAGGTGCGGGGTCTCACCGCTCTCGCCCCGGCAGCCGAACTCGGTCTCAAAGGGAGTTACTTCATCCTCCGCACCCAGTTCCCAGGTGGAGAACTTGCCATTCAGGATCTTAAAACCGGTTACACAGGCAAAGCCAAAATCAACCTTGGACACCGCGCGCTCTGGCGTGTTCTTTTCACGCCCTTTCTCAACTATCTGCATGTGGAATGGGACCTATGAAAAAGTTTTACATCATCGTTCTCTACCCTTTGCTATTGGCGACAGCAGTCGTCGCGGCGGAATCCCAGGAAAATGCGCAACCGATCGTTGTGGACGGGACACTGGTCCCCGTCCGGGAAGTCCGCGTGGCCAGCCGCGCCAAGGGTGTCATTCACTTCATCCGTGAGGAGGGGGAGCGGGTTCATGCCGGGGATTCCATCCTCGCCCTTGAGGATTCGATGGAAAAATTGGAAGTCAACCGGCAGAAAAAAATCATGGAACTTCGCGCGGTGGAAGACAGTGCCGAAGAGCAACTTCGTAAGAAGGATGTGGTCAGTGCTCTGGAACTTGCGGAAAAAAAACTCAACCTCGATCTTGCCCAGCTGAATGTGCAGCAGGCACAGGAACTACTCGATCGACGTTCGGTTGACGCCCCTTTCGACGGTGTCGTGACCCAGCGCCTCAAGACTGTGGGCGAGGCGGTCGATGAACTTGCCCAGGTTCTGACCATGGTGGATGTCAATAACCTCTACCTGGACTGCCACCTGCCTGCGGAACTGCGGGGCCGCATCAGGGAGGGAGAGACCGTCACGATCCATGTTGACTCACCGGTTCCCGCCGATGCGACCGGAAAGGTGGATATCTGCTCACCAGTGATCAATCCTGCCAGCGGTGATTTCAAAGTTCGTATTCTGATCCCCAACTCCGATGGCCGACTCACCGCCGGGGTTCAGGCAAAGGGAACCATCGAAACCACCACGACCCCTGCGACTGTTGCACAATGACCCGACCGGACCCGGCAGACATGCGTCCAGGAGCACTGCGGGCAGATCTTCAAACGAGTGATCAGACCCAGAGAGGACGCCGCTTCACGGTCATCAAAAGTCCGCTCACCCTCACCTATTTCCGCCTACCTTCCGAACACTATGCGGCGGCAAGGGAGTTTAATGGCAAACGGACGCTGGGCGAAGTAACAACTTTACTCGAATCCCACCCCTACTGGCGCTCCCTTCCGAAGGAGGAGGCGATTTCCGAACTCTCTCAACTCGCCACACAACTCGCCGGAGGAGGCCTGCTTCATCTTCCCGGAACCAGCGCTACCGCCCGCTCCCGACACATACATGCCCAAGTCAAGAGGCGCAAACTGGAGCAGATCGTGGGGAAAGTGCTCTACTTTCGAAAGCCACTCATCGACCCGGACAAACTTCTCGCCAAAATACTTCCCTGCTTCTCCTGGGTCTACACCCGCACGGCGGGATGGAGTTTTCTTATCCTGCTGATTCTCACCGCCTGGATGCTTCTCGACAACAGGGAGGAACTCAGTTCACAGGCGGTGAACTTCTTCACCCTGAGCAATCTTTTCCTCTCCTGGATCCTGTTCATGGGGGTTAAAATCATCCATGAATTCGGCCATGGACTCACCTGCAAACGCTACGGTGGCGAAGTGCATGAGATGGGATTTCTGTTCATCCTGCTCACACCTTATCTCTACTGCGATGTGAGTGACTCCTGGATGGTGGCCTCACGCGCTCGTCGTGTCGCCGTCACGGCGGCGGGAATAGCGGCGGAACTTTTTCTTGCCTGCATGGCCGCATGGCTCTGGCACATCCTCCAACCGGGACTGGGACGCCAGCTCTGTTTCAATACGATGATCATCTGCAGTGTTTCGACGATTCTCTTCAACGCAAATCCGCTGATGAAATTTGACGGTTACTACATCATGACCGATCTCCTGGAGATCCCGAACCTTCGTCAGAAGGGCAATTCCGTTGTGGCCGGTTTTTTTTCCCGCCTCCTTGGAGTGCCTCCCACACGCGAGGTGGTTTCCGAGTATGAAAAAAGCCTCCTCTTCGGCTTCTACGCAGTCGCCGCTTATCTCTACGGCTGGTGGATTACCTTTCATATCGCCGCCGTCGTCTTTGACAAACTCGAACCTTACGGCCTCGGTTTCCTGAGCCGCAGTTATGTCGGACTCTTCCTCTTCGTCTCCGTGGCCCTTCCCGCCTGGCGTCTCGCCCAAGGACTCCGTAAAAACCCGATTTCCATGAACCATTTCCGAACCACTCAGGCAAAGTGGGCCCTTGCAACCTTCGCCGCCCTACTCCTTTTACTCCTCCTTCCATGGAGACCGAACATCCAGAGCATGGCGGTGATTGAATTTTCAACCCTTGAACAGATCACTCCCGGTCAAGCCGGTTTACTGGAGAAGTGGTATGTTCATGAAGGGGAGAGGGTAACGCCAGGGGAAAAACTGGCTGAACTGACAAGCCCATCCCTGAACAATGCCCTCAATCAGGCCAAATTGGAAAAGGAGGCCGACGAGGTTCAATGGCGCGCCGCCTTGGATTCCTCCGACGAACAGATACGCCTCGCGGCGTCCACCTGGCAGAAAAGTTCCCAGGAGGTCGGTGATCGACTTCTCAGTCTGGAGGAACAGATCTCCGACCTCACCGTCCGATCGACTCAATCGGGAATCGTTTCCATGCCACAAATGGATCATCTCGTAGGCCAATACTTCTCAAAGGGTCGCCTCCTACTTCAGATCGGGGATGACCGGACATTTCATACGATCCTTCCTCTGAGTGAGAAGCAGGCCAGACAGGTAAAACCAGGCGATCCTGTCGTCGTGCGGCTGAAAGCCTATCCCGGACGCAGAATGTCCGGGCACCTGCTAACGGTCCCCTCCAGCAGCGCGGAAGAATTCAGCACTCCGATCATGGCCAGCACCCTGGGAGGGGATTTTCCCTCCGAGGCTGGAAAAAATCCAGGGACACTCCCTCGTCCCGCCATCCCCTGCTATGAAGCGATAGCGGTTCTGGATCCTGTCGCCGAGCCTTTGCGCCCCGGCATGACAGGCAAGGCCTCCATCGCCATCCGTCCCACGAGGCTGGGTGGCTGGCTCGGTGAAACCCTACTTGATTGGCTGAACCCCTCCTTGAGATTGTAATTGAGCATCCCGGAGTGCTGGAGTTTCGTTTAGAGCGTTTTTTGTTTGAATGCAGACAACATCTCATCGAAGAGGTGAATAGTTGCGCGCGGAAAACCAAGCGATGGAACTCGAATCCTTGGGAAAGGATAAGAGAGAGCTTCCCAAATGCAAGGCCCCAAACGGAGCGAGCGATACGGGCAGTGAACGAGTCAATCCCGGTTTGGCCTGCTGCTAGCAGCCTGAAAGGCGAACCAAATACCCGGGAGTGTGTGCGAAAGAGAGCGATGGAATCGCTGCCCGGGAGGGAAGTGGCATCAAACCATCGGGAGATGGCGAGGCAAACGCGGAGATTGCAGAGAATTGTCAAAAGAGTTCACCCTAGAAACAGCGGTGGAGAATTTAGACAGGATGAACAGAACACATAGCCGTNNCCCGCCGCTCGTTGTTGCTGAAAGCAAACCCGTTAGGGTGAGCCGAGCGGGAGCGAGTGAGTCAAATGAGTTACAAAGCTTATCGTTCATGCATTGAACTCAGGCTCTCCTGAGCCAGTCGCTGATTTCCTATAA
>DKEN01000071.1 GCA_002452515.1 Spartobacteria bacterium UBA6821 | reverse complement strand
TCCATTGAGCGAACTGCCTTTGTTTTGAACCGGGCATTCCCACGCCGCTCGCCCCTCGCAGGGCTGTGTTCCTACACAGTCTATCCAAGCCGTTCCCACGGCTATGTATTACCTCACCGTCTCCCGACGGCCTTGCCTTTCAGGCTGATTTGAAGGCTACAACGCAGCTCCCGCTGCTCGTTATTCGCCAGTCGCTGATTTCCNNCAATTGCCTTTTTAGGTTCAGGTGAAATCAATTTGCTCTACAAAGCAGTTACCGTGATCTCTGCCTCTGCAAGAATCGTCAGGAGCACTTTGCTGTCCGTCCATTCGATCATCCGTGTCTGCCCCTTGTAAGGACGCCCATGAACGCTCAGCTTGAGAGCTTCTCTATTTTGCTCACCTTCCATACGCTTGAGGTATTCTGAGATTGTCCGCCCGTGAAACTCCGGGGGAGCCAGAAGGTCGAAATAATTGATGCCCCCATTCACTTTGGACAACTCCGGCAACAGAGCTTCGGCAGGGGCGTTCCAGTAGAGGATCTTCCCGTTTTTATCCGATGTCACGATTGGCCAGGGAATATTTGTGAGGATATGGGTGAGTTCCACTTCCGATTTTCTCACTCGGTTCAAGGCAACACAGAGATAGCTGGCTAGCACGCTGACGGCAATGTATGTCCCGGCTCTGATGCTCGGTGTCACATACTGGGTATAGTAGGGACGATCCGAGAGCAGCGTGAACAGCTTGGGAATTAGGAAAACGCTACAAACAACGATCGTATAAACGATAGCCCATGGAATCATGACGCGAGGACGGTAGGTCAACGCCATGAAGAGCAAGCCAATCACCACAAAGAACGGGGTAAGCATCCCACCTGGGGTGATGAAATCAATCAACAAAGCCAGCGTCAGATAGACTCCGGGAAGGAGAATGGCGGCTAGTTGCAGAAAGGGGTATTTCTCACGCGAGGCAGGCATTAAAAGCGAATTGTTTTTTAATTTCGTAAAATCCCCGCCAAGCGTCAAGGCTTGTGGAGAACGGAAATTTTTCCTAAGGATTTTTCATAATTTCCGGAGCCAATTCCGAAACGGACCGGGAGAGCATCTCGTCGGTTTGCTCAAGATCACGGCCATCGGGCATGAGCCCTTTCAGGACGGGAGCGGAGACAACGACATAGGCCCAGCGGTGATTGATATTATGGAAGACCATGTCGAGATTGGTCATCAGGATTCTCTGCAGGTGATACGGCGTGGTCGCATGGCTGCCGACAAACCAATAATAAAAGACATTCTCGAGGACGGCCTCGGCCCCGTTGTTCAGGGTGATCGGGCGCGTTGCCAGGAGCCTCATGACCTGGAGGTCATGGCCATTGGAGAGTCTGACGGTTTTTACATGCCCGCCTTCAAGCCTCCAGCCTTGGGCAGGGAGGCAAATTTCGGGACGATGGATGCTTCGTTTTTCGCCACCCGCAAGCACGATCTGCACGGAGACATTATCCACAACCGACCCTTGGTATAACATTTTGACCATCTCGGTATCGCCGGGGAGGATGGCCTGCTCACTTGGGGAAATATCAACCGGCTTCCCCGGCATCGCCTGTAGCATCTGGGGTAACTGCATGATGACGCCCGATTCCGACATGCCGATCGACTTTGCCCCGTGCAAGCAGAGAAGGATCGTGCCAACCGCCATGACGAGCAGGAGGGATCCCCTAGCGAAGGGAATCCGAGGTACTGTTTCAACAAGTGAGAAATTATTCATGGACCAGAAGCGCTTGCTCAGTAGAGATCCCCTTGCGGCGAGTCAACGGCGGAGCGTGGTGCCGGGGAATCAGCGCCGGATGGCGGGGCGAAGGTTGTTGATCCCGATCTCTGGATCGTAAGTAACTTCTCGATTCCAAACATACCGCCCAGAGCAACGATAAAAACCACATAGCCTGCAAGCATGTGAAAGAAACTCGGATGCTCCAGCGTGCCGATGGCCTTCTCTGATCCGATGATGATCGTCCCGATGGTCAGCATCACAATGCGGCAGATATTTCCGGCAATCGCCAGCGGAACGGCCGCCAGAAAAAGAACCCACCGTTTCAGCGCTCCGTTGAGGGAGAAATATCCATAGAGGGCACTCACCATCAGCAGGGCAAAGAGGGATCGCATCCCGCTGCACGGCAGGGCGACATCGACTGCAAATCGTTGCCCTTGGGCAAGATTGAGCGTTGTGTCGGCAGCCGAGAGAATACCGGTGCCATTCAGCACGGAGGGAATACCGATGATATTCAGGATCACCACCCCGACATGACTCACCATCATGCGCAAGGGAAAGGCGATAAAACTCTCCAGAAAGAGCAGCGGCCACATGAAGACCAGAAAGGCACACGGGAACGCCAGCGCCCTCATCCAACCCCAACCGCCAAACCAGAGAATCATCCCGGCGAGCAGAACCTCGAAGGCCAGATAGGAGAAGTAGACATCGTCAGCCTTGAATCCAAACCAATAGAGGAAGAATCCAAAAAACAAAACCGTCAACCCGGCGGAGGAGCCTCGGAGCGGTAGCTTCAGTAGTTTTGCACGATCGAGATAGACAATCAGCAGCGCAGCGAAGGGAACCATCATGCAGTGACTCCAGTCCTCCATTCCCCATTGGACTCTTACACAAGTATAGATCGATACCCTATGCTGACCATAGCCTGTCGAGTAATCGATGCCCGCATAGAACACGCCCAGGATCACCGCCGAGAGGAACACCACCGAGGCAAGCGGCAGCCATTCCTTTTTTTCGGAGGGCGAAGCCCCCTGGACGGCGGTGGAATTC
>DKEN01000069.1 GCA_002452515.1 Spartobacteria bacterium UBA6821 | reverse complement strand
TAAGATGAACTCTTTTGAAAATCCTCTGCGATCTCCGTGCGCAAATTTTTCAGCTCTTCGATGGAATGTTGTCTACATTCAAACAAAAAACGCTCTAGTGATGCGACAAAACCCCAATTTGGTGAATGATCAGGATCAGCGGATTTCTCCTAGTGCTCGGTCATTTTAGGGAAATCTGATCTAGGGAAGTCAGGATGATCTCTGGTCTCTTCCCATAGATCTCTATCTTGCCGGTAACGGCGATTTGCTTTCCTTCAAAAGTTGCCAGGGTCTTGCGGGAGATTTTTGTTTCTGGAGCGCAGAAGACCGTAAAAGGCTCCGCGGGATAATGTCCTCCCATGTCCAGAAAGGCTTCTCCTGAAATTTCACGAAACTCTTCCACCCGTCCAGCGACCGTAACCCTCTGGCCGAGATAGTGCTTAGTCTCTCTCGGGGAAATGGTCTGGGCGTTTAAGCTCCCGCAGGCAGCCAGAAGTAGTATCAGGAGTAGAGCGTATCGTATCATTCCTTGCTCATATAACACCGCAGCTGAGACGTCCATGGAAGTTATCGGCCAAGTTGCGCGGGTCACTTCCATTCATAGCGCAGGACATCAGATGAAATCATCTGACCCTCCAAGGGGCTTTAATCGTCTTGAAGCTCCTAGTGACCCACCGGGCTGATGCGCCAGAGCGTTCCGTTACCATCCTCGGTGACAAGCAATGCGCCGTCATGGGCAACCGCCACCCCGACGGGTCGTCCCCAGACACTTCGCTCATCGAGCACAAAACCAGTTAAGAAATCATCGTACTCCCCTGTAGGAATCCCGTTTTTAAGATGCACCCGCACCACCTTGTATCCCGTGCGGATACTGCGGTTCCAAGAACCGTGAAACGCTGCAAACATATCACCTTGGTACTCAGGGGGAAAAGCCGCAGGACCATTGGAAGAAGGATAAAAAACAGTCCCCAGTGTGGCCGAGTGTGACTGCAACAAGACATCAGGGACAATCGTCAGCCCTGCAAGATCAGGTCTCTCCCCGGCATGACGGGGATCTTCATGGCCGCCCATGTAATACCAGGGCCAACCGTAGAACCCGCCCTCCTTCACCCGCGTGATGTAATCAGGCACCAAATTATCTCCAAGACCGTCTCGTTCGTTGACCGACGTCCAGAGATCACCTGTCTCCTGATTAACTGAGAGGACAGATCCGTTGCGAATGCCCGTCGCAAAGGCGTGAAGTGGCTGCTTCCCTGTGGGATCGGTTACCAGGATATCAGCCCTGTTGGCCTCGCCATCCCAAGCGGCTCCTCTGGCGTGATCAGCCTCCCATTGCTGGATTTGCTGAGGAGTTTTCTTGCTCATGTGTTCGGCAACATTGGACCCGGAGCCAACCGAGATGAACAAGCGCAGACCATCTTTAGAAAAGGCTATGTCCCTCATGCCATGTCCGCCGCCACTTTGAGTTATCCGAGGTACAATGATCTCAGGGGTACCCCCCGCCTTCAGATCTCCGGAATGATACGGAATGCGCACCACCGAATTGTTGTTTGCTACATAAATCCACTGCGGGTCATTCCCGGCAGGATAGAAAGCAATGCCGAAGGGATGGTCCAGACCTTCTGCGAAGATCTGATTTTCGGAGGGCTTGTCTGCTCCATCCCCCGCACGCAGAACCCTGATCCGATTGGCTCCAGTTTCCGTAATGAAAATATCACCGTTTGGTGCCACCCGAACTAACCGCGGATTGACAAATCCTGAGGCAAATTCTTGAACCTGAAATCCCTCCGGAACTGATAATTTTGCACCGGGGGGCTGCTTGACCACTTTCGGCCCATTACCCGAGGAAGTCGTGCTAAAAGGCGTCGGTAAATCAGCGACACTGAAATGGTGCTCCACCCCCGGGGCGGCGTGGTTCCAGTCATTGGGATCTGTGGAGATCACCTGCTTTTGCGGGGTTGCTGCGGGGGCAGGCGACACACCCGGACTCATCTTTAAGGTCTCAAGATAGGCGATGATATTGTGACGATCCACGGGGCTGGAAATCTGGATCGGCATCGTTGTCCCCGGCACGAGCGCCATGGGGCCTGAGAGAAAATGATCAAGGCTTGTCTCATCCCAGACGATCCCGGATTCGCTCAGAGCTCTGGAATAGTTAAAGTTTGGACTACTTCCGGCAGGTCGCCCAAACACACCAACAAGGCTTGGTCCCTGCTTCACGATAGGTGTGTTGCCATCTCCAAGGGCATCCGCATGGCACACCACACAACTTTGTTGAAAATATGCTTTTCCTGCCGTGAAGTCACCAATCTGAGATGTCTGAGAAACACCATGTGGGACGCTTGCAATGGCGAAGAAGGCAATGAAGCTTTTGACCAGCCAGGGGATTGGATTTTTCATGGGGCGGCTTGAAACTGTATTCTTATAATTAGCCTCTCCTGAAAGAAAGGATGATCGAGTCCCAAAAATTGATCCCGATTGCGCAGGAAATTCAGCGCCCGAGAGTCAACTCGGGCGAGTCATTGGAGAGAGTGTTCTCAGATGACGATCACTAGGTTGTCAAACTGCCTTCACCAATCTGACTAAGAGCACCTCCGTCGCTACCTTTTCCCAGTATGGTCAGGCGACAATATTTGGGATCGCTCCTTTCTCTGCCAAAATACCACTGAAAGCAAGTGGCTCACGAACAACTAAGCGCTAGTGCCAGATCGGATAATATTTTTCCTTTAGTGCGCCGCTGCAAGCTCTCTGGCGAGAATAATTTTTCTCTTAATTCTCTTCTGAGAGCCTAGCGCTCGAAAATCACACTCCACCTGAAGCCCATGCCAGAATTCAGGAGATTGTCCAAAAAATTCACCAAACCGAATCGACATCAGAGGTGTAATCACCCTCTTTCCAAGAACGATCTCATTGATAGCACGTGGAGATACGCCGATAGCCCGCCCCATGGCATTTTGGGAAATGCCCATCGGTTTGAGATATTCTTCCAGAAGGATTTCACCAGGAGTGATTGGCGGATTGAACATCCCATAATGTATAGCGTTATACTGCTTTACAATCAATGGTAATCCACAATCTCGACTTTTTCAGGGCCCGCATCTGTCCATTTGAAAATGATTCTCCATTGGTCATTGATCCGAATGGAGTGCCAACCACTACCCCGTCCCCTGAGAGCTTCGAGACGGTTCCCCGGCGGAACAGACAGATCTGTCAAGAGTCTGGCCCGGTTGAGTTGTACCAGTTTCCTTGCGGCAACCCGTGCAATGGAAGCAAAGCGGCGGCTTCTCTCTTCACGAAAAAGTTTTTCCGTTTCTGAATTGCCAAAGGATGTAATCACAGGTCAACAATTACATCATAAGACAAAATATGTCAACGGTCTTCTGTAAGACAATGTTCCTAAAGCCCAGGAGCGAAAAAAGCAACCCCCCTCAGCCGCCGAGAAAATAGCTGTTCAGTTCGGCCTTCTGTGTAGTTCAGAGTTAGATTCACTCCCTTCTTACAGAAGAAGCAGCGCTGGTGATTCTAAAAATTTACGTAACGCACCCATATACTCCGCGGCTACCGCCCCATCCACGACGCGGTGATCACCACTGATGGTGATGGTCATGCGGCTGCCGATCTCAATTTCATCGCCATTGACGACTGGCTTCTTGACGATGGCTCCGATGGCCAGAATAGCGGCCTGAGGAGGATTCACGATGGCGAAGAACTGCTCAACGCCGTAGGCACCGAGATTGGAAACAGTGATCGTTCCGCCGACATATTCCTCGGGCTTGAGCTTCTTGTCGCGGGCGCGGGTCGCGAGATCCTTGACCGAGGCGCTGATCTGCTCGAGCGAGAGTTTCTGGGCGTCGCGGATGACTGGGGTGACAAGTCCATCCTCAACGGCGATGGCGACAGAGAGATTTACGCTGCCGTATTGGACGATGCCATCCGGAGAAAAGGCCGCATTGACCTTCGGTTTCTCCATGGCCGCGCGGGCCACAGCGGCGAGGGCGATATCGTTGAAGGTAATCTTGGTGGCCTTGGCCTCCATGTATTCCTTGCGGAAGGCGATCATCGGGGCGGCATTGATCTCGATGGAGAGGTAGAAATGCGGGATCTGGGTCTTGCTGGCAAGCAGGCGCTCGGCAATGACACGGCGCATCCCGCTGAGCGGAATCTTGGTCTCCGGCATTCCTGAAATCGGTGTCGGGAGGATGGCAGCAACAGCGGGTGCAGAACCACCAACCACGGGCGCGTTTGCGCCCCCTCCAACTGGAGCGTTCTCCACATCAAAGGCGATGATGCGTCCACCCGGGCCGGTTCCCTTCACATTCTCAAGACGGACTCCGCGAGAGGCGGCGATCTTACGAGCGAGAGGCGAGGATTTCACGCGCACGCCAGGAGTAGCTGGCACCCCTGAAGCGAGAGCCGCGGCAGCTGCACGGGCCCGTGGCGTCAGGGGGCGACCGGAGGAAACGGCGGGACGGGATGCCGGGGTCTCTGCGGGAGCAGCGGCAGGTGCGGTAGCCTTGGGCTTGTCGCCGAGCTTTTCACCATCACCG
>DKEN01000055.1:50582-95437 GCA_002452515.1 Spartobacteria bacterium UBA6821 | reverse complement strand
GACAGGATGAACGGGATTTACAGGATAAGAAATAGAATGAGAACATGCACTAGGTGGCTTTTGCTTAGTTACTCCTGATCGTTTCCTCCAAGAAGACTGCCGAGCAGGCCTCCTACAGCACCTACTGCGGCGCCGGTGGCCAGCATTCCTGAACCGGAATTCGCGCCGGTGTCATTTCCTCCCATCGGCAGATAACGGGCAAGTTCCTCAGCCAGATTCATGATCGGCATACTCTGCAGCCAGATGCGTCCGGGGCCGGTCAGCGTGGCCAGAAATATTCCTTCACCTCCAAAGATGAGATTTTTGAATCCCCTGACCATTTGAATGTCAAAGCCGACGCTCGGCTCGAAGATGCCAACATGTCCCGCATGCACCAGTAGGCGTTCTCCCGGTAGCAGCTCCCGTTCAACGAGTTCCCCGGAAAGATCGAGCCAGACAATTCCTGGCCCCGTAAGTTTCTGCAACAAGAAGCCGTTTCCCCCGAAGAATCCGGAGCCGATGCGCTTCTGCCAAGCCAGTTCCAGGGTCACTGTTTTCTGGGCCACGAGAAAAGTTTCCTTACGGCAGATCAGGGATTGGCCCGCTTGCAACTCTTTCGCGATAATGGTGCCGGGAAATCGTGGTACAAAAGCCACATGTCCCTGTCCGATGGCCGTGAAGTCAGTCACAAAGAAGGAGCCCCCTCCAAAGGTGCGTTTCAACCCGGCCAGCAAACCGCCCCCTGTGTGAGTATCCATGGAGATGGCATCATTCATCCAGGCCATGGTGTTGGTTTGGCTATAAACGGTTTCGCCCGGATTGAGGTTGATCGAGACCGTCTGCATGACTGTGCCGGATATTTCGTAGTTCATGGGGATGAAGTTTTTTAATGCAATCAGCAGTTTTCCAAAATAATTAATTTCTCAAAAATAATGTTTAGATTGTTCTCTTCTGGTCAGTTAATCTAGGGATATGCCCCCGGATCAAGAAGGTTTCACCAAGGAATACCTCCTTGTGTCCATTTTGGAGAATCTTCCCGGATTTGCTTGGATCAAAGATAAGCAGGGGCGCATCTTGCTCGCTAAACAGTCAGTCACAAAAGTTCATGGATTAGGAGATGTGTTCCAGATTCAAGGCCTTACTGATTTTGAGCTCTTTCCCAAAGAGCTTGCTGAAAAATATTGGGCTGATGATCAGCGCGTGATGAATGAAGACACCAGTATCACTTGCGAGGAGGAAACATTAGTTAATGGTAAGTTGATCTGGCAGGAGACTTTTAAAGCTCCGCTTCACGATCCGAGTGGAACGGTGATTGGAACTGTTGGTTTTTCCCGTGACATCACCGAACGTAAACTGAGCCAGTTGCGCGTCGATAGACTGACCCAGCTCTACGAGGCTTTATGGTGGTGCAACTTTGCCACGATTCACTCGAAATCAACGGAGGAGTTGCTTGTCCAACTTTGCAGAAATCTCGTTTTTCACGGAGGGATGAAATTTGCAGGAATCGGAGGAATTAACGAACAGGATAAGAGAATCCGTTTTGAGATATCGGATGGCTACAAAGATTTTTTGGCTGATGAATTCGTCATTTCTCCTGATGATCATGAGGTCGTAGCAACATTATGTTTCGATCAAGTGATCCGGGATAATCAACCACTCTGGATTCAGGATGTCCAAAATGATCCCCTTGTTTCTCACTGGAGAAAGTGGGCCAATGATCATTCAATAGGCTCCATCGCCTTGATTCCACTCACCCAGCGAGGAAAAACAACACGAGTGCTCTGCCTGCAGAGCGAGCATGCAGAATCATTCGACGCGGACCAACGAAGACTTCTGATGAAAATGGTTCATCTGGCTGACTTTGCCATCGAAGCCTTTCTCACCGAGGAGGAGAGGCTAGCAATGATCAAAAATCTCGCCGAGAGCCAAGGCAAACTTCAAGGAGCTTTATCAAGTGCTACGGATGCCGTATTTATTTGTGATGAAAGCGGGAATCTTATCGAGTTCAACGAGGAGTTTGCCATTTTTCATCGATTCAAGAATAAGGAAGAATGCAGAGGGAAGCTTTCCGATTACCCCGAATTGTTTGAGGCGTTCATGGAGGATGGGCAATTAGCCCCAGTGGAGATGTGGGCGGTTCCAAGAGCCCTGCGCGGCGAAACCTCTCATCATGAAGAATATACCCTCCGTCGTACTGATACGGGTGAAACCTGGGTGGGGAGTTATAGCTTCGGGCCTATTCGAGATGAAAATGGTAAAATTGTTGGAGCAATCGTTGGCGCACGTGATATCACCAAACGCAAGGAAGAAGAGAAATTGATGAAAGAGCAATCGGAGAAACTTAGGGTAACAAATCTAGAACTCCTGGAGACACTCCAGCGAACGGAAGATCTGGCTGTTAAGGCAGAGGCGGCCGCCCTCTCAAAAACCGAATTTCTCGCCACCATGAGCCATGAGCTCCGCACGCCGTTGCATGGTGTGCTAGGCATTGCAGAACTCCTCTCCCTGACCGAGCTGACTGAGGAGCAAAAGGAGTATTCCAAGATCATTGAAAAGAGCGGGCAGCACCTGCTGGAGGTGGTAAATGATATTCTCGATTTCTCGAGCATTGATAAGGGCACCATGTTGCTGGAATCGGAGACCATTCAGGTTGCGGACCTCATCGAATCGACACTTCTTACGATTAGGAAGGCGGCGGAGGAGAAAGGGTTGAAAGTCCTTTCAGAGATTTCACCAAGAGCACCCTCAGTCATCACAGGAGATGAACGCCGGATCCGGCAGATCCTTATTAATCTCATCGGCAATGCGGTCAAATTTACCGAGGTGGGATTTGTGCGGGTGAAAGTTGATAACCGCCTCGTCGAAGGAAAGCTTTCGCTGACTTTTTCCGTCGGGGATTCAGGGCCTGGAATCGAGCCTGAGATTCTGTCCAAGCTTTTTAAACCCTTCACCCAAGGTGACTCAACATTGCATCGCAGGTTTGAAGGGACAGGGCTCGGTCTTGCAATCGTCAAGCGACTCTCCTCAATCATGGGGGGTACCATCACGGTGAATTCCACGCCGGGTAAGGGGAGTGTTTTTACTTTCAGTTTGCCGCTTGCCGTCGCTCCTTCGCAAACAGAGGTGGAGGTAACCGAGGTAACCGGAAGCGCTCCAGAGAAAATAGTGACTGATTCCAATCACCTGGTCCTCGTTGTCGACGACGACAAGATCTCCAGAACTATTGCGGGACTACTCTTGAATCAACTCGGCTTCTCTGTTGATTTTGCTTCGAACGGTGCAGAGGCGGTAGCTGCTTATGAACCGGACAAATATGCGGCCATCCTCATGGATATGCAAATGCCGGTCATGGATGGAATCGAAGCTGCCAGGAAGATACGCCAGATCGAGCCTTCTATGGGAGGGTGTGTGCCAATCATGGCCCTCACCGCGAATGTCTTGCCCGAGGATCGTCAACGATGCCTCGATGCAGGGATGACCGATGTTCTGACGAAGCCGTATAAAAAAGAGAAGCTTGAGGAAAAATTGTCCTATCTACTGCAAAAATCGTAATTTCCTTCTTGGTTTGTCGATCCTGATGTCAGCGGTTTCCTTAGGGCGCGATCGCATCCAGGACTGCTTCGGCATCCGAGAGGTCGTCGAAGAGAAAGTCAGGATGGTGCGAAGCAAGTTGCTCCCGAGAGTAGTGACCGGTCGCCACTGCCACGGTGACGGCACCGAAGATTTTCCCGCACTCGATGTCGCGCGGAGTATCGCCGATCACATAAATTCGCTCTGGAGGGAAAGATTCTCCATGCAAGGTGACGGCACGGGCTTGAGCAATGGGGCCGAGTTCATTGCGGACATGATGGTCATCGGCAAAGGCACCGAAGGCGAAGTAGTGCCAGACTCCATAGTGTCCGAGCTTCACCTCGGCACCGCGGAGAAGGTTGCCTGTGAGCAGGGCTAGCAGGCAGTCGGGACGTTGTTCCATCCGCTCAAGCAGCGGGATGATGCCCGGTAACAATCGTCCATCATGCTGATGGATGCGTTCTGCGAGCCGGGAGAGGTAACAATCAAGGAGGCCCATGATGTTGTGATCCGTGGATTCCATTCCCGCGAGGGAGAGAAGGTGTCTGGCAATTCCCGTGTCGGTGTTTCCGGCAATGGTCACGGGTGAAAAATCGATTTCCTTCCCGCAAAAATCCTTGGTTGCCTGCTTCAAGGAAGCCTCTCCGGCACCACCCGAAGTGATCAGGGTGCCGTCGATATCGAAGAGATAGAGCCGCTTCAAGCTGTTGGAAGCGGTGTCCATTCAATGCGTCGGACTCTCTTCTGCGCCTGCTGGTGTTTCGGGGGTCTCGATCTCTGCGCTCTCCGCTTCATCGCCATCCTCCTCCTCATCGTCGGAATCCTCGACATACTCGGTGTCGATCTTGGCAAAACGGCGCTTGCGTTTGTTGGGGGGAAGCGGACTCATGGTCATGCCGACGGCACGTCCCACAAGCTTCGGTGGCATATCAACGATGGCCATCGTTTCGAGATCTTTCTTGATCTTCTCCATCATCACCAGGCCGAGATCCTTGTGGGCATTCTCACGGCCGCGGAACTGGAGCTGGATTTTTAGCTTGTTCCCTTTATCAAGGAATTCCTCGGCGTGACGCAGCTTCGTTTCATAATCGTGGGCTCCGATCTTCACCCGGAACTTGATCTCCTTGACCTTGGTCGCGCTGTGCTTGCTCTCCTTTTCCTTCTTGGTGAGCTCGTACTTGAACTTGCCAAAATCCGCGATGCGGCAAACAGGAGGGTTTGCCGTCGGCGCGACCTCGATAAGGTCGAGGCCGTAGGATCTGGCGCGGCGGATCGCCTCTTCGGTTTTTAGAATGCCGAGTTGCTGGCCGGTGGAGCCGATAATGACGCGCACTTCGCGGGAGCGAATGCGGTCGTTGATACGAATGAATGCTGGATTAATGGTGCCTCCGTGCGCCTGTCAGCGCGCAATGGTGATGGCAGTCACGCAGAGCGCAACCACCGGTGAATAGGAAACTGCCTGCGAAATCATCAAGGGAATCAAGCAACGGAAAAAGAGGCCCGCTCATACGGTGAGCGTGCGGTCGCGGATTTCGGATTCGAGGCGGTGGATGAATGCATCTGATGCAAGGGACCCTTCGTCGCCGAGTTTTCTGCTTCGAATGGAGAGTTGGCCGGAGGCCTCTTCCTTGGGTCCGACTACGATCATGTAGGGAACCTTCTCGAGCTGGGCAAGACGAATCTTGGCACCGAGCTTTTCCGGGGAGAGATCCGCAGTTGCTCGGATGCCCTTTGATTTCATTTCGGAGACGATTTTTTGGGCATAATCGGTGACTTTTTCAGAGACGGGAAGGATGCGCGCCTGTTCAGGGGCAAGCCAGACGGGGAAGTCTCCGGCAAAGTGCTCGATCAGCACGCCGGTAAAACGTTCAAGCGATCCGAAAGGGGCACGGTGAATCATCACCGGGACATGAGACTTGCCATCAGCTCCAATGTAGGAGAGATCGAACCGTACGGGCAGGACGTAATCAACTTGGACGGTGCCGAGTTGCCACTCGCGACCAAGGACATCCTTGACGACGAAATCGATCTTGGGGCCGTAGAAAGCAGCCTCTCCAGGCTCTTCCGTGAAAGGAACTCCGAGCGATGCAGCCGCATCGCGGCAGGCCTGTTCGGCTACATCCCACTGTGCGGGATTACCAGTGAATTTGTTGCTGTCAGGATCGCGAAGTCCGACACGCACGCGATAGTCCGACATGCCGAGGGTTGTGAGGACGGTTTTGACGAGATCGAGGCAGCCAAGGACTTCGGCGGCCACCTGTTCCTCAGTGACAAAGAGGTGGGCGTCATCCTGGGTGAACCCCCTGACCCGGGTCATACCATTCAGTTCTCCGGACTGCTCCCATCGGTAGACGGTGCCGAATTCAGCAAGCCGCACCGGAAGATCACGGTAGCTGTGTGGTTGGGATGCGAAGATTTTGATGTGATGAGGGCAGTTCATCGGCTTGAGCATGAAGCCGTCGAGGAGTTGCGTCGGATCCATCACACGCTCCAGAGAAACAATTTCCTTTCCTGCCCGAGCATTGAGTGAAGCGGCAAATGACTCGGAGACTGCTTCCATGCGCGCGGTCATTTCGGCGCAACCACATCCCTCGGTTGTGATGCGTGCAAGTTGATCCGGCTCTGGAATAGCGGGGAACTGCGACTCCTTGTAATAGGGGAAGTGACCGGAGGTCTTGTAGAGGCCGATTTTTCCGATATGCGGGGTGAAGACTTGGGAATAACCCTGCTTCGCCAATTCTCCGCTGATGAAGTTTTGTAGCTCCTGGCGGATAATTGCACCCTTTGGTGTCCAGAGGATGAGTCCCTGACCGACTGCATCGTCGATATGAAAGAGACCGAGTTCCTTGCCGAGCTTCCGGTGATCACGCTTCTTTGCCTCTTCAAGAAGTTTGAACCATTGGTCGAGGTCTTCCTGTGTGGCGAAGGCCGTGCCGTAGATGCGCTGGAGTTGGGGGTTGCGCTCGTCGCCTTGGTAGAAGGCGCTGGCCACATGAGTGAGCCGGAACGCCCCGATCTTGGAGGTATCGGGGAGATGTGGGCCCGCACAGAGGTCGGTGAAGGCCCCGTTACGGTAGAGGGTGATTTCCTCGCCTTCGGGAATGCGGGTGATGATATCGAGTTTAAATTTGCTCGGTGCCGGACGGGGAGTGAGACCGGCGAGTTCGCCGCGCTCCCCCATGGCCAGTGCCTCTTCCCGGGTAATGACTTCGCGGTGAAAGGGCTGCGCCTCGGCAACGATGGCAGCCATTTCTTTTTCAATTTTTTCGAAGTCTTCCGGACTGATGCGATGAGGAACATCTACATCGTAGTAGAAGCCCTGCTCCACAGGAGGACCGGCGGCAAATTGCGCCTCGGGCCAGATGCGAAGAATGGCATTGGCCAGCACGTGTGCCGCAGAGTGCCGGATGGTTTCGAGTTCGGTCATGGAAGGGGAAAAGTTAAAAGTTAAAGGTGGAAAAGTTAAAGGTGAAAAGGCGCGTGGGAACGCGGCTTAGTCATGCGAGGCACTTCCTCATCGCGCAGCGGTGAGCTGAGCAGTCCGAGTGCAACGAGGATGCCTGATGCGGGAGCATCGGCAGACAAAGGGTTTTAGGCTGAAGTACGAAGGCTGTCAGTTCAGAGGCTGAAGGCTATCAGGGATTCGGGAAGAAGTGAGGGAATGCCGTTCACCACAGGAAAGGCTGCGGTCTTGTCTTCGCGGACGAGGAAGCCGTCCCCGGCATTTCCGGAAAGGGCGCGAAGCTCCTCCGGGGTTGCAATATGCAGTTGCTGCCCCGTGACAGGACAACGCAGCAGGAGGGAGAGGGCCTCCAATTTCTGGATGATATCCGGCATCGAATGAAATCGGTGGTTCCTTAGTATTTTGCCATCGAGGAATCGATACGGTCAGCCCAGGCAAGGATGCCTCCCTTCACATTGAAGAGCTTGGAGAATCCAGCCTTCTGAAGTTCGCGCAGGGCATTGGCCGAACGGACGCCGGATTTGCACTGGAGATAAATCGTGTCGGCGCTGTCGAGTTCGCTCATCCGGCCATGGAGGTCGCCGAGCGGGATGAGCTTCGCTCCGGGAATACGGGCGATATCCCATTCAAACTGTTCACGAACATCGATCAGGGTGATTTTTTCCCCGCTCTGGAGTTTGGTATGAAGTTCCTCAACGGTGACTTCGGGAACGGGTACCTCCGCCTCCTCGGCGGCAGCAGCCTGCGGAATGCCGCAGAAGACTTCGTAGTCAATGAGTTCGGTGACGGTCGGGTTCTCGCCACAGACGGGGCATTTTGGATCCTTCCGGATTTTAAACTCGCGAAACTTCATCTTGAGCGCGTCAAAGTGAACCAAGCGGCCGATGAGAGGATCTCCGATGCCGACGATCAGCTTGATCGCCTCAATGGCCTGCATGACGCCGATGATACCGGGGAGGACGCCCAGGACGCCGCCCTCGGCGCAGCTCGGAACCATGCCTGGAGGCGGTGGTTCGGGATAGAGACATCGGTAGCACGGACCACCGAGGTGAGGGGCAAAGACGGTACACTGTCCGTCAAAACGGAAGATGGAGCCGTAGATGTTGGGCTTCTTCTGGAAGACGCAGACATCATTGGAAAGGTAGCGGGTCGGGAAGTTGTCCGTGCCATCAATGACGATGTCATAGGGAGCCACGATTTCTGCCGCATTCTCCGAGGTGAAGAAGCAGTCGTGGAGATCAACCTGCACATTCGGATTGATTTCCTTGATGGTGTCTCTCGCGCTATTGATTTTTTTGCGTCCGACGTCACGGGTGCCATGCAGGATCTGACGCTGGAGATTTGAGAAGTCAACGGTGTCGAAATCAACAAGGCCGATGCGCCCGATGCCCGCGGCAGCCAGATAGAGGGCGATGGGCGAGCCGAGTCCGCCTGTACCGATACATAGGATGCTTGCAGCTTTCAGGCGCTTCTGTCCCTCAAGGGTCACCTCGGGCATGATAAGATGCCGAGAGTAACGGGCGATCTCATCGTTGCTCAGTTCAATGCCTGCCAAGCGGGCTGGATCCAAAATGCTTTTGCTCATAAAAGTAGTCGGACAGGGTAACCTGCAGTGAGTCTTCACTTCAAGGGAAAGAGGGTTTTTTCCAGTGGAACTTTCTGTCATACTCTCTTGTTTTGAGGCATGGATTGCCGTTTTTTGATTCGGTAACTCATTGATTCATCGTGAAGATGCTGCCATACAAGGTGGCCTTCGAAAAAAAAGCTCATTTTACCGTCCCTCTTTGTGCGATTGCGCGATTTTAATTTACGCTCACTTTTTCTTCTCCTGATTCTGGTATTGACGACCGGAGGGATTGTTGTTGCCCAGGATGGTGGAGGAGGTGACTCCTCTTCGTCGCAAGGCGCTTCACAGGGGTCCGGTCAGGGATCATCCTCTTCATCACCGAGCGACTCCGGGCAATCCCAATCGCCGGGTCATTTGCCACTTCCCGCCGCCACGCCGGATGCAAGTTCTTCCATGCAGGTGACGCCACCCTCCGTTGTCCTGCCAACGCCAGATCTTCCGCCTCCAACCAATTCGCTTCCGGAGGCCTCTCCGACGCCTTCGACGGATCAACCCCCAATCCCACAACCTACACCGGTTTTTAATCCACCCTCAGCCCTGAGTCTCAATCTCCCGAGTGCTCAACCGGCTGGAAATCCCGATTTTGCACCCGCCTCGATGGGAATGCCGAACATGAAGCTGGACAATGATGCCCCGGCAGGACCGGGGGCGTTGGCCGGAATGTTCGATTGGGCAAAAAAACTGCGCTTTCAGGCCGCAGTGCGGGGCGGCTACGATGATAATGTGAACAGTGCAGGAGGCACCAATGCGATTGCCAGCACCTATGCGAATTTAAACGGAGGCGTAAGTTACCGTTTTGGTGCCCCGAGGTTGAATATCAATCTCGATCTCACTGGCGGAGTGACCCGTTACCTTAATCCCGACATCACAAAACCGCTTCAGGGAACAATGGGGTTGGGGTTGGACGTCGAGTATCGCTTCAATCCCCGTCTTGTTTTCACATTCAACAGTTCCAGCTCCTACCAGCAGCAACCCAACATTACACTGATCGGAACGGCCAACAACTCGGGCTACAATCCCTACTATTATTCGGCCAACAGTTTCGCTGCTGCCTATCAGTGGTCTGATCTCTTGACAACAGTGACTCGCTTGAGTCTCACGGGGAGTTATTATCCGGATCAGAATAGTACCAGCAACAGTGCCGGACAGGGATTCAGTAACCCTGGATTTTCCCAATCGTTCCGCTATCTGGTGAAGCCGACCACGACCGCTGTTCTTGATTACAACGCCAATTTCTACGAGTATCAGAACAGTGCCAATAACAGTACCGGACAGTCGCTGCTTGTTGGCTTTGATCACATTTTCAATCCCAAATGGTTTTGGAATTTCCGGCTTGGCGGAGAAACGAGACAGTCCCAAAATACCACGCCTTACTTTGGCCCCTCTCTGGATAGTAACTTCAGCTGGGCCTTTGCAAAACGCTCCAGCCTCAGCTGGATGGCCCATTACGGCACTCAGCCGTCGGGTCAGAATAACGCAAGCTATTCTACAACCCTTAATTCCGGGTTGAACTACTCGCAGGGGATTTTCACGAAGTTAACCGTTAATGTCGGAATTTTCTATCTGCTGAGCCAGTATCCGAGTGTTTCTGGTTCTACGACAATTCCCTCCTACAACCAGACAAATATTCAGGCCAACGCCAGTCTCTCCTATATCCTAAACCGGATCATCAATCTCTCACTGGGCTACCAATACCTGACATCCTCCTCTGCCTCCTCCCTTGGTCAGGAGTATAACAGGGGCATCACCTACCTTCAGATCAGCGCTGGATTATAACCCCGCAACCCTTATTTTTCATCATCCGAACTTATAGGGGGAAAACTGATAACGGGTTTGCGTTTTTACCCGTCTCGGCTACAGTCTCACCCTTCAAGCTATTTTCATGCAGACCTCACAAAATTTTTCAGAAGCTGGTTCCGGAGAAATCAAGCTTCACCTTCTCGACTACTGGCGCGTCATCCGGGTCCGACTCCCGCTTATTATCCTCGTTTTTCTCTTGGTAGTCATCACCGTAGGCATCGGTACTTATCTGACGCCTCGACAGTATCTTTCCTCGGTAACCATGCAGGTCAAAGAGGACAACAAGATGCATATTTTCAACGGTGAATCATCAGATGGGGAGCGCTATGATCCCCGTTTCTCGACCACCCAATTCCAAATCATCCAGCGCAAGGAGATTCTCTATCCTGTGATAGATGCGCTGAAACTCATGCAGAAATGGGATATGCGTTCAAGGGAACTCACCTATCAAAGACTGCTCTCCATGATGACGGTTTCCGAAGTGCGCAACACGGACCTAATTCAGATTTCTGTTCTCGATAAAGACAGGCAGGAGGCGGCCGATCTGGCCAATACCATCGCGGTAGAATATCAGAAAAAGCGAATTGACGAACAGCAGAGTTGGGTGGCGCGCTCCCTTGTGCAACTCGACGACGAGGTGACTAAGCAACGTGAAAAAACGGAAGAATTGCGTGATGCCATGACGAAAATCCGTATTGACGCGAATATAAATGATACCGATCCGGAGACGATCGAGGAGACCAAGCCTGTCGAGGATCAGGTGCTTATTAATACGGAGAGCCAGGTGAATGACATGAGGATCAAGGTCGCCACCCTTCGTTCCAAACAAGATCAGATCAAGGCCATGACCGACGATCAGATCATGAGAAGTCTCAAAACATTCGAGATGGATGATTCGACGATCTCGCAGATCCTTCCCGAATACGAGACGGCTGTTTCCGATGAGGCTCATCTGCTGGCTTCCGGGCTGGGAACAAACCATCCCACTGTTCAGTCACTCCGTGCCAGAAAAGATGTCTATGCAAAGCAATTGCAGGACGGGATCACCAACCTCAGAAAGTCCCTTGATTCCAATCTGGAAATTTCCCAGAAGTCCCTTGAAGCGATGGAAACCAAGCTGGTTGAAGCGCGTAAGGATCAGCAAGGTGCCAAGACAAATGAAATGGGGTATCAGCAGGCCAAGAACGAATATCTGAAAGCCAAGCGCATTCTGGAATCGGCGGAAACCCGCTATTCCACCGAGGTTATGCAGCGTCAGATGCCACAGAGTCCCGCAACCATTTGGGAAAAAGCTGAAATAGCCGACTATCCAGCCAAACCCAAGGTGGGACAGAACATGCTCATCGCCGTGGCGGTGGGGCTTGCGCTTGGTATCGGACTTGCCTTCCTGATCGAGTATCTGGATACGAGTGTCAAGACCATGCAGGATGTCGAGGCCGCACTCGGTGTTCCTGTACTCGCCGTGATTCCTAAGGATGTGCCTGTTCTCAAAGACGCTCCTTCCGATTGTCTTGATGCGGAGGGCTATCGCATCATGCGCACGAATATCGAATTCAACCGCAAGTCCCCCGATGTAAAAACGCTGACAATGGTCAGCGGTGGAGCGGGCGAGGGAAAATCAACGACTCTCAACAACCTGGCATTTACCTTCGCCGCAGGCGGATACCGCACCCTGATTGTGGATGCCGATTTGCGCCGTCCCTCGCAGCACCGGTTCTTTGACATTAGCAACGAGCGAGGTCTCAGTGATTATCTCACGACGGATATTCCACTTGATGATCTTGTCTTCAAGACGGATGTGGAAAACCTCTATTTCATGCCCAGCGGTCGTTTGCCGGTTGATGCCGTAGGTATCCTAAACTCCCAACGCATGATTGATCTGATGGAGCAGGTCAAAAGCAGCTATGATATTGTCTTCTTCGATTCACCGCCGATTCTGGGCGTGAGTGATGCCTCCGTGATAGCCAGTGCCGTTGACATGACCATCGTGGTTGTGCAACACCGTCGATTCCCCCGTTCCATGCTTCAGCGCGTCAAATATGCGCTCGTGAATGTCGGCGCCAATATCATCGGGTGCGTGCTCAACAACACCGATACCCGTCATGACGAGTATTATGAATATTATACGAGCTATTATCAGTACTACAGCACGGAGAAATCGACAAACCTCTCTTCCAAGGCTTCGGGATCACCATCCAAAAAAGCAGGGGCTGTTGCCTCCAACACTCCATCCGGAGAATACTAAGCCGTTTTTTCATGAAAAAAATTCTATGCATCATCGGGATCGTGACCTCCTTGGCTGCCGGGAGCCTCAATTGCCGTGCAGATGATGTAGCCCTCCGCACAGGGGATTCGTTGACGATTCGTATCGGGGGCGTGCCTGTGGATGAGATCAATCAAATCTCGGGAATCTACACCGTAGATGGAAAGGGAGATATCAACATGCCCTACATTGGCAAGATTCATGCGGGGGGCCTGAAACAGGCTGATGTGCAGCAAAGCATTGAAACGGCTTATAAGTCGGGAGGAATTTACACTACCCCGGTGATTACGATTTCAGTGCAGTTTGACCGACTGGTGGATGTGGAAGGTGATGTTCGTGTACCCCAACGCGTGCATTATACACCTGACCTGACCCTTTTGGGGGCAATCGCGGCGACGGGTGGTCTAACCGATTATGCTGATCAGACAAAGGTTGAAATCCTGAGAAACGGTACTCGTACCTTGGTGAACATCAAAAAAGTCAGGCAGAATCAGGTGCCTGATCCCACTCTTCAGCCTGGAGACAAAGTCTCCGTGCCCAGAAGTTTCTGGTAAGAATTGCTTAAATTGAGAGGGAGTTGTGGGAATGGCTGCCTCAACTTTTCAGCGACTCCAACTCCATCACCTGATGGACATCCTTGTCTCCGCGGCCTGACAGATTGGCAATGATGATCTGATCCAGTTCCATCGTGGGGGCTACCTTGATCACCTCGGCGATCGCGTGGGCAGATTCCAGTGCGGGAATGATCCCTTCTGTGCATGAGAGTACATGGAAGGCTGACAGGGCCTCCTCATCTGTGGCATAGGAATAATCGACGCGGCCAGCATCGCGGAGAAAGCTGTGTTCCGGTCCGATCGCTGCATAATCAAGTCCGGCGGAGACGGAATGTGTCAGCTCGATCTGGCCATCGTTGTCGGCCAGTAGCCATGTTTTTGTGCCTTGAAGGACACCGAGCTTTCCCCCCTGAAAACGTGCGGCATGTTGTCCACGGATAATACCGCCTCCACCTGCCTCCACGCCGGTCATGCGGACCCCCTCGTCCTTGAGAAAGGCATAGAAAAGTCCAATGGCATTGCTGCCCCCACCAACGCAGGCGATCAAATGATCGGGGAGTCGTTCCTCGCGCTGGAGAATCTGCTGACGTGCTTCGTCCCCGATCACGCGATGAAAATCACGCACAATCATCGGATAGGGATGAGCGCCAAGGGCCGAGCCAAGAATGTAGTGGGTATCGCGCACATTGGTAACCCAGTCTCGCATCGCCTCATTGATCGCCTCCTTGAGAGTCGCCTGGCCTGCGGTTACGCCGACAACCTTGGCTCCCAGAAAGCGCATCCTGGCCACATTGAGAGCCTGGCGTTCCATATCGACCGCACCCATGTAGATACAGCATTCGAATCCGAAGCGGGCAGCAACCGTGGCTGTGGCCACCCCATGCTGGCCGGCACCGGTCTCCGCGATGATCCGGCGTTTGCCCATACGCCGTGCAAGGAGGATCTGACCGATGGCGTTATTAATCTTATGTGCGCCGGTATGGAGCAAATCCTCGCGCTTGAGGTAGATTTTTGCCCCGCCAAGTTTACTGGTAAGGCGCTCCGCAAAATAGAGGGGAGTGGGTCTGCCGACAAAATCATGGAGCAGGTAGGCCAGTTCACTCCGAAAGGAAGGATCCTGGCGGGCGGATGCATATTCGCGCTCCAGTTCCAGAAGAGCCGTCATGAGGGTTTCGGGAACAAAGCGCCCGCCGTAAGGGCCGAAATGGCCATGCTTGTCGGGTAGACTAGAGAGATCAGGTGTCGTCGTGGGCATCAGTTTGGGCTTTCCCCGGAATTATGGATGGAAAACAACCGCTTCGCAACCGCTCCGATTGCTTTGCGGTGCGGTGAGGGAATGGGGATACTGTTCAACTCGTCGATCGAGAATCCACGGAGATGAGTCGGTGGCTTATCGAGGGTTTCAAATATCTTCATGGTGATGCGATAGCGGGTGATTGGGTAGGTGACCTCGGCCAAGGGGGTGCTTCGGTAGCCTTTGGCATGGGCTTTTCCAAGTTCAGGAAGAATCCAGAGTCCGCGCCAGCGGGGACCCTGAGAGAGTTCCAGATAGAGACGCTCCTGTTGATAAAAACAGACCCGAAGTTCGCTCTGTTTCAGCGTGACGACGCGAGGCGCCTTTCGGGGAAGATGTTCCGGTTTGTCTGCCAGGCAGGTTTGTTGAAGGGGGCAGAGAGAGCATTGCGGTATCCCTGAAGTGCAGATGGTTGCCCCGAGATCCATGAGGGCGGAGGCAGTGGCACGGCATCCCGTCCGTGGGTAGAAGGACTCTGCGATTTTCATCAGCAATTTCTTTCCCTTTCCGATGTCAATGGGGGTGTCAAGGTTCGCCCAGCGCGAGAGAACGCGGATAATATTGGTATCGAGGACAAGCGCATGGAGATCGTAAGCAAAAGCCAAGACGGCTGCCGCCGTGTAATCTCCTATTCCGGGCAGTGCCAGCAGGGACTCGCTCTCTGAGGGGATAATGGCATCATGGCATTCCGTGATAGTTTTGGCTGCTGCATGAAGTCTCCGTGCGCGGGAATAATATCCCAGTCCCTGCCAGGCAGTAAGAACTTCTTCTTCTGTTGCTGATGCAAGATCGGCAACGGTTGGAAAGGTTTGCATCCACTCGGCAAAACGCGGCGTCACCGTTGCCACCGTGGTCTGCTGCAGCATGAACTCGGAAACCAACACCGCGTAGGGATCCGTAAACCGGCGCCATAGCAGATCATGCCTCCCATGGGACGCATGCCAATTCAACAATGCGGAGCGTGCTAATCCGACTCTCTTCTCCTTGTTCATACAAGGCTCGTAAGGCATCTTCCTTAAAACAGCAAGCCCGCCCGTGCCACCTCTCCACTCCCAGACTGTTCCGCTCTCTCCCGATCAGGCAGAAAAACTCCGTGTAATCCTAAAGGATCGGGGATTCAGCTTTGAGGAAAAGCCCTACATGCTCTATGCGGCCCGCCAAGAAAAGCTGAATATCGCCGTTTATGAAAAAGGTCCCAAAGCTGTTCTTCAAGGCAAAGGGTTGGAGGATTTTATCACCTTCGTGCTCGAACCGGAGATTTTAGGAGAGGCTCGGCTCGGCTATGAAGAAGTGCATTCTCCGGAGCAGTTCGAACCGCATTTTGGCATTGATGAGAGTGGTAAGGGGGATCTCTTCGGGCCTCTTGTCATTGCCGGGGTTTATCTCGACGGAGATCTTGCCCGCCATCTTCGTGACTCAGGTATTCAGGACAGCAAGGCCATCAGTAGTGACAAAAAAATCCGCGATCTTGCAGCCGTGATCCGTAAATCGGGAGCTCCTTCCGAGATCATCGTGATCAAGCCTGAGAAATACAATCAGCTGTATCGTTCCATCGGGAATCTCAATCGATTGCTCGCCTGGGGCCATGCCCGTGTGATTGAGAATCTCTGCGCACGGGTTCCGAAATGTCCCCGTGCTCTCTCCGATAAATTTGCGGATTCCCGGGTCCTTCAAAAGGCTCTCCTGGAAAACGGCAAAAAAATCCAACTCGATCAGCGTACCAAAGCCGAGAGCGATTACGCCGTTGCAGCCGCCTCGATTCTGGCCCGTGAAGGATTCATCGACTGGCTGGACAAGAGCGGGAAAGAACTCGGAGTGACACTTGCCAAGGGGGTTTCTCCCAAGGTCAAGTCCGCTGCCTCGACCTTAATCGCCGAGTATGGCGCCGATATTCTGCCCAAGGTGGCCAAGATGCATTTCAAAACGGCAGCCGAGGTGCTAGGAACCGCTGATGAAATCCCATGATTGCCGCTGGAGAGTATTTGGATGTTTTCCAAGGCGCGAAGCGCAGAGGCAATACCCCTGCGGTCTTGCCCCAGCAAGCAACGCCGGAAAACATCCAAATACTCACAGCCCAAAGGGTTACGGAGATAACACAGCCTGCGGCCCATTCTTACCGCAACGGCATCAATGCGATTTAATCAGCGATTCCTTAAGTGCCTCGGCTGGATTCGACGCCTGATGAACGATATTTTCGCAGGGGTGAAGTTGCCTAATTCCTCCAGATTGAGACACGTGCTGGTCCCTGCCCTTTTCGTGGAAGGGGGAATTCTTCTTATTGCTGCTCTCCTGCGGATCTGGGCGCTGGACATCAAGCCTGCTCATTTTGACGAGGGGATCAACGGCTGGTTTGTCGATCAAATGCGTGCCAACGGTTTCTACCGCTACGACCCGGAAAACTACCACGGGCCATTCTACTTTTATGTGCTCTTCGCCTCGCTCTCATTGCTTGGGCGAAATCTCTGGGCACTTCGGCTTCCTGCGGTGGCTGCAAGTATTGCCTCTGTCTGGATATCTCTGAGATTTGACCGTTATTTCGGCACTCAAGCAGCACGGTTGGGAGCTCTGGCGATGGCTCTTTCTCCAGCCGCGGTCTTTTATGGCCGGTACGCTATCCATGAATCCTGGCTTCTTTTGGCCCTTCTCATCACGACGTGGGGACTACTTGGACTCTGGAAGGAAGGGGGGCGGCGGGATTTGTTCGCCACAGTGGCGGGTATAGCGCTCATGTTTCTCCTTAAGGAAACGGCGGTGATTCATGTCGTCTGCTTCCTGCTCGCTGCCCTTACATTGGGTATCTGGCAGCGCATCGTCCCTTCGCTTCCTCCGATGCCATGGCATAGGAGATCTTGGTCGCAGCGCGATCTGGCATGCGCTGGCGCCCTTGCTCTCTTTGCGCTCATTTTTTTCTATTCAGGGACATTTCTTAATTGGTCTGGAGTACCCGATTTCTTCGTGGCTTATGCAAAGTGGTTCCATACGGGAACAGGAGACGGAGGGCATATCAAATCAGAGTGTCAGATCGGCCCGCTAAACTATTACTGGCTTGCCCTGATGGTCCGTTACGAATGGCCGGCTCTCCTCGGTCTCCTTTATGCCTTTCGGTTATCCGGTCCGGTGAATCTACCGGGCTCGGCGATGATGCGCTATCTGGCGATCTACGGATTGGGAGCGCTGCTCGTCTATTCGATTGTTCCTTACAAGACTCCCTGGTGTCTTCTCTCAATCATCTGGCCTTTTTGGATTCTTTTCGGATGTGCCTTGCAGGAGGGGTGGGGGAGTGTGCGGCTGCGGTGGCCTGTGGTGGTGCTTTCCTGCCTTCTTTTGGGTGCTTCCCTGATAAGCACCCTGCGGTTGAACTTTCGACACTTCGCTGATCCGATGGAACCCTATGTCTATGTCCAGACGATGCCGGAAATCTCTTTCTTGACCGAGCCTGTTTTATCGCTTGCCCATTCAGATCCTCGTAAATACGCGATGGGCGGCGAGATCATTCTGGATAGCTATTATCCGCTCCCCTGGATTTTTGGAGATTTCGGGAGAATCGGGTATTACGATAAAATTCCCAGCACACTTGAAGGGGATTTCATTGTGGCGCTTTCGTCACAGCAGAAATCTGTTGAGGACCTGATCAAGGAACCCTACCTCCGCCGCCGCTTTCACCTTCGTGATTCGATGGATGAATGTACCGTCTGGTTCAAGGAGAGCACCTTCCATGATTGGTTTTCGAATCCGGCACACGGCACGGCAGAACGTGTGATGAACAAATGAAAGGCATTGTTGCGATTCTTTCCGGAGTAGCAGTTTCCGTGGCGACGGCAATTCCCCTGGCCTATTTGGGAAAGGGACTGGAGGGGTATCATGGAGGAATTGCCATCGCTGCTTTGGCGCTCGGGTTCTGTGCGGCAGTCCTGGCATGGCAGGTGATGCCTGCGGACTCACAGGAAGGAGTGAGGCCTCCATCGTTCTGGGAATGGGTGTTGATCGGCATCTTTGCCTGTGCCTCGGCCCGCGTCTTTTTCTGGCTTATTTATGCCGATGGCGATTCTTGGAAAATCCTTTCGCCAAACAATCTCGGAGATCTTTCGCTCCACCTTGCATTCATTCAATGGATGGAGGCGACGCACCATTGGTGGCCTGCCAGTCCGATTCTGGCCGGTGATCCCTTGCGGTATCCACCAGGCAGCGATTTGTTTAACTCGCTCCTTCTCGCTGTCGGGGTGCCTGTCGTTCAGGGATTGCTCTGGTGCGCCTTGGGAGGCGCCGTCCTTACGGGATATGCCCTCTGGCGGTGGGGAAGAGGGATTGCTCTGGCGTCACTCCTTTTTAGCGGTGGACTGGCAGTGAGGGTTCTCTTGCAAGGAGGGAACCCTGATGAGGTATGCGAGTGGAAGAATCTTTTTCTCACGCTCTTCGTGACGCAACGAGGCTTTCTCTTCGTTCTGCCCGCCGGATTGTTGCTGCTGTGTGCCTGGCGTGATGAGAATTTCGGAAAGGAGAGGCGGTTCATCCTCCCCCTTCCAATCCAGGCTCTCCTGCTTGCCGTGACACCGCTTTTCAGCATCCATGCGGCTCTCTATCTTGGCGTGGCCATGGTAGGGGTAGCCTTGGCCGTTCCCGAAGGACGGGTTCGCTTTGCAAAACTGGCCCTCATGTCTTGGCCCTTGATGGCCTTTTTCGGTTGGCTCGTGACAAGCGGAGCAGGAGGCCCTTCGGCAATCCATTCACTTGGTTGGAAACCGGGATGGATGAGTGATGGAACTGTGATGTTTTGGTTTAGGACTTTTGGAATTTCACTTCCTCTGGGAGTGCTCCTGACGATCCTCCTGTTTCGTAGGGGTGGGAGTCGTGAAGCCCGCGCCTTTGTCTGGCCTGCAGCCTTTGTTTTTATGAGCTGCATGTTCATACGTTTTGCTCCTTGGGAGTGGGACAATACCAAACTGATGCTCTGGTCCTGGATCGTCATGATACCATACTTCTGGAGTGAGCTGATCGTGGGATTCCCCTTTGCAGTGAGGGTAGTCACTCTCCTTTTACTTTTCGGTTCTGGAGCGGTGACATTGAAGGCGGGGCTCGACGGAAGGAATGGTTATGAACTTATCAAGCGAGATGCCCTGAATGAAACTGCTTGGATTCTGAAGGATATCCCTCCCGAAGCCGTCATCGCGTGTGCCCCGGAGTACAATCATCCGGTGATTGTGCTCGGGCATCCTGTGGTCTGCGGCTATGAGGGGCATCTTTGGAGTCATGGCCTCGATTATCAGCCCCGATTGGCCAAACTGAACGACATGATGAATGGAGAATCCGACTGGCGGCAAAAGGCCGCTGAACTTGGAGTCAACTTCATCTATTGGGGGCCTCTGGAGTCTGCCAAGTGGCCTGATTCCAAACTTCCGTGGGCGAAGGAGAATACGGGTCCCTCCCTGCATCAGGTTGGAAGTCAGAAATGAGTTTTATTATAGGTGCGACTCGGTACTTTTGCGGAGTATTTTTTTGAATCGAGCCTCACAAACGGAATTGATTTTGAAAAAAATCGCCTGTAATTGGTAATCATGAAAATTGACTCCAGAATCATTCTGCTCGTTGCGATTCCCGCCTTTTTTGCCAGTGGCTGCACGACTGAAATCGGTCCCAATGGACAGCCTCGCTCAGTCGTGACCCCCGTGGGAGCAGCAGCCATTCAGGCTGTGACAGCAGCAGGGATTGGTGCGGGCACCGGGGCTCTCATGCATGGAGTCAATCCCGTTGCTGCCGGAGCGATATCAGCCGGAGCAGGTAGTGTTGGTTCCCAAGCAATCACGGCCTTCATCCCGAAAGCAGGCGCCCAATCATCAGCCCAGCAGTCGGCGAATTCCACCCTCTATGTTCGCACTTCGGATGGATCATTCGTTCCCGCCAAGATCCGTTATGTGCAGCAAGCCGACGGCAGCTATGTCCCATCTTACCCAACAGACAGGAATCTCTACCGTCAGTTGCCTAACGGTTCTTTTGCCCCCGCGAACTGATATTCTCAGGTAGTCTGATAGCCAGAAGGCGCAGGCTGTTTAGGACGACAATAAAGGTGCTGCCTTCATGCGCCGCCACACCGAGAGTCAGAGGAATCGGAATCAGGAACGCAGTGGTCACCATAATCAACACTGTTCCAAGAGAAATAACGATGTTTTGGAGGATGATGCTCTTCGAGTGAACGCTGAGCATTCTTGCCAGCAGAAAGTTTTCCAAACGATCATTCATTAGAACGACTTCAGCCTGCTCCAAGGCTGCATCTGAGCCGCGGACACCCATCGCCACGCCTACATCCGCCGCTGCGATGCATGGGGCATCATTCACCCCATCTCCAATCATGGCCACCCGGATGCTACCGTTCTCCTTGAGTCTCTCAATGGCCTCGACCTTCTTCTCCGGTGAGAGTTCGTAGAGTGTTTCTCCAATCCCAACTTTTTCTGTGATCGCCTTCGCCGCCCCCTCATGATCACCGGTAAGCATCACTGTGCGCACGTTTTGGCGGTGCAATTCGCGCAGGGTCGAGAGGGATTCGTTCCGTATTTCATCGCTGAAAACCATGAATCCCAGGAGATCATCGCCGGCCACCCAGACAACGGCGCCGGCACTTGTCGAGGAACCATTTGATTCAGGGAGTTCCCGCGAGTTAAATCGTGGGAGCCCCATCGCAAGCTTTCTGCTGCCCATGACAAATGTCTCCCCGGCGATTGTAGCCTTCACACCTTTGCCAAGGATGGTTTGAAAATTCTCCGTTTCCATGGCCTTGTTCCCCCAAGTGCGTGCAAGTTTTCGGATAGCACGTGAAAGGGGGTGTTCGGAAAGTCGGGCCAGGGAGTGTGAGATAGAACGAAAACGCTCCTCGCTTCCCTCAAGAATCTCAAGATGTGACAACGCGAGGTTTCCTGAGGTCAGCGTGCCCGTTTTATCAAGGGCGACGACGCGTACGTCGGCAAGGGTTTCAATGGCAGCCCCTCCACGAAAAAGAATGCCACGCCGAGCTCCACTGGCGATGGCCGAGAGGATGGCTGAGGGAACCGAAAGAACCAGGGCGCATGGAGAGGCTACCACTAGAAGGGTCATGGTCCTATAGAAGGCACTCGGGGAGCCATCCGTGCTCTCAAAGGGTGAAAGTTTGAGGATCAGCCACCAGACAAGGAACATTGTGAGGCAGATTGAGAGGATGCTCCAAGTGTAGCGAGTTCCGAACCGGTCGGTGAAGCGCTGCGAAGGAGCCTTCATATTCTGGGCGTCCTGAATAAGACGGATAATTTTTTGAAGCGAACTTTCGCTGGCGGGTCGAAGGACACGTCCTTCAAGGACACCCCAGAGATTGATGGTGCCTGAGAGGGCTGTGTCACCAACCACTTTCGCCACGGGAATTGCCTCCCCCGTGAGGTTGGATTCATCGCAGGCGCTTTTTCCCCTGATCACTTCGATATCGGCTGGGATCTGTTCTCCGGTTGTTACCAGGACGACCATGCCAAGAGAAAGCTCCTCAACGGGGAGTTGCTTTTCACGTCCATCTAATAACACACGCGCTGTCTTGGGAGCGCCTTGGAAAAGGGCATCGATGGCCTTTTTTGTCCGACCCATCGCGAAGTGCTCCATAGCTCCCGATGCTGAAAAGAGAAAGAGCAAGAGAGCACCTTCGCGCCAGGCGCCTATCAACGCCGCTCCGAAGGCCACAGCCAACATCAAAAAGTGAATATCCAGTTCTCCTTTGCGTATCCGTGCCCAAGCGTCGCTTGCTGCATCCCATCCACCGGAGAGATAAGCCGAAGAATAGAGGATCAAGCTCACCCATTCGGGGGAATGAAGATAATCGCTCAGGAGTCCTAGAATGGTGAAGAGCAGGCAGGCTCCCGATAGCCAAGCCAGCAAAAGCCATTCTTCACCGCCTCCCTCTGCATCCGAATGGGAGTGCGCAGCATGCAAGCCGTGATCGTGAGACATAGTGAGTGCAGCTTAAATGGCTTTGGTAGTGCTGAAAATAGGAGAATCTTCTTTCAACCTGTTTGCCGATTTCTGATCGTCATGGACATGGAACAACTTGTGACTCGTGATGGGCTTTCTGCCCTGGGTGCCCGCTACGCTGCCGAAGGGAAAAATCTCGTGCTGACCAATGGCTGCTTCGATCTACTCCATACAGGTCACGTTCGTTATCTGCAGCAGGCCCGCGAGTTGGGTGACGTCCTGATTGTGGCGGTCAATAGCGATCAATCCGTCCGTGCACTCAAAGGGCCGGAACGCCCCCTCAACAGCGCATTGGATCGTGCCGAGGTGCTGGCCGGACTCCGCTGTGTCGACCATGTCACCGTCTTTGAGGGAAAGAGGGTGACAGATGTGATCCGTCAACTAAGGCCCGCCATCTACGCCAAGGGTGGGGACTACACGCTCGAGACGCTTGATCCTGAGGAAAGAGAGGCGTTGCAGGATGTCGGCACGGAAATCAGGCTGCTCTCTCTGGTTCCAGGAAAATCGACGACCTCCCTGCTCGAACGCGCAAAGTCAACACAAGCCGTTCCTTAATACAGAGGAGGAGCAATCAGTCGTATGGTCGGATCGAGCCAGCGACGATCCGGAAAGATCAGGGGAGGATTCGTCGAAATCACGGAGGCACCCGTCAGCACGAATTCTGGATAGACCGTATCACTGGCGGGTTCATAAACCTTTTCACCGGAGAAATAACCCGAGAGTTTGTAGATCGTGTTGTTATCAGATCCGATGGCATTTCTGGCCCTATCGGGAGCAAGCATCTTCTGTTCGTTGAACATGACCATCTGCGCATTTTTCCACGGCTCTCCGGGCTTTTTAAGCCATCCCCACATCTTGTAGTCCACCTTGTAGAGGCGGTATCCGATGAAATAGTTGCCAGGAACTTCGCCAGAGATTGCCGCCGAGATGGCCTGCCGATCCTGGGCACTCTGTGTCACAATCGGTGTCTCGCATCCGGTCAGCAGAAAAGAGAGGACAACGATCAGGCTGAAGAACATCAAACCCAATCGAACGCCGTTGCTTGGTGCAGCCTTCGTCATGCGATCGGGTAAAGGGGTGGTATCCGTTTAGACCGAGACTCGCATCGGCATGAGCACGTAGAGAAAGCGCTGTGCCGAATTGATTTTGATGACGCCGGGGCTCATCTCATCGATGAGTTCCAAGGCAATCGTGTCATCCGGGAGATTTTTCAGGGGATCGATCAGGAATTCTGGGTTAAAGGCGATGGAGAGATCACGTCCCTTATAGGCAACCGCCAAGGATTCCTTGGCTTCCCCGACCTCGGGGGTGTTGGACGTGATATCGAGATTGTTCTTCGTGAAGTTCAGTCGGACGGAGCCGCTCTTGTCGCTGCTGAGAAGGGAGACTCGACGGACTGAATGATGGAGGATTTCGCGTTCGATCGTAACGCGTTCCTTGGCCTCGCCTGGAATCACCTGACGATAGTTTGGATAGGTACCATCCACCAGTTTTGTGGCGAGCACCGTTGTCCCCAGGTCAAATGCTACCAGATTGTCCCCCACATGGAGGCGAACTTCCTTGTCATCGACAAGCAGACGCTGAAGCTCGGCGATAGCCTTGGTCGGTACGATAAAGTCACGCTCGTGTCCGGCGGGATATTTGATCTCCCCAAGCTCCGCATCGCAGAGGGCAAGTCGGCGTCCATCAGTGGCGACGAGGGTGAGACGCCCGTCACGGAAGGAAAAGAGAATGCCGTTGAGCACGTAGCGCGTCTCATCCAGAGAGATTGCATAGGAGGTTTTGCGCAAACCCTCCCTGAGTTCGGACTGCTTCATGGAGAAGCCACGTTTTTCCTCAAGAGAGGGGAAGGCCGGATATTCATCCTTGGACAGACCGTAAACCTTGAAAAAGCTGGGGCCGCTTTTGATCGAGGTGATGTTGCGGGTATCTGTTTCAATCTGGATTTCCTCGGCGGGAAGTTCCCGGATGATGGAGAGGAGGCGTCGTGCTGGAATCGTGGTTGATCCGGCCCGCTCGACTGTTGCCGGGGTCTCCGTGCGAACACTCGCTTCCATGTCGGTGGCGGTCAGTTGGATGCCTGTCTCCGTGGTTTCCAAAAGGACATTGGAAAGAACCGGCAGGGTGACCCTGTTGGAGACGATGTTCTGGATGCGCTGCAGGCCATCAAGAAGTGCCTGCTTGGTTACGGTGAATTTCATGGATAAAAAATGACAATGCCTAAAATCTGCCTTCTGGGATAGTTTCTTCTGGGTCTTTCTGTCAACTGATTCTCTGGGGAATCTCAGAAAAACACTACCGCTGGAGTTGTTGATCCAGAAGACGCACCAGATGTCGTGCCTTGGGGTCTTCCTCCATGCGCTTCTTCACAAGCTTGCAGGCATGGATGACCGTGCCGTGATCTTTACCACCAAAGGCATCTCCGATTTCGATCAGTGTCGAAGGAGTCATTTCTCGGGAGAGATACATGGCGATCTGCCGAGGAAAAGCAATGCTGGCCTGACGACGTTTGCTGGTCATGTCGGCAAGTCGGATGTCGAAATGTTCGGCCACCTTTTTCTGAATCTGGTCGATTGTCACCGCTCGGCGTGCCTGTTCCTGTAGGACATCGCGCAGCAAGTGTTCCAGAGCCTCGAGGTTGAGGGGTTGACCGCTGAGGGATTTATAGGCGGCCACGCGCATGAGGGCACCTTCAAGTCGGCGGATATCACTCCGGATCTTGTCTGCAAGGAATTCCATCACCCAATGCTCGATCTCGATATGCATTCGGGATGCCTTACCCTGAAGAATAGCGATCCGGGTTTCCATGTCAGGTGGCTGGATCTCTGCGGTCATGCCCCATTCGAACCGGGAAACAAGACGCTGCTCCAGATTGGCAATTTCACTGGGCGGCCTGTCGCTTGATAGGACGATTTGTTTATGGCCGTCATGCAGGGCTCCAAAGGTGTGGAAAAATTCCTCCTGTGTGGCTCCCTTGCCTGCAAAGAACTGAATGTCGTCGATCATCAGGATATCCGCCTGACGATAGCGCTTGCGGAATGCGACGAGGGCATTGTTCTGAATCGCGTCGATGAACTCGTTGGTGAACTGTTCGCTGCGGAGATAAACAACCTTGGCATTCTTTTTTGTGGCCAGAATTTGGTGACCGATTGCTTGAAGCAGGTGAGTTTTCCCGAGTCCTGGCCCACCGTAAATAAAGAGGGGGTTGTAGGTGCGGGCGGGGGCATGTGCCACAGCCTGGGACGCAGCGTGGGCAAACTGGTTATTGGCGCCGACAATGAAGCTATCGAATGTGTAGGAAGGGTTCATTCCAGTCGGAATGGAAGTTCCTGTGTTCATGCTGCGCGCCGCAGGAACCTGTGTGGGCGCGACAAACTCCTCTGTTGGCTCCTTTTCCGTTTTCAATTCGGAGTGTGAATCCCCGGAGCAATCAAAAATCAAGTTCAGGGGGCCACCACAGACTTCCTCAACAGCAGAATTCAAAAGATTCGAATAATTGCTTTCGATGAAAAACTGATGGATGGGATTGGGAACGCCAAGAGTCACTGATTCTGGTGTCACGGCCAGTACGGAAACCCTGCTGAACCATCGTTCAAAACTATCCCCGCTGACACGCTGCCTGATGACTTCAGACAACTTGTTCCACAGAAGGGAAAAATTCTCAGAAACTACCTGTTCCCTTGACGGTGTTGAATGGGGCGCCTGCGGAGTTCCTCCGGAAAAGCCGTGTTCTCTGGAGGAGGTCTCCACGGCTCTCGGCGTCTGTGCCGTCTTGGGTGAGATGCGTGAAGTGGCGTTCAAGTGAGGAGAAGACGTTCGAAGGGATGCAACTGGTGGGGAGGAGGAGAATAAAAAGCGCTGCCTCTTTCTCTCAAGCAGAAACGAAAAATTCAGCCTTCTTTATTTTCTAAGCACCCAGTGAAAACTCTTGACCCTTCCGCAATGAGGATGGAAAGGCTGAAAAAATCAGGGAAAGCAGCAGGGTGGTACTGCAGCCGATCAGCACATACCAAGGCCAGGCGATTTCCGGCCACCAGGCAGGCATCCATTTTCCGAAGTCAATCAGACCGGGTAGATGGACTTTACCAAAAAAGAAAACGGCAAAAATCCCCCCGACCATGGCGGCCACATTCAATTTATCCGAGCCAAGTCGATGGGAAAGCATCCCAAGGAGAAAAATGCCCAGGAGCGATCCGTACGTGTAACCGAGGATGCCGATGGCAATCGGGATGATGGTCAGGCGTGGATCATGAAGGACGGAGTAGGCGGCGATGGTTCCAACAATCACCATCAGCAGGCCAAAGACCAGGGTGGCTATCCGTGCCGCGCGGACGGAGGCACGGTCACTTGCCCCTGGGTTCACATAGGGGAGGTAAAAGTCCGAGGTGAAACTGGTGGCCAGGGCATTGAGCGCGGCAGAGGTTGATCCCATCATGGTGGCGAAGACTCCGGCAATGATCAGTCCGCGAAGTCCGACTGGCAGATTATAGACGATGAAATGGGCAAAAATCTCATTGTCGGGAATGCCAGGAATTTCCCCCGAAGGGCCATGATAAAAGAGATAGAGCAGGATGCCGACGGAGAGAAAGCCGATAGCAATCGGGATGTCGGCAAGACCGCTGAGAATCAGTGAAAGCCTTGATTTCATTGCATTGGGGGCTGTCAGCAGGCGTTGGACCATGTCCTGATCGGTGCCGTGGGTGGCCATCGTCAGAAATGTCGAGCCAATGACAGCGGCAAAGATTGTGTAGGGTTCTGAAAGCATTCCCGAAAGTGCTTTTCCAAAGGGTAGGGAAGAGTCCCATCCTACTTGGATCCACTGGAGGTGATCCCGTCCCCCAAGAGCATTGATGGCCTGATGAATTCCTCCTAGTTGGTGAAGCAGAAACCAGATCACAAAAACGACGGAACCAAGCATGAGTGTTGCCTGGATCAGATCGGTCCAGATCACAGCCTTAATGCCCCCAGCCATTGTGTAGCCGGTTGTGATAAGAGTGACGGTCAGAATCCCCCAGAAATAGTTGCCTAGCGTCACGCTGACTTCGGGAAAGAAATAGCGCCAGAGGACGACTAAAATCAGCCCTCCAAGATAGAGACGCACGCCGATACCAAGTACCCGGGTGAAGAGAAAAATCCCACTCGCTGCGTTTTTAGTCCAAGGACCGAATCGGACCATAAGGAACTCATAGATGCTCTCAACCCCATACTTGTAGTACGGGCCAATGAAGGTAAAGGCGATCACCACCCGGGCGATGACCGTGCCAATGGCCAGTTGTCCGTAGAAATAGGCGTGGGTCTTGAAGCCTTCTGCGGGAGTCCCAAGAAAGGTCGCCGCACTGGTCTCCGCCGCAACAATGGAGGCAAGCACCGCCCACCAGGGAATCGAGCGACCACCGAGTGCAAATTCCTTGAGCGTTGAATTGCCACGCCCGGCCCGCAGACCAATACCGATGATCAGGGCGAAGTAGAGCAGGATGACCACTCCATCAATCAGGAACGAACAGCGAGTCGTGGGAGCGGCGAGCAGCGCTAGGGCAAACATCAGGGGCGCGGTTCCTTAGGTGAGATCGCTTAGGAATTTTTCGTGCGAAGCTCCTTAAGGAGGATCTTGGAGTTACGACCGCTCCCTTCGTAGCGGAGTCGTCGATCCTCGGAAAGAATCTGGGAGGAGGTCTCGATGTATCCCCCTTTTTGCTGCAGGTAGTTTACCGCACGGGTGGAAAGGGCGTAGATTCTTTCAATCCCTTTTTCTCTGGCCAGATTTTCGGCAAAGGCCATCAGCTTCCGTCCAAAGCCCTTGTTCTCGTGGCTGCGGCTCACATAGAGGCAGGCCATTTCAGCTAGGGAATATTCCTTGTCAACGTGAAGGGCAACACAGGCAATCGGTGTGCGATCCACTTCCAGTATCCAATAATCCTCAATCCTCTCCGTGATGTCCGCACGGGTACGGCGCGCTATCTCTTCGTCTTCCACAGACTGCCTGATGAGGGTCATGATGGAGCGGACATCCTTTTTATAAATCCGTCGGATCTGCTGATATTCGTTGGAATAAATCATTGTTCCGGAGCCGTCATGGCTAAAGATCTCCGTGAGGAGAGCCTCGTTGACCCTGCCGTCGAGCAAATGGGCGCGGGGCACTCCACCACGGCAGGCACGTGCGGCGTGCTCGATTTTAGAGATAAGTCCGGAGGGGGCGTTCAACGAACGGAGTTTTTTGATCAGCTCCTCGGATTCATCAATGGAAAGCTGGCGCGGCAGCGCGTGGGAACCACCCACAACTTCGTCGGCACTAAGGAAGATGACTTTCGCCGCATGGAGAGCCTCGGCGACCTCAAGGGCGATGCCGTCGGAGTTGACGCGGTAGGTGCGTCCCTCCCCGTCAAAACCGAGTGGTGGAATCACAGGAATGATTCCCTCCTTGAGCAGAAGTTCCAGGGCATGGTTATCGATGCGTTCCACCCTGCCGGTAAGGAGTTGGTCAGTGCCGCCCAGGATGCCCGCGGGATGCGCAATGATTGCATTAGCGTAGGCGGCGCGCAGATCGACCGCCGAGAGCCCTTCCATGATCCGGTTGGTGAGGCGGATACCGGCGTCAATGGCGAGTTCGAGTGTTGATTCATCCGTGATCCCCGTGCCGTCGCTGTTGGTGGTACTGAGACCGCGATGATGGGCTAGTTGTTCAATCTGATGGCCCGCGCCATGGACAAGAACGACTCGTACACTGAGTGAACGCAGGACGGCGATATCCAGCAGGATATTGGAAAAATTTTCGGAGGCCGCGACGATGCCATCGACGGCGATCACAAAGATACGCTCACGAAAGCGGGGGACATACTGCAGGATTTCTCTCAGGTCGGAAACATTCACGGAATGGCAGATGGTGTGACGGGTACTCCCTGCAGCGCAATTCAAAAGACGTGAAAATCCAAATTACGGAGTTTCGGGAGTTTGTGAACTTGGTGCCGAGAGTTCCCTCTCGAGGGCCGTTGTCACGACTTCGCTTTCGGCCAGGGGGGCCAGTGCTCCCTGAGCGGCAACCTCAACGATGGCAAAACGGCTGACCAGCGGCCTTAGGTCGTTGATCGCGGCAGAAGAGTCCTTGTCCGAGCCCATGGCCAGGAGCATGGAGACCGGGGAGGAAAGATTACGGAGTCCTGTACGCAGGCCGCGCCAGTAGGTCTTCGATGATTGTGACAGAAAAGCGTGTTCCGCGCCGTATTGCTGGGCCGTCGAGGTGATGACAGAGAGCGATTCATCCAGTCCGGAGCCCTCCGTGAATCCGGAACGAAGCAACCAGGAACGAAGGAAGGAATCTGTAGAGAGTTGATAACGATAGACCAGCTTCGCCATACGCGGAAACCAGCTCAGACGATGCCATCCCCGTGAGGGGTTGGCATTCCCGAGCGCGACATCGGGCATCCAGAGAATGACCCGGGATGTTCTCTCCGGATGGCGCGAAGCAAAGAGAAGGGCGATATTGGCACTCAGACCCGAAGCAATGATCACCACGGGTTCCCGTGAGTATTCCTTGATGGAAGTGGCATCTAAAAATTCGGACAAGGATCGCACTTGTTCCTCAGCGGTCAGCGCCGGACTTGGGCGCTGAGACTCCCCGAAGCCGATCATATCGGGCACCAAAACCCGCCAAGTGGTGGCAAAGCGGGGATAGATCTTTGACCACTCAAAGGAGGAAGCTCCCGGGAAAACTCCATGGAGGAAGAGAAGCGGCGACCCTGGATTGGTGCAGTCGGCGGTATGATAAACAATTTCACCGACAGAAGTTTCCGCCACACGAGTGGCGAAGACGGCAGGGGAGATGGCATCGGGAATGATACCTCGCAAGGTACTACGCCACCCATAGCGGAAGGCTAGCGCCACCGCGCCAAGAAGTCCGGCACCAAGACCCACGCCGAGTGCTTTGTTCTTGATGGGTGTCGCGGAGGAATCCTTGTTCATGGCCATGTGAAAAGGATCCCTTGAGTATTACTTTCCGGGTTCCGGGCTGAACCGGACAACGCCGCTCCCCTTGGTGACTTCCCCGATGATTCGGCCGCCAAGTTTTTTTGCAATCGAGATCCCCTCTTTGCCGGGAACGACCAGAACCATGCCGATGCCCATGTTAAACACCTGATACATCTCAAGCGGATCGACTTTCCCTCCTCGTCCAATGATGCCATAGATAGCAGGGACCTTCCAGGAGAGGGGATTGATGAGAGCGTCACATCCCTTTGGCAGGATGCGGGGGAGGTTGTCAATGAGGCCGCCCCCGGTGATGTGGGCCGCAGCATGAAGAGGTTTTCCCTTCATGGCGTGCAGCGTTTCAAAAGCGGGGAGGTAGTTGCGATGCACTTTCAGCAATTCGGCTCCGAGCGTGGTTCCAAGGCCAGCAGGACGATCAGTGAGTTTCAAGTCGAGCAGATCGAAGAGCACTTTGCGGGCGAGGGAATAGCCGTTGGTATGCAGTCCGTTTGCAGGAAGTCCGACAAGGGCGTCACCGACTTTGACACGACTCCCATCCAAGAGGTTCTTGCGGTCGACGATGCCGGTAATCGATCCAGCCAGATCATATTCGCCTTCGCCGTAAAGGCCGGGCATTTGCGCCGTTTCTCCGCCGATCAGGGCGCATCCGGCAGCTTTGCACGCGCGGGAGAGACCCGTTATGATCTGCTTGAGGACACGCGGATCAAGTTTTGCCGCCGCAATGTAGTCGAGGAAGAAGAGGGGGGTAGCTCCTGTGACGGCAATATCGTTGATGCAATGATTGACGAGATCTTCGCCGATCGTGTCGTGACGGTCGGTTGCAAAGGCGATCTTGAGTTTAGTGCCAACGCCGTCAACGCTGGAGACCAGAACCGGATCCTTGATCCCGCGTTTCTTGAAGTCAGGTCGGAACAGCCCACCGAAGCCGCCAATTCCCCCGAGCACTTCGGCGCCATGCGTGGGGCGAACAATCGCACCGATGCCTGATTTTACCTGGTTGCCGAGGGCAACATCGACGCCTGCTTTGGCGTAGGAACTCTCCTTGGAGTTTTTGGCGACTGCTGGCTTTCGGAGAGTAGTTTTTTTCTTGGTGGTCATGTCCGGGAAAAACGGTGGAAATATTAAGAGCGGATCGGGAAAAGAGCCGGTTGGGCGCTTTCGTCGGGGAGTAGTTGCGAACGGTTCTTGCGGCGCTCCATGACAAGTTTGTCAAAGGCAGCATCATACGGAATGGGATACTCGCCGGTGAAACAGGCCATGCAGAAGGAATTTTTTTCGAGACCTGTCGCGCGCACCATCCCGGCGACATCAAGATAACCGATACTGTCGGCACCGAGATAATCACAAATTTCCTGATGGGTGTATTGGTTGGCGATGAGTTTTTCGGCGTCAGGAAAATCAATGCCGTAATAGCAGGCATGGCGATGTGGCGGACAACTGATGCGCAGATGCACTTNNGTGGGCGGGCAACTGATGCGCAGATGCACTTCTTTCGCACCTGCCTCACGGAGATTCACGACACGTGCCTTTGCGGTGGTACCCCGGACAACGGAATCATCGACCACGACAACACGTTTTCCCTCAACGGACTCCCCGATCAGGTTGAGCTTCACGCGCACATTGAAATCGCGGATCAGCTGGGTTGGCTGGATGAACGTACGTCCGATGTAGTGATTGCGGACAAAGGCAGGATCGTAGGGGATGCCCAGTTCCTCTGAAAATCCGAGAGCCGCATAGATCCCAGAGTCCGGGACGGGAATCACGACATCTGCCTCGACCGGGTGAAGACGGGCAAGCTCCTGTCCCATCTTGATGCGTGCCTTGCTGACGGTTACTCCCCTTAGACGGCTGTCAGGACGGGCAAAATAGACATATTCAAAAACACAGAAAGCCTCCCTGTTTTCGGTGAAAGGAAATTCCGACCGGATGCCCTGATTGTTGATGATCACCACCTCGCCCGGTTCGATATCACGGACGAACGTTGCTCCAATCAGGTCAAAGGCACAGGTTTCCGATGAGAGAATCCACCCGTCTCCGAGTTTACCAAGCGAGAGCGGACGGAATCCGCTCGGATCACGGAATCCGATAATTTCATTTTCCCCCATTACCACGACGGAGAATGCCCCCTCGAGGCGTCGGAGCGAGCCGATGGGTCCGCCCATGGTCTCGTCGGGTTGAGCCAGTAGATGGAGGACGATTTCACTGTCAACGGTTGTCTGGAAAATGGAACCGCGCGTCTCCAGTTCATCGCGTAGGGCGGCTGCGTTCACGAGGTTGCCGTTGTGGGCGACGGCCAGCTGACCGCGGGCTGTATCTACGCCGAGAGGTTGGGAGTTTAGCAGGGTGCTCGATCCTGTCGTCGAATAACGGACATGTCCGATGGCCCGGTCCCCGCGAAGTGATTCAAGATGGGGTGGATCAAAGACCTGGGAAACAAGTCCCATTCCTTTGTGAAGGCAAAACGAGGTGCCATCCCCCATGCTGGAGGCAATGCCGGCACTCTCCTGCCCCCTGTGCTGCAGGGCAAAGAGGCCGTAGTAGGTCAGAAGCGCTGCATCCTTATGGCCGTAAACGGCAAAGACGCCGCATTCATGTTTGGGACGGTGGGATTCGGACAAGGGATGTGGTCGTGAAGGCTCGTGAAGGAGTGGTGAAACAGTAAATCTCTCACTTTTCCCCTCAGTCATCAAACACCATTTGGAAAATGGAAAAACAAAACCGGATTTTTCAGGACCGATCATTTTGAAAAAGGTTGACCACTCGGGCCTTTTTCCGTTCCCTACACGCTCTTATTCAGCCGAGTTCAGCTTTTTCTGCCGGCTTTTTTGGATTTATGCTACCATTTTTCACCACACGCACCATGTCTTCAAATGCCGCAGTCTCCGGGGGGGGCCTCCTTCGTTCCGCAAGTTCTCCGTGGATTCGTTTCACTTGGCAGACCGCTGGAGTTCCTGATTTCGTCAGGACTGATTCTTCGGACGTCGTTCGTCCTGCAACCAAAGAGGAAGCTCAGAAAGTGAGCGAGGTAATCCTGAACTCCCTCTCCCTGGATTCGGCATGGAACGGTTCCTTTGTGAAGGTGGAGCAGTACCTGAAGGATGCCGTTGTCCGGCTCTTCAGCAAGGACGAGCCACTTTGTCTGGTGGTTCCCAAGGGGAACCGTCTGATCGCGGCGTCGCTGCTTGATCCTGATCCCGAGGCATCCAGCCACCTGTTGAGTGGGCCTGCTGTCCTGCCGGAATACCGCAACCGGGGTATCGGCACGCAACTGCTTTACGCCTCTCTTGTCGCGCTACGCGATCGTGATCTTGCCACGATCAATGGAATCACGCGTGCCAATACTACGGGTTCCCGCCATGTCTACACGAAGTTCGGTGGCGTTGGTGAGTCCATCAAACTACCGCCTTCAGTAGAGGTTTCCGAAGAGACTAAAATCTAAAAGCTTTAGAACTTTTTAAGCCAAAGGGCTTGAACCTTTTCAAAGTCTCAGGCACCCTCTTCAATTCACTTTTACCACTGCCTTGTGGTGTAACGGTAGCACAGCAGTCTCTGAATCTGCTTGTCATGGTTCGAATCCATGCGAGGCAGCCAATTTTCTAAAATCAGTTAATCTGAGGTTGAAATCAACGGCGATCAAGAGGAGGGAGTGAACCTCCAACTCCTTTTTTGGAAGATTTAAAAAACGGAATCAAGCATTCAGGATCGATCAGCCACCGTCAGTCTCCCTGTACCGGTCGCGAGTAGCTTAGCACGCGTGCCGGGGGGAAGTTGATCATGACGGTCTTTGCCGTATGATGCTCATGAAAGTGCTCACGTACCAGACGACGAAAGCTTATCGTGCTCGGATTGAGCGTGGAGAGCAGATAGGTGAAGGTGCGGAAGGTGCCATCGTAACGCAGCGCGTCCCGAGTTGATTTCAAAATTTTTCGCTGCAGGGTGGGCGGCATGTTGGCAAAGGGAAGTCCCGAGACGACAAACTTTGCAGGACCGAGCTTGTGATGAGCCAGGATTTCAGGCGTTTCCTCTGCTGATCCGTGATGAAATCTCATTCCTGGAAAGCGACGCACCAGATTGCGATGGAGTTCCGGGTCGAACTCGATGCCAAGATACTCCACCCCTTTTGGCATCCGTTCCTTCAGAACGCTCGTGAAAGGACCGGTTCCGGGGCCGTACTCGACCACGACATCTCCCGGTTGCATGGCGATCTCATCGATCATGGCTTCACCGAGTTGGCGGGAACTGGGCCAGACGGAACCGATAGAGCCGGGGCGCGTGATGAATCGCGAAAGGAAATGCAGGGCGTCGCTCAGGCGATGCGGATGGTGGGGAAGTTCGGAGCCGGACATGACAGATGGGCAATACTGCATGAAGTGACAGAATTGATGAAGGGTTAAAGAATATTTTGAAGACAATACAATTGTTGAGAGCTTGCCGATGGGAGGATTGCTAGGCTTGAATAGGTGATGCGTTTCTCCCCTGGACCGTTTTCGTTGGTGATTCTGGCGGCCTTTCCCCTCTTCTTGCTCTCGGGATGTGCTGGCGTTTCGACTCAATCCCCCACGCCCGCCCTGTATGAATCAAAACCGGTTGCTGTCGAGACCGGCAAGGCTTCCTACTATGGAGGGCGATGGATCGGTCGGTTGACTGCAAACGGGGAGCACTACCATTCCGAAGACTGCACAGCCGCCCATAAGAAACTTCCCTTCAACACCATGGTCAAAGTCACCAACCTGAAAAATGGGAAGAGTGTGATCGTGCGGATCAATAATCGCGGCCCCTATGCGAAGGGTAGAATTCTCGATCTGAGCATGGTTGCGGCCCGGAAGATCGACATGATCGGTGCTGGGATTGTTCCGGTGCGTGCCGAGATTCTTAAGTCAATCGAGGTGATCACCAAGCCAAACCGGAGCTTTTCAGGTTTGGAGAGATAGGAGTAATAAGAGCTGCCTTCCCGAGTAATGGAACGGATGGCCTTCTCAGCCTACCTGCCTTTTGCCTTCGGCGATTTTGCCGTCACTTTTGCAGGAACCTTGGAGGGTTTGGAAGTGGCTTTGCCGGAAATTCCGGCGGTGGCGGCGATAAAATCACGTGAAGCCTTTACCACGACATCGCTTAGGGTGATGTCCAGACGGTCGGCAATTGCTAAAAGTATATTTTTTTCATCCGTGGGAATGCGGACTGTCATGATCCCGTCGCGACGCTTAGGCATGCATGCATCGTAAGGCAACGGAATCTCTTTTCAATGAGAAAACTCCACGCAAAATTCACAACTGTTCGGAGCTTAAAAGTTCATTTTGAGGAATATTCGAGCTTCCCTTCATCTCTTCCAAGGGATAGTTCATGCGCTCCATGAAATGCGTCATTCTGGCAGGGGGCCTCGGTACCCGCATCAGCGAAGAAACCTCATCGCGGCCAAAACCAATGGTCGAGATTGGTGGAAAGCCGATTCTCTGGCACGTGATGAAAATATACGCAGCACATGGCATCCGTGATTTCATCATCTGCGCCGGGTACAAGGGCTATGTGATCAAGGAGTACTTCGCCAATTACTTCCTCCACATGTCCGACATCACCTTCGACATGCAGAATAACACCATGGAGGTTCACGAGCGTCACGCCGAGCCATGGAGGGTCACCGTGATAGATACAGGAGACGAGACCATGACTGGGGGGCGACTCAAGCGGGTAGCCCGTTACGTGGATGGCGAGACATTCTGTTTCACCTATGGGGATGGTGTGGGTGATGTCGATGTCACCGCTGCCATCGCTGCACACAAAGCCTCCGGGAAAATGGCCACCGTGACATCCGTGCAACCGCCGGGTCGTTTCGGAATGCTCGATATTGAAGGAAACAGCGTTGTCGGGTTCCTTGAAAAACCTGAAGGTGATGGGGGATGGATCAACGGAGGATTTTTTGTGCTGGAATCCGCTGTGTTTGACCTCGTGGAGGATGACTCGATCATCTGGGAGAGAGAGCCGCTCCAAAAGCTCGCAACTGCGGGGCAGTTGAATGCCTTCCATCATCGTGGATTCTGGCAACCGATGGACACCCTGCGTGAGAAGCAGATGCTTGAATCCTATTGGAGCGAAGGGAAGGCACCGTGGAAGGTTTGGTAACCAACGGAGAGACTCGCGACGGAATGAAGCCACCCCCATTTTTTCATGCTGCCTTCCGAGGAAAACGTGTCTGGCTCTCGGGCCACACGGGTTTCAAGGGCTCCTGGCTTTCGCAGTGGCTTCTGGAACTTGGGGCCATTGTTCACGGCTACGCCCTAGCTCCCGACACTATCCCGTCCCTCTTTAATCAACTCGGTTTAGCGGACCGACTGGAGCATGAGATCGCCGATATCCGCGATGCTGGCACCGTTAAAAAATCACTCATTGATTTTCAGCCTGATTTTGCGATCCACATGGCGGCGCAGCCCCTGGTGCGGCGCTCCTACGTCATCCCTGTTGAAACTTACGAGACGAACGTGAACGGAACGATTCATGTTCTGGAAGCCTTGCGTGGGATCACGAATCCCTGCGCTGCCGTCATCGTCACGACGGATAAGTGCTACCAGAATCATGAATCCGGTCGTGCGTACGAGGAATCGGATGCGCTAGGCGGCCATGATCCCTACAGCTCGAGCAAGGCGATGGCTGAGATTGCCACGGATGCCTATCGGAATTCGTATTTTCGGCATCACCCCGTCCGAATCTCCAGCGCCCGAGCTGGCAATGTGATCGGTGGTGGTGATTGGGCCGAGGACAGGATCGTTCCCGATGCCATGAGAGCCTTGAACAAAGGAGAGTCCATTTCCGTGCGCAATCCCACGGCTGTTCGTCCCTGGCAGCATGTCTTGGAACCCCTGAGTGGTTACCTGACCCTTGCCGCCAAGCTTGCTTCGGAAACCACAAATCAGGAGCTTGCATCGGCATTCAATTTTGGTCCGGGTCCTGATTCAAATCGCACTGTTTCAGATCTGGTGCAGGAAATACTCAAGCACCGTGCTGGAAGCTGGAGTGATAAAAGCGATCCGAATGCCCTTCACGAGGCCACACTACTCAATCTTTCCGTTGCTAAGGCGAGGCGGATACTCAATTGGAAGCCGGTTTGGAATTTTGAGGAGACTCTTGAGAGAACCGTTGCCTGGTATGATTCAGTGCTCAACGACGAAACTTCCACTCTGGAAATAACCCATCATCAAATCAATGACTACGGCAACATTTCATAACCAACCTAAATCTAAAATAAAATCAGGATCCTTCCAGTGTCGTTCGTGTGGGTCCAGCCACGGGATGGAGGCACTCGACCTTGGACGGCAACCATTGGCGAATAATCTTCTTCCTGCGGGAGGTCTCGAAGGTGAGACGGAGCCTAGGTGCCCCCTGCGACTCGCGGTTTGCTTGGATTGTCACCTGATGCAGTTGCTGGATCTGGTTCCTCCGACCCAACTGTTCTCGGAATACCTCTACTTTTCCTCCTTTTCTGACTCCATGCTGCAGCATGCAAGATTAGCGGTGTCTCGTTATGCCAACGAGTTCGCGCTCGGTGAAAAAAATCTCGTCGTTGAGGTTGCCAGCAATGATGGCTATCTTCTGCAGTATTTCAAGGAGCGTGGGATTCCCGCTCTCGGGATCGAACCTGCTGAAAATATAGCAAAGGTAGCCGAGCAGAAGGGCATTGAGACGCGAGTGGAGTTTTTCACAAAAGAACTTGCAGAAGCGTTGGTTAGGGAGGGCAAATCAGCCGATCTCATCCTTGGCAACAACGTATTTGCCCATGCTCCCAACACCAATGATTTTGTAGCAGCCATTTCCTCGCTGCTGAAACCCAGTGGGCGCGCGATCCTGGAGTTTCCTTGGGGGCTCGAGATGGTTAGGAACCTCGAATTCGATACTATTTATCATGAGCACGTTTTTTACTTTAATCTAGTTCCTTTGATTCCTCTTTTTCAAAGGCACGGGATGGAAATTTTCCGGGTCGAGAGGTTGCCTATTCACGGTGGGTCCCTTCGGATCTTTGCCTCCCGGAAGGGAGATTATGAGGTGGAGGATTCTGTTAGGGAATTGCTCAGGGAGGAAAGAGAGTCCGGGGTAGAAACGGCAGAACACTACAGTTTATTTACTGATGCCGTTGAAAGACTCAGGGAGAAACTTCTCTCCATGCTTCATCTGATAAAAAGTGAGGGTGGGACGATTGCTGCCTATGGTGCTTCTGCCAAGGGAAGTACCCTCCTCAATTTCTGCAACATTGGCTTGGAAACGCTCGAGTTCATTGCTGACAGGAGTACATACAAACAGGGGAGGCTCTCTCCCGGGATGCACTTGCCAATACTTCCTGCCGAGGCTTTGGTGGAAAGAAAGCCTGACTATGCGCTACTGCTAACCTGGAATTTCGCTCAGGAGATCCTATCCCAGCAAGAGACCTACCGAACGGAAGGCGGCAGATTTATTATTCCAATACCCCAACCGAGGGTCGTGTCGTGAAGATAGCTGAAACGCAATTGGAGGGTGTTTTTTTGGTGGAGTTGGTGCCAGTTTCAGATGCAAGGGGGCATTTCATGCGCACTTTTTGCTCAACGACATTCACCCAACACGGGTTAACGACATTCTGGCCCCAGTCCAATTTGAGTTTCACTGCCTCGAAGGGCACACTCAGGGGATTGCATTTTCAAAAGGAACCATCACCTGAAATTAAACTAATTCAGTGTGTCACTGGCACGATATGCGATGTGATTGTTGATATTAGAAAAGATTCGCCTTCCTTTGGACATTGGGAATCATTCGAACTTTCGGAGGAAAATCATCGTGGGCTCTATGTGCCGGCTGGCTATGCACACGGTTTCCAGTGTTTGGAGGATAAGTGCAGGGTTTCCTATCAAATGTCGCAGTTGTACGATCCTTCTCTTTCTGGAGGAGTGCGATGGAATGATCCTGACTTGAAGATTGACTGGCCTCTCAACTGCCCTCTCGTTTCAGAGCGTGATGCAGCTCTGCCGTTTTTAGCTGACTTGGAATGAGAATTTTTATCACCGGCCCTCAGGGATTTATCGGTAAGGAAACAGCCCGTCAGGCGCAGATTCAAGGTCACGATGTGATGGGATTGGAAAAACCGTTCAGGGTGGAAAATCCGCCCTGGTCGGCCCTGGAGGAATTTCGCCCAGAGATCTGTATTCACACGGCATGGATTGCCACGCCGGGAATCTATGTCACATCTCCTCTCAACGAATCACATCGGGCCTGGGGATGTAATCTGGCGGTGGGGTTAGCTCGGCTAGGAATGAAACATCTAATTTCTTTGGGTACGTGTGCGGAATATACGCCCTCTTTCCACCTTCTGAATGAGGAAAATAGCCCTATAAGACCCTCTTCACCCTATGGATTGGCCAAGAAATCATTTCATGATGATTTGCTGGGTATCGCTGTGGTGCAAGGGTTCACTCTTGCCTGGGCTAGAGTGTTCTACCCTTATGGCCCAGCTGAGCATTCACAACGTCTTGTCAGTTCACTGATCCGTGGGTTTGAAGAGAATCAACCGCTTATGATTGAGAACCCGAACGCTGTGCGCGACTACATCCATGTTGAGGATGTGGCCTCCGCACTACTTCTGATGGCTGAGAGGAAGGTTCACGGAACGGTGAACATCGGCACCGGAAATGGTGTGCGACTTGGAACTCTTGAGTCAACGATTGCCCGTTTGATGAACATTCCGTTTGACGATAAGTCAGAAACCATGGCTCAAGGAACGGGGGAGGCTGTTGTCGCCGAAATCGGTAAGTTGAAGGCTATGGGCTGGACACCTCGTTACGATCATATAGAAAGCGGGCTGCAAACATATCCTTCACTATCCCCCAAATCAACGAATCAATGAACAATAAGACCATGGTCATGGTGTTAGCTTACAACGTCGAGAGGACGCTGGAGAAGACCTACAACGCCGTACCCGATTCTCTGAAAACCTTCGTGGTAGTTGGGGATAATTGCAGTCAGGACCGCACCAATGAGATTGCGCAGCGTCTTGGGATAAGAACCATCCGTCACGAAGAGAACTTCAACTACGGTGGTAATCTAAAGCGCCTCATGAAGACCTTTCTTGATGAGGGAGGGGAGGTTGCAGTGGAGCTTCATGGTGATTTTCAATATGATCCGTCACTAACTGACCTCATGGTGGAATATATCTCGCGAGGTTATTTTGATATGATCCAGGGAAGTCGGATCCGTTCTCGTTCTGAGGCCCTCGCCGGGGGAATGCCCCTCTATCGTTATACCTGCAACCGCATCATGACGTTTGCCCAAAACCTCTGGTTCGGGACGGTTTTTGGCGAGTGGCACAGTGGCCTTCGTGCCTACTCGCGTCGTCTTCTGGAGGCTGCACCCTTGGATTCTTTTTCGGATACTCACGCCTTTGCCAGCGATATCATGATGTTTGCTGTTGCAAACGGCTTCTGGGTCGGGGAAGTGCCTTGTCCAGCTAAATATGAAGGGGAAAGTTCCTCAGTGCCGCTTCCGAAGCTCTTCGATTACGCCTTCAAAACATTTGCTTCCGCCATGAAATACCCTCCTGGAAAACGTCTTCCACTCAAGCAAATGATCAAGAACACCGGCGGCGGTCGATCCGCATAGAAAACGGGCAATTGAGATGTTCTCGTTAAAACCTGTTGCTTCGTTTTCAAATTTTATATTTTGTGCAAATCACGAGTCCCTTCCAGAAAATCACGGGCAAGAAAGCTCTATTATCAGTATTTTTGCTCCTTTCTGCGATATTCCTCTTTTCCAATTTGGGACGGTATGCGTTATGGGATGATGAAACCATGGTTTCTCTGGCGGCCGAAGGCATCTTGGAAACCGGGGACACAACGGCAGTGCATGGCCGTAATATTGTAGCATATCGTAACGGATTGGTTCTAAAAAATTTATCCGACCGCTCTACGCCGCCCCTCAGTTCCTATATTACCGCTGTCTCATTTGCTTTGTTCGGGAAAACGGCTTGGGCGGCAAGAATTCCTTTTGCCTTGATGGGGATGGCTCTCATGACATTGGCCGCTTTCATGATGGGAAAAAGCAATTTAACGGCGCGTGAAACGTTTGTTTTGTCGATTGGAATTTTAGGGAATACTTCTCTTATCTTGTTCCTGCGGCAGTGTCGGTACTATGCCCCCTCTATTCTTCTGAGTGTCCTGATAGCAGTCTGTTACATCAGATGGAGACGTGAGAACAAGGGGCTCCTAGGTATGGCTATATTGAGCGTCCCACTGTTTGCGGCAAATTACATGGGGTGTGCGGCGCTTTTTGCTTGTTTGGCAGTCGATTATCTACTCTGGAAGAGGCGTGAATTTTCTGTGCAATGGAAGGAGATCGCTCTAGCAGGGATGATCGCTGGACTGCCCTGCGTAGCGATCGCCTCGGTTTGGAATCCATTTACTACGCAATTCGGTGCTTATACCCAATCCAACGGACTCCTCGATAGGATTACCTTACTCTGGTGGAACTTCAGGGATATGAACGAGGCAGGTTTTTTAATAGGCGGCTTGGTGCTTGCCTCTCTACTCCTAATTTTTATACGCAGGGATATCTGGCTGACAAGGGGGCTGTTGGCACTTGTGGTTTATACCATAGTGATAAGCATTGTTTCCCCCCAGTTGGTAAAGCAGGCATCACTGGCGGACATTCGCTATCTTGCGCCGCTCATCCCGCTTGGAATCGTCTTAGCGGTTGCAACTTATCTAAAGCTGTTTGGGAATAGAGCCTATCTATGTCTGGCCTTGGCTTTTCCAGTGTTCTGTACGAATCTAGCATCAGGAACATTTATCGGGCAGCAGGGATTACGTTCGGTACCTCTAGAGTTTCTTGGTGAGCTCATTTCTCCCCCTCCTGAACCTTATTCGCCTACAGCAGAATGGATCCGAGGAAACATCCCAAAAGGATCTACCGTTTGGGTTCTCCCCGATTACATGACATACCCCCTTATGTTCCACGCTCCAGATGTGGTTTATGCATGGCAACTAAATTTAGATCAGAAGAAAGACCCGCAGTTTAGGGATCTACCCAATATTCACTTCAAGGGAAAAGAGTTGCCCGAATATATTATCGTCTTTGGACCCATAGTAATTCAGATGCGTGATATGTTCCAACAGTGGAAGATGAAGGGTATTGATTACAAGGAGATATACATAATCAATACCTTCTGGAAGGATCTCTACCGCCCTGAGCTTTTTTGGAGAACGTTCCGTCCGGTTTTGGGTTACGATCCTGAAACAGAGAGCATCTATTGCTTTAAAAAACAGAACTAGAATAACACAGTTTCCAATCATTATATGGTATTGAACCTGCATAAATATTTCAAGGGACGCGTCAAAATGCCGATCCTAGTGCTTATTGGAAGTGCGTTGCTTGCAAACCTGCTGATGAAACTTTGGAAATGGGATGAACCCATCGAAACAGATCTCATGATGTACTGCATGGGGGGGCATACATTCCATATTGGCAAGCTTCTTTATACGGACTTGTGGGATCAAAAACCTCCGCTTCTCCATATGATCTTTGGTCTTTCCGAAACATTATTTGGATATGGTAAAGGAGAGGTGGCTGGTGTTAACCTGATTTTTTCATCGATTTTCATCATTGAGGCCTACATACTGGCCGCGCGCTTTGTGAGATCGAAGATAATGCAAGGCGGGCTGCTTTTTTTTGTTGTTTTCGGATTGATTTCTAACATTGACCTTGAGGCCAATCAACCGAACTGTGAACTGCTTCTTAACGCCATATTTGGTGCGTTGTTTTTACTTGCAACGAAAAAAGGGTCGGTTCGAAAAATCGATGCCGTCGCTTTTGGTCTTCTTGCGGTTTCGGCAACTATGATCAAACAGCATGCGGTGATTCCTGTCCTAATGCTGGGACTAGCTTACTCTCTCAATGGATGGGATAACAAAAGAAAAGCAGGCTTTCAGTGGAGTCCAATCTTTTTATCAATCGTACTTATCTTAGCAGGATGGTTGTCTCTTGCTGCCTATTATGCCTTAAAGGGGCATTTTTATGACCTTTGGCTTTGCTTGGTTGCCGCCAATGCAACATATAACCCGGATTATCTTGGTACACTCCTAAAGGCGTTATCGCCTGGTAACTTATCGTTTTTGCTTTTGAGTTTTCTAGGGTCTATAGCGGCCATTATTGGAGGCGGGAATTTTTTCGAAAAACAGAAATTATCCACAGCTGCTAACATTCTCTTTTCCCTTGGATGTTATCTGATGCTGGCGATTCCTGGAATGTGGTGGCCGCATTACTATCAACTCATGGAATGGCCCGTATTCATATCCATGGCAATGATGCTTGCCGTTGCCGAAGAGATCAGCAATCGGAGAGTTGCGTTTGCCATGGTCTCGCTGATCGTGGCATTTGTTGCAGGAGTAAGTTGTTTAAACCTCAAGAATTATTTGATATTATCTTCAAGACAGATCAGCGAAAGAAAATATAATGGGTCTTGGTATTATGATACCGAGATAGTCGCCCCCTACTTGTCTTCTCTGATGAAGAAAGACGAGTGGTTCTTTGTGTGGGGACAAGATACTGGACTTTATGTTTATACGAACATATGGCCGAGAACGCGATTTAATGCTTATTTTGCTTTTATTGTTAGCAAAGTTCAAGACAAGGTGTATCCAATTTTTTTTAATGATGTTTTTAAAAGTCCTCCTGATGTCGTGGTGTTTCCAAGGCCGCAAATTGGAATGATTGGTCCTAACATCCGCGATCCAATCATCAACTGGGTGGCAAAGAATTATTTTCCTATAACTTCTGGTTCAGAATGCCAAGGCTATCTGATTTGTGCACGGCTTGGTTCAAACATTGATGAGCGTACGCCTCCTGCTTTGCCAAGGCGCCCATTGATAAAATATTTTGAGCCATAATGCACAACCTATCTCCCTTCCGGTAAGCTTTTACCGGAGGTAGAAGCAGTTTGGGCATATGGATGTGAACGAGGTCAAGCGGTTGAAAGAACTCAGCGAAGAGTAGCCGAGGTACGACTGACTATAGCCGTATCGCGGCGCGGCTTCGTCGGGAGGGATGGCAAGGGAGCAAGAGGCAGATCCAGAGCCTGAGGAGAAGTCTTGCCCTTCGGGTTCCACCGAAGAAAAGGAAGCTCTTTCGTAGAAGTTACTCCACGGGACTGCCGGTGAAGGCTGAGTACAAGGGCCATATCTAGACTTGGGACTTTATTTGTTATGGAACTACTCGCGGAAAAGCCATGCGAATGCTGACTATCTTGGATGAGTACACCCGGGAATGCCATATGCTCAGAGCGGATCGAGCCTTAAACATTGACGATGTGCTCGAATGGATGGGGAAGCCATCAAAGAACATGGAAC